>CAYZTZ010000070.1:5769-17255 GCA_964481255.1 uncultured Acidobacteriota bacterium | reverse complement strand
TTCCCGCCGGCGATCGGAGCCCGGGGGCGCCGCGGGCGTCGGCGCCCACGTCGATGACGCCTATGCCGTCGTGCGTGTCCAGGACCGTCACGGCATTGCGCGGACTGATGGAAAGCCAGCGGGCCAGCGGCCGCGCGTCGCCGGTGAAAAGAGCGTGCAGGACCAGCGGCGGCAGCGCGAAATCGTATACCCAGTCGACCCGGCGGGCGACCTCGATCTGTTTGAGATAGTGGCTGTGAATCTCGACCAGAACTTCGATGCCCAGCGCATGGGCTTTCGAGGCGAGCTCGGCGATAAAGTCAAAGGTTTCCGGTATCATGAAACAGCTGGTGCCCGGCTTTTTGATCGCATACCCGACGGCGTCCAGCCGCACCATCTTTATGCCCGCGGACTGAAACCTGCGCAGGATCGAATCGAGATAGGCTTCCGCCCGGGGGTGGCGGACATCAATATCCACCTGCTCCGGGTTGAACGTAGTCCACAAGATCCTTCTCTCGCCCGAGGCCAGGGTCGCAAGACTGAAGGGGAGCGTGGGGCGCGGCCGATAGATGTTCAGCAGATCGGATTCGCGTGCTCCATGGGGGAAGACCCGGTCGAAAGTGAGAAACATCCCCGCGTATTCCGAGGCCGAGCCCTTTTCCGAGAAATCCAGGAATTGCGGCGAGGACGAGGACACGTGATTCACGATAAGGTCCGCGACGACCTCAACCGTCCCGCTTAAAGCCTCAACGTCTTCCCAGGTCCCCAGGCGATCGTCCACCCGGGTGTGGTCGATGGGGTCGAATCCCGCGTCGGCGCCGTCAATGGGCGTGTAGAAAGGCAAAAGATGCGCTCCGCCGAAAAGTCCCTCCAGCGGTCCCTTCAATAAATCATTCAATTCGCGGAAGCCTCCACCGGACAGTCTGTCGACATAAGCGATAAGCTGAACCTTATTTCTCATAGCCCGGCTTCCTTCGGCATCGTAGCTCCCGCAACAGAGGAACAGGATTGATGCAAAATGAATATGACATATTTGCTCTCTAATCACTATCAATATAGATTAATTTATGTCAATGATTTTTATATTGGAAAGCTATTGGTAAGCCTGCCCCAGGTGAAGCATTTTGCCCTCTTAATAGCGGGCAACCGATTAAATGCTATTTTCTATGGTATTTGCCACATCAACCTTTAATTTTTCAAAAATATGACATTACATATTAGCAATATATGTAAGAAAATATGCTTGACAATTATCAAATTATGGAAATAACATGCCAATGCGTGTTTTTCATTAATGGTTAAAATGCCTGTTGTCTTAGATGGCGATCCGCAGCTCATGCGCTCTGACACCCGCAAGGGCGTTGTTATTAGAAGGGCGGCTATGAGGAAAAACTTCATTTGGATTTCTTATTTTCGGCGCAATCGCCCATCTGAGGTTGAAAGCGGTCTTGTTCAGAGCACGGCCGAGGACGGGCTTCTTGTATACAGGGGGATCCCCTGCGCCGCCCCGCCGCTCGCGGATCTTCGATGGCGGGCTCCCCAGCCGGCTCCGAAATGGCGGGGAGTACAAGCGGCCGAAGAACATGGCCTTATATGCGCTCCATAGGATAAGGGAGGGAAGTATGCTTCGAAACATGAAATGTTCTGTGTTGTTTTTCTGTGCTGCAATCGTCCTTTGTGCAGCGATCCCTTCAGCCGCCCAGATCGATCGCGGGACCATCCAGGGCTGGGTTAAGGACCCCTCGGGCGCCGTCATTCCAGGCGCAAGTGTGAAGATTATTCAGACGGCCACAAACAGCACTTACGAGCTGGTCACAAACAGCGAGGGATTGTATATTGCGCCGAATCTTCCCGTGGCTACCTACAGGGTCGTCATTCAGGCACCGGGTTTTTCCACTTTTTCCCGGGAACCGGTGGAGGTCCGGGCACAGGTACAGGTCCGGGTGGATGCGGTGCTTCAGATCGGATCGGTGACGGAGGTAACGACTGTGACGGCGGAGGCGCCGCTGCTCGATGTTTCGGCGACCAGTAACTCCACCGGCCTTCCGTCCGCGACTGTGGAGAGGTTGCCGCTGATCGTTTCGGTCTATCAACGCTCCATCACGGATCTTCTGCAGAATCTGCCCGGGTTCACTTCGGGCGATTCATTCGTGCCCCGCGCGAGCGGCGGCGCGGCGGGAGACACGGAGGTCTTTCTCGACGGAGGAGCCGCGAGCGAATGGGGCATCGCCCGGGGCGGCTATTCGGAGATATCTCCTCTCATCGAACAAGTCGGCGAATTCAGTGTCGTGGCCAATGGGTTTAATGCCGAATACGGGGGTTTCGGCAACTGGTTCACGAACGTCACGATCAAATCGGGCACCAATCAGCTTCATGGGAGTATCTTCGACCACCTTGGCAATAGCGCGCTGAACTCCAAAGAGTTTTTTGCCAAGGAGGTGACGCCCTTCCGCCAGAATGAAGGAGGATTCACCCTTGGCGGCCCGGTGGTCATTCCCAAGGTGTATAACGGCAGGGATCGGACCTTCTTCTTCGGCAGCCTGGGGCTCTTCTTTTCAAGGATGGGCGCCAGCGGGGATCTGATCACGGTTCCGTCGCTCAAGGAGAGGGAAGGCGATTTCTCCGAGCTCGGAGTCACCATATATGATCCGGCGACGACACGTACCGGCGCCGACGGATCCATCATCCGCGATCCGTTCCCCAATAACAAGATACCTGCCGAGCGCATCAGCTACGCCGCGAAAACGATCATGGCCTATCTGCCGCCCCCTGACATGCCGGGGGTCATAAACAACTTTCTTTCGAGGGCGCCTGCCAAATGGCCCTACCTCAACGTGTATTCCCCTCTGATAAAGGTGGACCACAGCATTTCCGACAAGCAGAAATTGTCGGTGATGTACAGCAAGCGGATCAATCACCGGATAATCTGGCAGGGAGTCGGCCGCATTCCTCAGCCTGTATGGGGGGAAACGCAGACCAACCCGATAGATCATGTTACGGACCAGCTGGCGAACAGCTGGAAGCTTCGCCTGAATCATGACTATATCCTCAGCAATGCGGTGATGAACCACTTCAACTTTTCCGTCGACAACTATTTCAACCGGGGCGCCAATAAGACCGTGGGCCAGGGCTGGGATCAGAAGTTGGGAATTCAGGGAATCCCGGCCGACGACGGTTCGTTTCCGGCCATCAACTTTCAGGGAGGCACCGGCGCGCCTGCCGGCTTCGGGCGGTCCTATGACGAGAACTGGCTGGAATACCGCTACAGCCTCAGCGAAAACCTGACCTGGATCTGGGGCAAACACACCTTCAAGTTCGGTTTCTCCATTCAGCGGAATCATGAGGACCGCCGTTTCGGGGGCCAGGCCGGAACCTTCACTTTCTCCAATTCCTCAACCGCCACGACGGCCGATGCGAATGCCGGGAGCGCATTCGCATCCTTCCTGCTCGGCGCGGTGAATCAGGCGAGCGCCTATGTCGGTCTCGCCACCCAGCTCCGTTTCAGGCAATACGGGATATTCGCGCAGGATGAGTGGCGCGCCACCAAGAACCTGACTGTATCCTACGGTCTGCGCTGGGACTACAGCCCGCCGATGTATGAGGTGAATGATTACATGACGAGCTTTCTCCCCAACATCCCGAACCCGGGAGCAGACAACCTGCCCGGCGCGCTTGCCTATGCCGGGACGGGTCCGGGTAAGATCGGCGGCCAGTTCCAGGATCCCTGGCGCCGGGGATTCGGTCCCCGCCTCGGGATCGCGTATCAGCTGAACCCCAAAACCATCATCCGCGCGTCCTCCGGGATCGTCTATGCCAACAGCGGAAACGTGCAGCCGTTCCTTACCACGGGCGCTCTGGGATACAGCGGAACGCCCACGTTCATTTCCGCGGACGGCTACACTCCGGTTTTTTATTGGAATCAGGAGCCTTTCCCCCAGAGCTTCAAGAAACCGCCGCTTATAGATCCCACTTTTCTGAATGGTCAGGCCATCAGCTATATCCCGCGGGATGCCGCCCGGCTGCCGCAGATAGTGAACTGGAGCCTGGTGGTGCAGCGCGAGCTGCTTCCAACCCTGTCTCTGGAGGTCAGCTATCTGGGAAGCCGGTCCACACACCTCACCGTGGGCAGCGGCGCGGCTCAATTCAACTATGTGCCGGCGGATAAGCTGAGCCTTGGCTTTCTGCTCCTGCAGCCGATCGATTCTCCCTGGGCACAGGCTGCCGGTTTCACGGAGCCCTTCCCGGGGTTTGCCGACCAGCAGGGGGCCAACACGGTCGCGCAGTCTCTGAAGCCTTATCCCCAATACACGTTTGTGCAAAGCGACGTCACGCTGCTGCCCATCGGCAAGGCGAGCTACCATTCGCTTCAGATCAAGGGGACAAAGCGCTTTTCGCAAGGTTTGTCCGCCCTGGGCTTTTTCACCTGGGCGAAAAGCCTCACCAACGCCTCCGGCGGAAGCACCACCTACGCCAATTTCGCGGAAGGCTCGCGCCAATATCCCGGTTCGAACCCGACGTCCATCGATCCCGGTGTGCCGGCGGCCATTTTCGGGTTGAACTTCTCCTACGATCTGCCGTTCGGGAAGGGCAAGCGCTTCCTGGGATCGACTTCCAGGCTCGTGGACGGCGTTCTGGGAGGCTGGACGGTCACCGGGTTCCTCCGCTACCAGTCGGGTTCCGCGCTGCAGATCTGGGCGATCAATCCCTTTGCTTCTCTGCTCGGGTATTCTTCCTTCATTCCAATGGCATACGCCAATTACACGGGCAAGCCGGTTTATAAAAAGACCGATTTCAGCAACTGGGATTATCAAAAGGACCGCTACCTGAATCCGGAAGCATTTACGAGCCCCGCCCTGTTCACGTTCGGCAATACCGCCCGGTATCTGGACTGGGCCCGGGGACCCTGGATGAAATCCGAATCCCTCTCGGTTTCAAAAGTAATTGCCATTACGGAGCGGGTCAATTTCCGTCTGGGCGCCGATTTCGTCAATCCCTTCAATATCGTGCGGTGGGGAAATCCCTCCACGCTCACCAGTGTTCCGTCGACTTTCGGGCAGATTACAACCACTCAAGGCTCCCGAAAGGTGCAGATCAACATGGAACTCAGCTTCTAAATGAAGCGGTCGGTAAAGGCGCGGCGGGGCGCCGGTCCGCCGCGCCTTTAAATCGGGCTTTTCATACTTCCTATGCCGGTCGGTCCAAGGCGAATCCCGCGATAAAGCTCTCCTTATGAAAGAGCCTGTTGAATAAAATGCCGAAACGGAGGATCGCCGCCGTCTCTCCGGCGGTCGCAGACCGCTTGCAGACGCCGCGGCGATGCCGATATATTACCTGCGTTTACAGGCCGGTGAAGGAGGAGTGCGGCCATGGGATCTAAAGCTGCCGTATCAATCGCCGTTTCATGGACCCTGCTTGTTTCCACGCTGATCGCCCAGACAAAACCCGGCCCGAAAGCGGGAAGTCCAGCCCCAGCCGCCTTGGAGGCGCCCCGGGGCCTGCTCGCTCCCGCTTTGCGCTCTCCCGAAGTGCATCCGGACCGGACGGTGACATTCCGCCTGCGCGCTCCACAGGCGACCGCAGTCGAGCTTGTCGGCGAGGTCCTGCAGGGGAAGCCTCCCCAGCCGATGACCAGGGACAACGAAGGTGTCTGGAGCGTCACGATCGGACCGCTTCCGCCGGAAATCTGGATCTACAACTTCCGCATTCAGGGAGTCGATTTTCCCGATCCGGCCAACATCAGCCTTATGCCCCGTTCGGCGGGGCCTGTTGCCGTCTCGAGCTTTGTGGAAGTTCCGGGCGATGCGCCGGCTTTTTACGACGCGCGTCCGGTGCCGCATGGTCAGGTCCGCATGCTTCTCTACGAATCAAAGGCGATGGACGTGCACCGCTACCTCTGGATTTATACGCCGCCGGATTACGACAGGACGGACAGGAAGTATCCAGTCTTCTACCTGTTGCACGGCAACGGCGAGACCCAGTCCGGCTGGGTCATGAACGGGCGCGCAAACATTATTCTCGATAACCTGATTGCCGATGGCAAGGCCGTGCCAATGATCGTGGTGATGCCGCACGGTCACGCGGCACAGAGCGCTTCCGTGGGTCCGTTCAAGGACGTCCGGCAGCCGGGCCCGCCGGGCATGCTCAACTTTGCCGCCTTCACGAAGGATCTGCTGGAGCAGATCCTTCCCATGATCGAGCGCGACTTCCGCGTTTATAGCGACGCGGACCACAGGGCCATCGGCGGCCTGTCGATGGGCGCGTTTCAAAGCGTCCAGATCGGCCTAGGGCACCCGGAATTATTTCGTTATGTATTGGCCTACAGCGGTGGATTCGGCGGCATCGGGCCGGAAATGCCGGGAGACATTGAAACGCACTCCCCGTGGAAGGAGTTGCTGGCGGATCCGGAGAGAACGAAAAGGAATCTGCGTCTCCTGTTTCTCGGTGCCGGCCGGCAGGAAACCTCGATGCTGGAACCCGGAAAACGCCTGGTGAAGCTTTTCAAGGAAAAGGGAGTCAACGCCGTGTGGGCCGATTATCCCGGAGGCCATGTCTTCAGCGTCTGGCGCAACCATCTGAACCACACCGTGCCGATGCTGTTTCAATAGTGACAGGCTACGCTGACCCCGATTTCATCTGAGATCGGGGTCAGCGTAGCCTGTCACCAAGGAGGGAACATGAAGGCAGCTCGTGTCTATAGCGATGGGGTGATTCGGCTTTGTGATGAGCCTGTGCCTGCCGACCGGCTGGGCGAGGCGCTCGTGCGCGTGACGGCCGTCGGGATATGCGGCTCCGATATTCATTGGTGGAAGGAAGGACACATTGGGGGCGACAGGATTGTCGAGCCGCTGATTCTGGGCCATGAATGCGCCGGCGTGATCGAGAGCGGCCCGCGGAAAGGAGAGCGCGTCGCGATCGATCCCGCCATCCCCTGCCTGCATTGCGAGTTCTGCCAGGAAGGGAACCAGAACCTGTGCATGAACCTGCTTTTCGCCGGGCATGCGCCCGTGGACGGCGCGCTCCGGCAATACATCGCATGGCCCGAGCGATGTCTGGTCCCGCTGCCCGACTCGGTTTCGGACGCCGCGGGCGTGATGCTTGAACCGCTCGGGGTGGCTTTATATTCCGTCGATAACGGAGCAGTCCGGCCCGGCACAAGCGTTGGCGTGTTCGGCTGCGGGCCGATCGGCCTTTGCGTGATCCAGGTCGCCCGGGTTGCGGGAGCCGCAACAATCTATGCGACCGAATTGCCCGGTTTGCCGCACCGTATCAAGGCGGCTCAATCTTTTGGAGCTGACGTTTTTGAGGCTGAAGAGGGACGGGAGGCAGAGGGCATTCTAAAGGCGACGGGAGGGCGCGGCCTGGACGTGGTTTTCGAATGCGCGGGGGACCCGAAAGCCGTCGAGGCTGCGATCGCCGCAGTCAAGCCGGGGGGACAGGCGGTCCTGATAGGGATTCCGCGCCAGGACCGGATTGCATTCACGGCCTCCGTTGCCCGCCGCAAAGATCTCGCCATCAAGGTAATCCACCGGATGAAACACACCTATCCGCGCGCCATCCGGCTGGTATCAAAAGGAATAGTGGACGTCGATTCACTGGTGACCCACCGTTTCCCGCTTTCAGAAACGGTGCGCGGCTACTCGGCCGCCGAAAGCCGTTCAGGGATAAAAGTCATCATCGAGTGTTAGCGCGAATCGGGGACGCTTGTTGAAACTTCCGGGCTGTCCAGGCGTACTTTAATCATGTGGGATAAAAACAATATCCAGGAGGTGCCGAAGCCCACAAAGAGCGTTTGATGGACAAAACGGAGGCGGTTCAGGGACAAGCTTTGAAGTTTGCTGCACAGGAGCTGAAGTAGAATCCGCACAGCGAAGAGCAATGGTCAGGGAAAAATTCCCTGCCGCGAAGCCAATTTGCAGTTTGGCAATTAAGATCTTATCTTACCAATGCTGATGTTTTTCGGCACAGGGCTGAAATCCATCGGTGCAAGGGAGCTGCTTTAATAGATCTTTATCGGCCTATCGAATAGACGATCCTTCGCATAGCGGCGGTTGGCGGAGGATCCCTCCTGATTGCTTCTGAATTTCTCCATTGAGAATCCAATCAGTTTCAGGCGGATAAGAGATGAAGACTCCGGCCTGCTTTCCATTCCGTGGCGCCTTGCCGGAGATGTCGTTGAGAGGAATTTGGATCATGCGAAAAACGGCTGTTGGGTGGTTATTGCTGCTTGTGGCGTTGTTTGCGCTGGAACCTGTTTTCATGCGGGCGAGCAGCGTCGTTTATCCGGTCGGCACGACCATTTACAAGCCGGATAAGTGCTGGAACGGTTTCACGATTCTGTCGGGACAGGACGGCCGCCTGATCGACATGAACGGGAACCTTGTTCACCTATGGAAAGGTCCGTTCGGGTTCCCGAATAAAGCGCTCCCGGGCGGTCATCTCCTTGTATCGAGAGGCGTTTGGAAGAATGGTCTCGAGGAAGCCGCTGAGGTTCAGGTGAGGGATTTTAATGATCGGGTCATATGGAAATTCAATCAGTGGCAGGAGGCAGGGCCCGGCGAGGCGGAAGGAACAACGTGGGTTGCCCGTCAGCATCATGATATACAGATCAAGGGCTATCGCATCCCCGATTATGGAGTTCAGGATTTCACCAGGGGCACGCTGCTGGTTCTCGGTCACTACAATGTGAAAAACGACAGGATCAACAGGAATATGGAACTGCTTGACGACGTGGTCTACGAAGTGGATATGGCAACGGGCGAGGTGACCTGGTCCTGGAAGGCGGCGGAGCATGTGGATGAGATGGGCTTCGACAAGGCGGCTTTCAAGGCGATGCAGAACTATTCGCGCGAATACAACGGGAGCGATCATGGGTTCGACTGGTTCCATCAGAACTGCGCTTCCTACCTGGGCCCCAACAAGTGGTTCGATCAGGGAGACAGGCGTTTCCATCCGGACAACATCATTCTCAGCAGCCGCCATGCCGGCATCCTGGCCATCGTCGACCACGCGACCGGCAAGATCGTCTGGAAAACCGGCCCTTACTATCGTGAGGGCGATGACAAAAAACTGGGCTGGATTATCGGTCCTCACCACACGCACATCATCCCCAAAGGCCTCCCGGGCGAAGGCAACATCATGGTCTATGACAACGGCGGTTATTCAGGGTATGGCCCGCCCAACGACATGGCCCCGGACGGGTTCATGAACATGCGCCGCTATCACTCCCGGGTGATTGAGTTCGATCCCATCACCAAGGACATCGTCTGGGAATACTCGCCCGCGAGCCTGAAGATCAGCGAACAGCAATACGGGTATAAGGAATTCAGTCCTTTCGTTTCCTCGGCCCAGCGCCTGCAGAACGGCAACACGCTGATTACGGAGGGCTCCAACGGCCGCGCGTTCGAGGTTACCAGGGATCTGGAAGTTGTATGGGAATACATTTCGCCCTACTCGGCCTATTGGGACGCTCCGAAAGCCGGCAACATGCTGTACCGGGCCTATCGGGTCCCCTATGAATGGGTGCCGCAGCTGCCGAAGCCGGCGGAAGTGGCCGTGGATCCCGGCCCGAACCATATATTCATGATTCCGGCGGTGGATGGTTCCAAGCCTGATTTCGGCATAGACAAGACTCCTGTTTGGAATCCCCAGGACGGCTGGTAATCCCCGGCGGAGTTCTTTGATTCGCGAGATTCGGCTTGGGGAACCCTGGCGCTTCTCTATCCTCCATATTGCCGGTCGATTTACGGGAATCAGACCTCAGGACGGACCTTCGGATCAGAACAGCGTCCTCGGCCGGGTTCGGTTCCATCCGCCCGTTGAATCCGCTTCACGGCGCAGCGTCAGCCCCTGCCTCCGGCGATCCTGCAAACAAAGACCGGAGCAGGCTGCCAGAATGTCGACCTGCTCGGCTTCAAGAAACTTCCATTCGACAGCACGGCGGGCGCCGTGCGTTCGCGGGCCGGGCGTATGGATTCCGCGGATCTGTTCACGCCCGGTACCGCTCCCACCGGCCCCGCCGGTTTTCTCTGCTCTGAGTCCGAAAATGCTATATCCCTACTTCGCAGGATTCGGCTTCGCCGGTTGGATTCCAAGCTCCGGGACATTGCGAATAGCGGCCCATTCGGTATGTATCACAACGCCGGCCGGGATAGGCACAAGCTTCGCTTCTGCGGCCGCTTTCGCGTAGGCGGCCGGAAAATTCCCGATGTCGGCGAAAGAGTCGAACAGGACAAACGTGATGTATTCATTGGGATTGCCGCCGAGACCGACTCGAGCCACAAGAATACCCCTGGCGTTGGTTTTTCCCAATACCGCCAGCAATTCTTTAGAGCCCTTTTCATATTCATCCGTGCGACCCGGTGCAACTCCTGTCCTTACCATGACAGCCAGTTTGGGCACGTAATCCGATGCCATGGGAATGCTTAGATCGGGCCTTGTTGTTGCCATAAAGGTGCGGGAACTTGCGTTGAACCGCTGCGCCTTGGCAGCCATTCCGACACTCAGGGCACTCGCGACCTCCTGGCCAAGCGCATTAATGATAGGACTCGGGGCGTCAAGCTCTGCAAGATCCTTAATGGGCCGGGCAATGATAAACTCTCCCGCCTCCCCGAATGTGGCCGTCCTCCAGGCCGTTGACCAGGTAACACCCATCTTCTTCATCAATGGAATCAGGGTGTTCTTCTGGTAATCCTGCCACTCGTTTACCATGGCAGAAGGTATCTGCGTGATCGTTACCCGCAATGCCGTCGGCGCTTGAGCGCCCGCCCCCTTGGGGGCGGGTTTATCCTGCGCGAAACACAAGCAAACTGAAATTCCCATAATGAGCAATGGACCTGGTCCTAAAAGCCTCCTTGGCTTCGACATGTGAAATATCCTCTCGTTAGGATGCTGCTGAAATCAGTGGGCCTGAGACTCAGCCGATAAAACCTATATCCGGCGCTTCTCTGCATTTTGCATAGAAGCCTTCCCTTGATCAACGGCTAAGTCCAAAAGTGTAAAAGGCTTTAGCGCTCGGAAATGAAAGCGCGCAGCCGGCCAATCTTGAATTATGGGCAGCGGCGTTGAGCCGCGGTGGGGAAAATAGGCAGGGATTCTCAGCGTTTCACCGCCTGCCTAGTCCTTTCCGGACACTGCGCCGGCACTATGCGTGTAAACTTTGATGGGTTCTGCGGGCCCATTATACCACGGGGAGGAACATGGCAGGCTAGAGATTTCGCAATTCAGCAGTCTTTTACCTGAATCCGTCGTTTCCGCCCTGGGAGTGAAAGCTGGGAAAGCTAGGAAAGCTGGACACCCACGATCACCCACGATCAAGCCCACGATCAAGAAAACTGGACAAGAAAACTGGAGAAAACTGGACACCCAGCGGTTCCCGCGCGCTCGCACGCTCGCTTATCTCGCTTATCCGATCGCTCTCACTGATCCACCCCCTGATCCCCTGATCACCGATTCTCCACTGATCCAACGGGAAAGGAAGGTTGGACGCCGGCCGACACCGGATGATAATA
>CAYZTZ010000070.1:3664-5669 GCA_964481255.1 uncultured Acidobacteriota bacterium | reverse complement strand
CCACTGATCCAACGGGAAAGGAAGGTTGGACGCCGGCCGACACCGGATGATAATACAGGACAGCCATCCATCAATCAGGAGATCGGAAGGAAATAACGGCTGTCCAGTTTTGCTCCAATTTTGCCGGTCTGCCGGTCTCTGGCCAAATTACTTGATCTGTGGCAAGATTTGGTGACCTGAATCATCAATGGCCTTGATCGGGAGGAATAATGGCGAAATCGGAGATCAATGCCGGAATATGCGGCAATATCACTAACGTTGAAGCAACCGTGGAAGGAAGAGTCTGTAAATTGAACATTACCAGCACTTGCAAGGCGATTCAGCAACTGGCCCAGGAGCTTCCTGAGGTGGATCCCATGAAGGAGATTTCGGCCAAGCACGCGGTCCCTCAGACGCTTCAAATGGGGCTCAAGCACTGCTTTCATGCCGCTTGTCCAGTGCCGGTGGGGATCATCAAAGCGGTGGAAGTCGCCGGCAAGCTCGCTCTGCCAAAGGATGCTGAAATCAAGGTAACGAAGGATTAAAAGAAAAGATGGAAAAACGTGGACACCCACCGAGAGGGAAAAACGTGGAGGGAAAAACGTGGACACCCACCGAGATGCCCCCACCGAGATGCCCAGATGATGTGAAATCCCGGATCATTCATTATTCTGGTCTGGATCCGATATAGCAGGGATACCGATATCTCATAGCGGTCAGTGGAAACCGAAATATGCTGGCAGTTACTGGAGCAACCGGTGAGCTGGGACGAAGGATTGCATCGCGGCTGGCGGCGATGAAGATCCCGCAACGGCTGATCGTGCGCGATGCCGCCCGCGCGCCGGCTCTGCAGCGGGCGCAGGTGGTTGAGGCTTCTTCATACGGAGATGACGCCGCGATACGCCGGGCATTGACGGGTGTCCAGATCCTGTTTTTAGTTTCAGCCCGAGACAGGTTTGGCGTAAACCACCTCTGCGCCAAAAATCACGTGCCGCCCCCGCCCTATGATCGCGTGCAGCAGCACTGCGTCGCCGTGGATGCCGCCGCCGCCGCGGGCGTGCGCCACATTGTCTACCTCTCGGTCGTCAATGCCGCTGCGGATGCCGTCTTTATTCTTGCAAGGGACCATTTTCACACTGAGGAGCATATCCGGGCTTCCGGAATACCCTTTACATTCCTGCGCGCGGGCCTTTATGCCGACAATGTGCCGCAATACGTATCCGCGGATGACGTGATTCGCGCGCCCGCCGGCGATGGCCGCGCCGCATGGGTCGCGCGCGACGACATCGCCGACGCGGCGGTGGCGATTCTGACCGGTTCAGGGCATGCGGGATGCACCTATGATGTCACTGGCCCCGAGGCGCTTTCGATGGCGGAAACCGCCGAACGGTTATCGGCTGTCGTCGGGCGGGAAATCGTTTACAGGGCCCAGACCCCGGAGGAAGCCAGAACAAAGCGCACCACAAGCCGCCTGGAAAAGTTCGATGCCGAACGCCGCATGTTAACAGGGCGGGGCCTTGATGCTTATGAAGTGGATGTTTTCGTGACCCATTTCCTGCAAATTGCGGAGGGGAATCTTGGACGCGTCAGCGATGCAGTTCCCGTCCTGACGGGACATCCGGCCCAATCGCTGGCGGAATACCTCGAGCGGCACCCTAAGAGCTGGCGGCACCTTCTGCCTGCGCCGTAATCAGCAACGGAAAGCCGTTTCAGGAGCTTGAGACAGCGGACGCCGGTTTCGTCCGGCAGAGATCTCCTGCATCACTTCAAGCATTCTATCTGTGTTACCCGGGTGTGCAATCGGAGGTCTCTCGTGCTAAGCTCTTTAGGGAAAATAAAACCTCAAGGCGAAAGCATTCATGACGGCCTTTATCAGCAAGCCGGACACCCTGAAAAAGCTGGAGATCCTGAGCGCCGACGCTCAGTATGATCTGGCCTGCGCCTGCGGCACGCTGGATGACGAACACCGCAAAAGGGGCGCGCAGAGCCGGTGGATCTATCCCGTAACGCTGCCTAACGGCGGCAA
>CAYZTZ010000070.1:0-3564 GCA_964481255.1 uncultured Acidobacteriota bacterium | reverse complement strand
AAGGCTTCCCGTGAGCAACTGCTTCGAGTCCCCGGCTTGGGGGAGGTAACCGTGGACCGCATCCTGGAGCAGAGGAAAGACTCAAGGATCCGACGCATGGACGATGTCGGGCGGCCGACAAAACTGCTGCAAAAAGCCAACGCCTATCTCTGCTATTGAAATCACTCCGGCTTCCACACCATCGGGAGCACAGCAACAGCGTCTCTGCCCGGCTCGGGTTCCGGCATTGAGCCCGGAAATGTTGCTTCTGGACGAACCCGCGGCGTCCCTGGATTTCAGGGCTTCGGCCGGCATTGAAAAGCTGCTGCCGGATTTGACGGGGCGGTGCCTTATTCCGGCGGTTTCCCACAGCCCGGGCCGGGCGCAGCGGCTCGCCGATTGAATGCTGGTGCTCCGAGAATGAGAGATCGTGCAGACGCTGACCCGAAAGGAATGGAGGACGTGGAGGTTCTCCTAAAACTGCTGAAGGCAGCCTTCCGGGCACCGGCCGGCAGGGCGCGCCGCCGGCCGGCGACCTCTAAAAATCCCGCAAATCCCGCAGCGGACCGCTACCGCCACTTGTCGATCGGGACGGACTGCGTGGGCACCAGTCCGCCGATGCTGAAGTAGTTGTTGTTCGATCCCCCCGTGACGATGACGGTGAAAACGCCGCCGGCGATCCGCGATCCGTCGTTCGGGGTGCCGCGGAAAGCGGGAGGTTTGGATCCGGCCGGCACGCCCGTAACGTAGGCGGTGAATTTCTCGACGGTGTCGTATCCCGCGTCCTTGATGAAATTGGCGATCGGGGGGCTCAGGACGACGCAGGTCCCGAACAGCGAGCCGTCCTGGGTGTTGTAGATGTCCTTGATGATCTTGGCGTAATTCATGACGGGCCCCCAGGCGTTGTCAGCCCAGTTCTTGGCGGAGAGAACGCCCCACCCGTTGAACAGCGTAATGACGTTCTCGTTCTTCTTGAAGCCGCGCCGCACCGAGAGCGGTTCGAATGGGGAATCCCTCTCATTCTCGGCGATGATGATATTAATAAGGTTCATGGGATTTCCCACGGTGCCCATATAGGTGGTCCCCACTTTCCCGCAGTTCCCGCCGTTGATGGAAAGCAGGTTCCAGGCCCGTCCGATCGTGGTGTTGGCGTGGGCGAACGGCCCCATGGCGCCGATCTCATAGTTCAGGCCGATTTCGTCGCGGATCGGCCCGTTGATGACTGCGCCGGAGACGAAGCTGTTGTCTGAGACCGAGATGCCCTCCATCCCGGTGGATCCTATGGCCAGGATGACGGGGAAATACTCGGGCTTCGCCCCGGCCATGACCGAGTTGACGGCCGCGTCCCTGACCGTGTAGGTCCAGGTTTCAAAGACTCCGGCGGTCGGTCCCATTCTGCCCAGAATTTCTTCCGGGCGGCGACTCGTGCCCTTCAGCATCTCGTCGACCTTGTCTCCCGTCGGCAGGACCACGGGCAGAAAATCCGTGAATCTCCTTTCAAGAAACAGCCTCTGCAGCTCGTCCGCCGTGCCGGTGAAGGTGGCCGGACCCTTGTCGCGCGGGAGCTGTCCCGTTCTTCTTTCTTCGGCCGTGAGGGGCCGGGTGAGCTTTTCGACGATCTCCTGCATCACGGGCTTGCCGGTCAGGGGATTGTTGCCGAAAACGACATCGCGGCGCAGCTGCTCGCGCGTCTTGGCCCAGATGGGCCCGCGGATGTACTGAATGCGGATCCCCGGCATCCCGTGGGTCAACGCGACTTCCTTCAATTGTTTTTCGAAACTGGAAACGCAGATCGGAACGGCGGGTTTTTTGACGGTGGACTCAAAATCGATGGAAAGCCCGGTGACCCCGGGCGCGCACACGCTTCAATGCCCAAGCGCGATGACCATGGCATCGGCCTTTTTCTGCATCTCCGCCCAGAGTTCGGGGTCCTTCTGGGCCATAAACGTCCTTTTCTTGACGTAATGGAAGCTGGTCCTGGGGTAGGTTTCGCCGAATCCTTTCTGCATTTCAAGAAGCAGGTTCTCCGATCCCGGATAACCGTCGTCGACCAGGTAAATGGTCTTGCCCTCGATGGTGTCGAGGCGCGGCGCCATGGGCTTGAGCTCTATGGGCGGAGGGGTGCCCAGCGGGTTCAATACCGTGATGATAGGATCCGTCGCTTTCTTTGCGGCCGATCCCCCCTTCATCTGAGCCTCGCCGCTCAGGGCCTGGTAGCCGACGGAAAGGCCCAGGCACAGCGCTGCGATTAAAACAACAATCGTACGACGCTTCATGAATGTGTCCTCCTTGTTGAAGCATTACCATAACCAGCCGCTATCTAGGCCGGCGCCCAAAGCCGACGGCTTGTCTTCGGTCGGCTCTTGAAAGGAAAATACGGACAACCGATCTATAAGAGCGCCAGGGAGCATAAATCCAGATCCCAGATTCCCACCGTCGCTCCAATCCCTGTCTCGCGCATTCAATCTAGGCAGCCGCTTTTGCCGCTGTCAAGCCCAAAGGCTGCCTTGTCCGGGCTGCGGAACAAAGACCGCGCCGCGTCACGCCAATGCCGAGATGTCGATCGTTTCGACGTTCTGCGGCGCGTTTTGCCGCAGCCCCGGCAAGGTGTAAAATCCATCCCTGCATCGGCTCACGACAGCCGAGAGGGGGAACAGTGCGAATTGTGGACGCCGATAACAGGTTGGGTCCGGAGGAATTGCGCAGGATGGCGGCGGATAGGTTCGGGGACCTTGTCAAGGCCGTCGTGGATGTTCGCCGGCGTATCATGGCCGTCGACGCCGAGATGCACGCGGATGAGGAGGCGGTGCTGCTTGAGACCGGTTCGGATCAAAGAGACCTTTGGGGTATCAATCTATATCCTGATCTGGAGCCCGCGGATTTTGTGGAATATGATTCCTTGATCAATCTGCGCCCATCGCAGGGGAATCGGAGCCGGGGAATTGAGAACCCCGAAATCCGCAGCCGGATCCGGGACATAGTCGACGAACTTGTAGTCCGATGAGCCATCAGCATAAGGAATTGGCCGCCGGAAGATGGAACCTTCTTTCCTTCGCCGAGCAGATGGCCAACGTGGGGAGCGACGTCGAACGCGCCGCCGCATGGAAATCAAGGGGCCGTCCGGACTACAGCGGACGCGCGTTTGAACGAGCGCTCGAGCTTCTCGATTTGACGATCGCTGACGAGAAAAACCGCAGGAGGTTAAGAGAACTGACCCGGCTGAGGGAGGCTCTCGCGGATTTCTTCGTGTTCGATAATTTCTACCGGTCCACGGCGGAATCCTGGCAGCGCTATTTTCGCTCCTTTCTCATCGCAGCGCGGGCCAAGCGCTGATTGCAAAGCCCTCACGAGACGATAGCCGTGCTGGAGCCATCCGCAGGGCGCACGGGTCTGGAGAGGCTGTCTCAAAACTCGCTTGCCCGATCATTCGGCGGCCGTAAATGACTGATTCTATTAAAGCGATCTTTTTAATTTCCCAGTTATGAGACAGCCTCTGGAGACCCGTGCTCACACAAAAGATCGTGGGAGGGCGGCTCTCCAAGGCCGTCCGAAGGAAAGGAGGGCGCACGGGTCTGGAGACCCGTG
>CAYZTZ010000069.1:0-17520 GCA_964481255.1 uncultured Acidobacteriota bacterium | reverse complement strand
TGAGGAAATAGCTGGTGAAGGTGAGGGCAACGATGCAATTGCCATCATTGGCCTGAAGGCTATTGCACAAAGACCGCCGAAAGGGGGTAAATGATGATACGCAAAATACTGTTTTGTGTTTTCATATGCTTCTTCCCGCTTATTGCCTATTCAGATTGTTACGATGACCACATATGTGGAATTTTTCCCCCCTCGGCACCCGGCGGGTTTGCTACGGTATACACGACAACAACCACTTGGTGTCAGCTGTGGATAGGATGGGCTCATATCGTTTGGAATGCCCCGGGAGTAGAGACTGATATCGTAACCATGGAATGCGGCAGTCAGACGGCGGCTGAGGTTGAACTTGCCTTATTATATGCGGCGGTAGTATTAGCGTACCAGCAGTACGGTTTGGAGCCCTATTCGAGGAATGACGCCTATCAGGTTGTAACGGTCAAAGACCACGAAGTAACGGCAACCGGCTGGCTTTGCGATCACCCAAACGGCTGCGATCAGGATGGAGATACTTGGTTTGGCTACGAATGCGGCGGCAATGATTGCAGCGACACGGATCCAACGAACCATCCTTATGCTGATAGTGACGGGGACGGTTATTATGACGCACGATGCGGCGGCAGTGACTGCAGGGACGACGACTCCTCGATTTTCCCCGGGGCTGCGAGTTCTTGCACGTTTGGGATTGATGCCAACTGCAATGGTCAGGACGATGGATTGGAGTGTGGTGGCTGTCCTGATGCCGATGGAGATGGTTATCCCGGAACTTATTGCGGAGGGACTGACTGCAACGACTACAACGGCATGATTTATCCCGGTTCTTACGCTGCATATTATTGCCAGAGTGGTTTGGATGCCGACTGCGATGGTATGGACGATGGGTACGAGTGTGGTAGCCCCATCCTTATCTCCACAGAAGGAGGAAAAATCGCCCTGACATCAAAAGCTGACGGAGTTATGTTTGATCTTAAAGGAACTGGAGCCAAGATCCAGATTCCTTGGACGGTCGCGGGTTCAGACGATGCATGGCTGATGCTTGACCGAAACGGCAATGGAGTCATTGACGACGGAACTGAATTATTTGGCAACGTCACGGCGCAGCCGGACCCCGAGCCCGGCAAATATTGCAACGGATTCTCCGCCCTGTCTCTGTATGATCAAGCCGATAATGGAGGCAATGGCGATGGCTTCATTGATAGTCGAGACGCAGTTTTTTCGCGTCTACAACTATGGGTGGATCGCAACCACAATGGCGTCTCTGAACTCAGTGAACTTTATAGGCTCTCTGCGTTCGGCGTTGAAACCATCGACCTCAATTATGAAGATGCCTCAAAACGCGACAAATATGGGAATCTAGGGCTCTATCGCTCGAAGATATACGATTCCCAACGCTCCCATGTAAGTCGGTGGGCATGGGATATATTCCTGAACCTACAATAAAGCTCGAATATGATGGGTGATTGAATAGCCTACGGCTTTACGGGGACCACCTAGCGGGAATTTCCTATTTATGCCACGATCCTCGAAGCAGTCCGCGCGAAAAAGGATAGGAGGGATTGGCTGCCTTTTTGGGTTGGAGTTTTCCAATCCAGGCTCCAACGTGCCTTCCTCCATGTTTTCTTTCAGCTGCCGATAATGTACAAGGTTCTTTGTGGCGGCTCGCTCCACGACTGGATCAACCGCAAAAGCAGCGAGCCGCCACAAAGAACCTTGTACATTATATCAGGCGCGGACTTCAGGGCAACTTTTCGACCACGAATTGCAGCTACAGCTCGCGCCGACGGCACGCATTGCAGGAGGGAGACGTCCTTCATTAAATTCCAGCGGAGCCGTGGAATCCGCGGCCTGCTGGGTTCGGGCTGCGCCATTCGGTCCGGGCTTTTTCCGCTTGCAATCCGGGGCGATGCATCGGAAATTGGGCGGTGGAAGGGAGGCGCATCCCTTTATCCGGAACCGCGTCCGCGTATGTTGAATTGCGTGCTTCTTGGGTTTGAGCCTAAAAAGAGCGTCGAGCGGCTCCTGGTGTCTCTCCTGCTGGCGGTCTTTCTGGCCGAAGGCGCCGTCGCCCTGATTCATATGTCGGCCACGGGCGACGAGCCGCACTACCTCGGAATGGGCCTCTATCTGATGAAGAATCGGCGTTGGGATCTGGTGGACGCCGTGCTGCAGCCGCCGTTGTCCTACTATCTTCACAGCCTCCCCCTGCTGGGCCTCTCCATCGACGACCGGCTTTTCGAGATCCCGGACATCAACGCCCGCGGCCGCGCCATTATGGCCTCTTATCCGGACGACCGCGTCCTGATGCTGGCCCGCGCGCCCGTCCTTATCCTGGCGGCGGGCCTGGGCCTGCTCGTCTTCCTTTGGGGCAGGGAGGCCTATGGCGGCGCCGGCGGCCTGCTCGCGCTCTTCCTTTACGTGTTCCTTCCCGTCGTCATCAGCAACGCCGTTCAGATAACGCCGGATATGTGTCTCACTGCCTTTTCGGTCCTGACGCTCTACCTGTTTTGGCGCCGCAGAAACCCGCCAGGTTTCGTTTACTGCTTCTGGGTCGGAGGCGCCCTCGGCCTCGCTCTGCTCTCAAAATACAGCGCCGTGCTCACGGCGCTCGCGATCGCCGTGCTTTTGGCGCCCGGGCCCGCCTTGCGGCGCTCGGATCCGGGAAACCGTTCCTATTCGTGGCGGCTCCGCCACATGGCCCTGATCTTTGCCGCGGCGCTTCTCATGGTGAACGCCGGATACCTGTTCCGCGGAGCGTTTGTGCCTCTCGGCGGGAATACTTTCGAAAGCGCCCTGTTCCAAAGACTGGAGCGGACGCGGGTCGTCCGGAGCATTCCCGTGCCCCTGCCGGAAGCATACGTTAAAGGTTTGGACATGCAATATTCCGTCGTCGAGAAGGGTTTTCCATCCTTTCTTCTGGGGGAGAAGGCGCAGAGAGGGTGGTATCACTATTATCTCGCGGCCTTTTTGCTGAAAACGCCCGCTGCTTTCCTGCTCCTGCTTTTCCTGGCGGCCGCGAAGGGTCGGGACCGCCTGCAGTGGGTCATTCTGGTGCCCGTCCTCATATTTGTCCTCTATTTCAGCGTCTTCCGGCTGAGCCGGGGCATACGCTACATTCTGCCGGTGTATCCCCTATTGTGCGTCTGGATCGGGCAGCTTGCCGGCCGGGCCGCAAAGATGTCGTCCGGCCCGGTCCTGAGGGCAGGCATGCTGTTTTTGCTTATCTGGCACACGGCCGGCGCTGTTTCCATCGCGCCTCACTACCAGGCCTACATCAGTGAAATCGGGGGCGGCCCCGAAAACGGAGTCCACCTCCTCTTCGAGTCGGACTTCGACTGGGGCCAGGAGATGAAAGGGCTGAGCGCCTATCTCAAGGAAGAGAAAATCCAGCGCATTAAGCTGGGCTGTTTTTCGACCGCCGATCCGGCGCATTACGGCGTCGTCTTTGATCCGCTGCCGTGCGAATCGCCCCCGAGACCGGAGACCGGGCTTATCGCCGTCAGCGCGACGGCCCTGCAGGTCTACGGTTGCTATGACTGGCTCAAGAGCCATGAACCTATCCACAAGGTCGGATACACAATTTTCATTTATGATATCCCCCCGGGAGAGTAGTCCAAAAAAAGATGGGAGCCGGTAAGGCGGTGCGGCCAATGCATCCTTGACAAGCCTTGCGGGCGACATTAATGTCGCATGGGACGCCCGATGCCGGAGACCGACGCGGCGCAGCGCCTTTTTCATAAGGATTCCCGGGGTTCTCGATTGAACGCTCTGTCGCCGAAAACCCGCAACCGCCTCGCTCTTCTGCAGGCGTATGTCCATGAAGAGCCCGTTGTGCCTGGCGGCCCGCTGATGCTGACCATCGAAAGCACGGCGAAGTGCAATCTCTCCTGTCCCATGTGCCCGCGCCAGCGGTTCTATTTTCCACCTCGGGACATGGATTTCGAAGTTTTCCGCAAGATCATCGACGAAAGCGCGGATACTCTCGAGTTCGCGGTCCCTTACGGCGTGGGCGAGCCGCTTCTGAATCCCGGGATTTTCGATATGATCGCCTACTGCACGAAGCGCGGCGTCCCGACGGGAATCTCCACGAACGGCACGGTTCTCACGGAAGAATACAGCCGCAGGCTGATTGAGGCCGGTTTATCCTACATCACCTTCGCGTTCGAGGGGGCGCGCCGGGAAACTTTCGAAACCTACCGCAGGGGGGCGGATTTCGACGAGGTGCGCCGCAACATCCTTGCCTTCCTGCGGGTCAAAAAGGCCATGCAATCCCCCATATTCTGCGCGGTGCAGATGGTGGCCCTGAAGGAGAACCGCCGCGAGGGGCGCGCGCTGGTCCGCATGTGGAAGCTGGACGGCGTCGACGCCGTGCGCATCAAGAAGGACGAGGTGCACATCGAGGGGAGCGCGATCCCCGGGGACAGCCTGAGCCGCCCGCCCAGAAGGCACCCCTGCTACCAGCTCTGGCGCGGCCCGATGTACATCCACTACGACGGAACCGTTTTCCCCTGCTGCTATACATACCCGGAAGGCGCTCTCGGCAACGTCAAGAGGCAAACGATGCGCGAGATCTGGAATTCGGAAAGGATCGTGAGAATGAGGGAGGCGCACATCCGCGGGGACCTTGCGGATCTCGAGGCCTGTCGGAACTGTCCCGCCGCGAGGCCGCGCCGGCTTGTCACTCTATCCAGTTTCCTGTTTCAGACCGATACTGTTTTAAGGGCGGTGCCGTTCTTCGAGAGGCTGGCGCAGATACACAGGATCTCGGTGTTCGAGACCCTCAAGTAAACCGCGGATGTTACGCATTCAGATCCACGCGCGGCTGAATCTTGCCGGTTTCATCAACTTCATATCCCCCCAGGGCCTTGACCTCCTCGATGAACACGGGTGAGCGGATAATGTCGAGCAGGAAGCCGATGCGATCGTCCTCCAGCAGGTCCTCGGGGACGACAAGGTCGTAGCGCTCGCGGGAGACGGGTATGAAATCAAGATCCAGAGCCCTGGCCGCCGCCAGGACGCCCAGCCCGACATCCGCCCTGCCCGACACGACGGCCATCGCCACGCTCATGTGCGTGTATTCCTCGCTGCGATAGCCCGCGACGGCCGCGGGGTCGATCCCGGCTTTCTGAAGTTCGTAATCCAGGAGGATGCGCGTGCCTGAACCCGCCTGGCGGTTCACCATGGAGACATCGGGGCGGACCAGATCCCGGATGCCCCGGATCCCTTTAGGGTTTCCCTTGGCGATCATAAAGCCCTGCCACCGGTGGACCAGCGTCACCAGCTCCACGCGCGCGTTCTTCACGTAGCGCCGGATATAGGAACGGTTGAAATCGCCCGTCTCCGTGTCCAGAAGATGGGATCCGGCGAAATGGGCGATCCCGCGGTCGACGGCGAGCAGGCCCCCCATGCTTCCGACGTTGCTCGAGGAGATCGTAATCCTGCCGCCCGATTTTTCCTTTATAAGGCTGGCCAGCAGGTCGATGGTGAGGTCGTGCGAACCAATGGCGAGAAGCCTGCCGCTCAACGCCCTGGACGGCGTAAGGAGCTCGACCGGAACGCTGTCGCCTTCGGAGAAGCCGCTGACCTCGGGCGGGACGCGCAGCATTCCGTCGGCGCGCACCAGCGAGGTCATCATTCCGGCGCCGCCCGCCAGAGGAATTGCGACGACTCGGTCGCGGACCCTGCCGAGGATGACGCGGACGTGCTCTTCGAGGCCGGGCTTGGAGGGGAGCTTGCGTCCCATGAAGGCCTCGACCTTTTCAGCGTCGGCCGGCTCGAGCCCCTGAATCCTGTACAGCAGCGGCGCGACGAATTCCCTGAAGGCGATCACCGCGGAAACGGGGTACCCGGGGATGCCGACGACGGGGCGGCCCCTCGCCGCGGCCAGCAGCGTCGGCTTGCCCGGCATCACCGTCACCCCATGAACGAGCAGTTCACCGAGGCGGGACAGGACCGCGGGAGTAAAATCCTCGGATCCCGCCGAAGAGCCGGCGATGGTCAGAACGGCGTCGTATCCCGTTTCCAGACCTGATGCGACGGCCTCCATGATCCTGTCGGGATCGTCGGGCACCGTTTCCGCGAGAACGGCTTCCGCCCCGCATTCCGCCGCCATGGATTGCAGGACCTGCCCGTTGACTTCAAGGATGACCCCCGGCTTTATCGGGTCCTCGGCCTTTTCAGGCGCCAGGATTTCGTCCCCGGTCGGAATGATCAGCACGCGGGGCTTTCGAAAAACCTCGACGGACAGGATCCCCGCGGCGAGAAGAGCCCCCTGATCGCAGGGACGGATGCGGTGGTGGGCGGGGAGGAGGATTTCGCCCCTGACGATGTCTTCGCCCGTTTTGCGCACGTTCTGCCACGGGTAGACGGATTCGCGTATTTCACATCGGTCGCCGGAGACCTCGACCTTTTCGATCATGACGACGGCGTCGGTCGCTTCCGGAAGCGGGTCCCCGGTATTGACCGGGACGGCCTCCGTCCCTGCGCGCAGGAAAACGGGTGTTTCAGGGAAGGCGGAAAAGGTGGCGGAGGCGCGGACCGCCATCCCGTCAACGGCCGCTGCGTTGTATGCCGGCACGGACCTGGCGGCCTTGACCGGCCCCGTCAGCACGCGTCCCAGCGCCTGGCGGACCGGAACGGTTTCCGGCCCGACGAAGAAATCCTTGAAGCGT
Organism: uncultured Acidobacteriota bacterium; assembly: GCA_964481255.1. Taxonomy (GTDB): domain Bacteria; phylum Acidobacteriota; class UBA6911; order UBA6911; family UBA6911; genus UBA6911. The sequence continues at coordinate 10,855 of CAYZTZ010000069.1, read as the reverse complement.
GAAAAAAATATCTCCTGCGCTTCCCGCAGAGGTTTCAGGTTGCGATAGGTCTGCCGTCTTTGTGTCATGCGAGCTCAAATAGTGCCACGGGTTATCACGGATCCGGATTCGGCAAGTCCGTGTCACCCGTGTAATTTTCATGTCACGCGATTCATATTATAAGAGAGTCACCGGGACCGTTTCCCCCCTGGAAAATCCCTCGGAGTTCATCGGTATCCGCAGGACGCCGTCCGCCCTGACCATTGTGGAAAGCATCCCGGATTTTCCAAACACCGGACGCGCCGCCTTCCCGCCGTCCTGCGTTTCCTCCAGGCGGACCCGGACGAATTCTTCAAGGCCTATGGTGGAGGGAACGGAGGTGGCCAGCACCGCCCTGACCTGGGGCCCCAGAGGTCCTTTCTCCAGGCTTCCGCCCTGGAGGTACTGCAAAAATGGCGCCAGAAACACCTCGGCGACGATCAGGGCGGAAACGGGATGGCCGGGGAGGCCGAAAATCGCCTTCCCTTGCCGCATGGCCAGCAGCGTCGGCTTGCCCGGGCGGATCGAGACGCCGTGAGCCAGAATCTCGGTGCCGGGGAGGCTTGCGACGGCGTCCACAATGAGATCTCTTGTGCCGACTGAACTGCCCCCGGACACAGCGACGACATCGGCCTGAGACAGGGCATTGGCGAGAGCGTCGCCGAGCCTGTCCGCGCTGTCCGGGACGATGCCGAACGGCACGGGCTCGGCCCCGCAGGCGCGGACCAGGGCGGCGATCGCGTGCCTGTTGGCGTCGCGGATCTGACCCGGCGAGGGTTCGCGATCCATCGGGACCACTTCGTCGCCCGAGGAAATTACCGAAACGCGAGGCCGCCGGCCGACCTCGACCTCGCAAACCCCCAGGGCCGCAAGGAATCCCAGCTCCTGGGGGCGCAGCGTCGTGCCTGCCGCGAGCAAGATCTCCCCCGCCCGGGCGTCTTCGCCCCGCTCCAGCACATTGGTCTTGACGGTTACGGGACGGGTCACTTCGACGCTTCGGGATCCCGCCGGGTTCGTATATTCCACCATCACCACCGCGTCCGCCCCGCGCGGAAGAAAACCTCCGGTGGAAATCTGCGCCGCCTGCCCGGGCTGAATGGCAAAATCGGGCATTACGCCCATGGGTATGGAGGCCGCCACGTCCAGGAGGGCCGGGATGGCGTCCGAGGCGCCGAACGTGTCCTCTGCGCGCACGGCATAGCCGTCTACGGTGGAGCGCGCTCCTTGAGGGAGATCTTCCGGAGCGGCCATGTCGGCCGCGAGGATCCGCCCGAGCGAGTCGTCGAGCGGAACCCGCTGCGCCGCGAGCCGGGGGAACCGTCCCAGCAGTTCGATGAACTGATCCGCCGTGATTACCCGAAAGAACTCAGCCAAGACAACACCTCAGGAATGCTGCAGAGCATTATAGGCAATGCCGCGCCGATTGTTCGCGAGCGAACAAAAGGCCGCGGATCGGGCGCATTACACGGATCGAAATCCGGCAGGTCCGTGAAAATCCGTGCAATCCGTGGCTCCTTTCCGCATGTTACGCGATTTCCGGCAGGCAGAAGGACGTTTCCACGTGCTCGCCGCAGTGGGCGCAGGCCCAGTTGATATTCAGCCTGCTGCACTTGACCCCCTGGTCCGTCGCCCAGGCCATCTCCCACCCGCCTCCGCATTCCGGGCAGGCGGAAGATATGACGAAATGGACCTCGATGGAACGGCGCGCGGCCGAGGGATAGGGAATCCGGACGCGGCGGATCCTGAGGTCCGCGATCCCGGACCCGCGCAGCTCGGCCAACAGCGAACGATAGAATTTCAGGGAATCGGACGCCTTTCCGGCGGCCAGCCTGCGTCCGGCTTTGGTGCGCATATTCAAGGGCAGGCACGCGGCATAGGTCAGTTCCTTGCTGAGATAGCCCAGGACGCTCGATCGCATGGTTCGGCCGCGCAGGGCCGATTTGGTGAAAAAGGCGGCGACGCCCAGGGCGCCGAACTTGGAGAGAAAATCGGCGTCGTGGAGAATGGCGGCGATGCGGTTTTTCCCCGCCTTTTCGTTGTAGAGGGCCCTCAGGCCCGCAAGCACCCTGCGGATGTCCGAGGGCTTCATGGAGGATCGGCGCAGGAGGCGCTCGGCGACGCGGGCCGATTCCTCCTCCTCGATCGTCTCAGCCTTGTGGTATTTCCCGCCGGCGAATTTCCCGGCGTCGTGGAAAAGGGCCGCGACCGCGGGGATGAGGGGATCGAGCTTCTCGTCCCGGGCGAGGCGGCAGGCGATCGATGTCACCTGGAGAGTGTGTTCCCAAAGAAAGCTGTCGGAGGAATCGCTGTTCCCCTCGTAGGCTTTCTCCGAGGCCTGGATGAAACGGCGCACGGCGTCCAGCAGGCCCGGATAGCGGGACTGGACGGCTTTCTTGAAATCATATTCCTCGAGCGCCATAAACGCGGCATTATCCCGCGCGCGCGTCAAGACCGTCAAGTGCCGCGGATTCCGCGGGTGCAGGTTTTTGTGGCAAAAGGCGGGGGACCCATCTATATTAGTTGGGGCCCGCGGCCGCGCGGTATCGGCAAGGGGGCGTCGGGACGTTTCAAGCGCGGGATTTTTCCCGAAACAGGTGGATGGATCTCGAAGCGACACTCAGTGCGAGGAATTCCAATGGCGAAAATATTAAGAATCGACATGTCCAATCTTTCCTCCAGGACCGAAGACGTCCCGGAGGTCTATCGGAGGTTCGGCGGCAGAGGTCTGACGTCGTCGATCGTCGAGCGTGAAGTGCCTCCGAAATGCGATCCGCTGGGAACTGAAAACAAGCTCATCTTCGCGCCGGGGATACTGGGAGGGACCACGGTGCCCTGCAGCGGCCGCCTCTCCGTCGGCGCGAAAAGCCCCTTGACGAAGGGGATCAAGGAAGCCAACACGGGCGGCGCCATGAGCCAGAAGCTGGCGAGACTGGGTTACAAGGCGGTGGTCTTCGAAGGGAAGGCCAAGGAGCCGACCGCGGTGAAAATCGACAAGGAGGGCGTGCGCTTTCTTCCGGCCTCTTCACTTGCCGGGCTTGGCTGCTACGCGATCCTCGACAGGCTCAGGGCCGAGCACGGGGACAAGGCCTGTTACGCCTGTATCGGGCCGGCCGGCGACATGCAGCTCACGGCCTCGTCCATATTGTTTACAACGCCCGACATGCACTTCAGGGTCGCGGCCCGCGGAGGGTTGGGCGCGGTCATGGGTTCCAAGAGCCTGAAAGCCGTCATCGTCGACGACACCGAATCCAATCTGGTTGAAGTCAAGGACGCGCAGAAGATGAAGGAGAACGTGGGAGCGATAACAAAGGGCGTCCTTACCAACCAGTTCACCCTCGGGTTGAGGAACCTGGGGACGCCGCAGATCGTCATGATCACCCAGACCGCGGGAGCCTTGCCCACCAAAAACTTTTCCATGGGGCAGTTCGAAAAGGCGGAAAGCATCTGCGGCGAACATATGGAGGAGGTGCTCAAGAACAGGCCCAACGCTGAGACCGTTCATAACTGCATGAACGGCTGCATCATCAGCTGTTCGAATGTCTTCACGGATGAAAAAGGCGAGTTCATCGTCGCCAGCGTCGAGTACGAGACTCTCGCGCTGGTCGGATCGAACTGCCTCATCGGCGACCTCGACATGATCGCCCGCATCAACCGGGCCTGCAACGACGCCGGTGTCGACACAATGGACGTCGGGGCAGCCCTGGCTGTCGCGATGGAAGCGGGGCTGCTGCCCTGGGGCGACGGGGAGAAAGCCCTTCAACTGGTTCGGGAGATCTGCAGGGGGACGGAGAACGGCCGGATGATAGGCAACGGCGTCAAGTTCACGGGCGAAAAACTGGGGGTGAAACGCATCCCCCACGTCAAGGGGCAGGCGATGTCGGGCTACGACCCGAGAATCCTGAAGGGGACGGGCGTGACATTCGCCACTTCGCCGATGGGCGCGGACCACACCAGCGGCATCGTTCTCCCCGGCCCGCACCACCCGGAATACGTCCCGGTTTCCCCGACCGGCCAGGCGCCCGAATCCCGGTTCATGCAGCGCTGGATGGCGGCCATGGATTCGCTCGGCCTCTGCATGATGATCGCGATGCCGATCATGGAAGAGAAGGCCCTGAAAATGGACCGCAACGTGATCGCCTGCGTTTCCGCCCTCACCGGCGAAACGCTGGACGACAATTACATCCTGGACCTGGGCAAAGCGGTGCTCGACACCGAAAGGCGCTTCAACAAGGCCGCGGGATTCACCAGTGAGGACGACCGTCTCCCCAGATTCTTCACGGAAGAAAAATTCGGTCCTCCGGGATTCGTGTTCGACGTCCCGGAGGCGGACCTGGACAGCGTCCACGAATCATAAATACAGGCGGCCGCGGGTTATGCGGGAATCCGCGGCTCGCGGCCGCTTTGAACCCTCCCCCCATCCATCTCAAAAATCAGATCCGTCAGGGAAGAGACGAACCCGAGGTCGTGCGCCGCGATAAGGACCGTCGCGCCGCGTTGCCGGTTCGCTTCGCAAAGCAGGCGCGCGAGCAGCGGCTTGGACGCTTCGTCCAGGGAATTGGTGGGTTCGTCCAGGAGAAGAATCGGCGTTTCCAGCACCAGAGCGCGCGCCAGGACGGCGCGCTGCGCCTCGCCTCCGGAAATTTTGCGCGCCGGCTTGTCGGCCACGGCTGCCAGGTTCATGGCGTCCACCATGAGCTGCACGCGCCGCCGGATCTCCTTCGCCGGGACTCCCCGCGCGTGCAGACCGTAGGCGATGTTGTGACGCACCGATGCCGAAAAAAGGACGGGCCTCTGGTGGACCAGCGTCACCTTGCGCCGGAGGCGCGGATCGCGGCAGTCGGCCGTATCCTCGCCGTCCAGGAGGACTCTGCCCGAAGAAGGCGTGATCAGCAGGGCCAGGATGGAGAGAAGCGTGGTTTTCCCGCACCCGTTGGGGCCAAGGAAGGCGCAGATCCGGCCTGACGGGATGTCCAGCACCGGGATTTCGAGCGCGACCTTCCCGTCGTAGGAGTGAGTCAGAGACCGGATTCTGTAGGCGGGCGCGGCGTTCATGACGATTTCCTCCGGAGCGCGCGGGCCGCGATGTTGAGCGCGAAGGCCGCGATAAGAAGTATGATGCCGAGAGCCAGCCCGAGCGCGAACTCGCCCTTGCTGGTCTCGAGGGAAATGGCCGTCGTGATAGTGCGGGTGTACCCGATGATGTTGCCGCCCAGCAGCAGCGATATGCCGACTTCGCCGATGACGCGTCCGAAGGCCGTGATGCAGGCGACAAGGAGCGCCGCCTGAGCTTCCGAGGCGACCGTGCTCAGGGTTCGCAGTCTCCCGGCGCCCAGTGTCAGGGCCGTTTCGCGCACAATAGGGTTCACGACGGAGACCGCGCCGCAAGCCAGCGCCGTCACGAGAGGCAAAATCAGCAAAGTCTGGCCGAGGACGATGGCCGAGGGGGTGAACAGAAGCTGGAATTGCCCCAAAGGGCCGCGGCTGAAGATCAGCGTGTAGACGAACAGGCCGACCACCACGGTAGGCATGGCCAGCAGCGTGTTGAGAACGTCTTCGACCAGGCGCTTCAAGCGGAAACGGCTGCCGGCGAGGAGGATGCCCGCGGGGATGCCGATGAGAGAGGCGGCGAGAGTGCTGCTCAGCGAAAAGCGCAGGGACGCCGACGCGATCGTCATGACCTCGGCGTCGGCCGAGACTATCAGGCGAATAGCCTCCCTGAAGGCCTGCCCCAGATCGCTCATGCGATTACTCCCCGGCGGCGCACGCCGCCTTGAACAGACGATGGCCGCCGACCTCGTACTCGTCGATCAGGCTCCGGCCCTCGGGCGAACAGAGCCACTCGATCAGCTTTCGGGAGAGGGCGGACTTGACCGAAGGGAACCGCCCGGGATTCACTTCAATGACGGAATAGTAATTCATCAGATCCGGATCGCCCTCGACGAGAATGCGCAGCTCCAGCTGATGACTTCGGGTGAGATATGTGGCGCGGTCGGAGATCGTGTAGGCTTTTTTCTCGTCGGCCATGGTCAGCACCGCGCCCATTCCCTGGCCGATCTGAAGATAACGCGATCCTTCCGGCCTGATTCCGGCCTTTTCCCAAAGAGCCGCTTCCTTGCGGTGCGTGCCCGAGGCGTCCCCTCTTGAGATAAAGACGGTCCCGGACGCATAAATCCGAGACAAGGCGAGGGCCGCGTCGGCGGTTCCCGCGACGCGCGCGGGGTCGGAAGCCGGTCCCAGAATGACGAAATCGTTGACCATGAAAGTCTTCCGGTTGACGCCGAAACCGTCCTCGACGAACTTTTTCTCAGCGGCCGGGTCATGAACCAGGACCATATCCACGTCTCCGTTGGATGCGAGCTTCAGGGCCTGACCGCTGCCGACGGCGATGACGTCCACTTTGCAGGCGCACTGCTTCTCAAAGTGCGGCATGAGATGCGGCATGAGGCCCGAGTCCTGCACGGACGTGGTCGTCGCCAGGCGCAGACGGCTTTTCGATTGCTCGGTGCAGGCGGATCCGCTCCAGGCCAGAATCAGCAATGCCGTTGCCAATGCCCTTTTCATTTCATTCTTCTCTGAATCGCCGTCCGCACCTCAACTTCGGCTTTCCAGATGCGTGCTCACATACCCTCTGGAGCTTCTCTAAACGATTCGCCCGACGACCTTGCCGGTGTCGCGGGTGTCGTATCCCCCCATCCGCGCCACGCGCGCCCTGAACTCTTCGGAACAGAGAACGGCGCGCAAATCCCTGACGGCCGCCGTCTCATAGTTTGCGACGGGAATGACGAGATCGAAGCGCTCGGTTGCCAGTGGAATAAAATCCAGTCCGAGCATCCGCGCCGCGGCCAGGATCCCCACCCCCGCGTCCGCGGAGCCGCTGAAAACCTCCAGCGCCACTTCCATATGCGTGTAGGCGATGCTGGAATATCCGGGGATGTCCGACGGGTCTATCCCGTTTTCTTTGAGCCCATAATCAAGCAGGACGCGCGTCCCGGATCCTTCCTGCCTGTTCACGAATCTCAGGTTCCTGCCGGCCAGGTCCCTGAGAGTCTTGATACCGAGAGGGTTTCCTCTCCTTACAATCAGTCCCTGCTCCCTGTGCGCCAGAGTAAGAATCACGACCTTCAATTCCGGAAAGTGCTTTTGGATGAAAACAAGGTTGTAATCCCCGGTTTCCCTGTCGAGCAGGTGTGAAGCGGCGATGTGACAATTGCCGTTCCTTAGAGCGATCAGGCCTGCAAGACTGCCGACATTGGAAATGGAAACGGTATGGCCGGGGTACTCGATGGCCGTGTTCTTGGCAAGGAGTTCCAGGGCGATGTCGTTGCTGCCCGCAACGACGACATGATTCTCAAGAGCGCTCCGCTTCGGCGCAGGGGAGACGCTTTCCCGGGCGCTGTTGACGACCCATTCATCGATCAGGTTTTTGGGGAAAAGCCACTTGCCCGTGACCCTTGTGGCCGGGATCTTTTTTTCCTTGATGAGCCTGTAAACCTGTTTTTCATTGATGCTGAGGTATTCGGCCACCTCCTTCGTGGTGAACAATTCCTTGCCCATGGTTCACATCCTTTTGTCTGTGTCAAAAAAACGCACAGATTATGACAAATAATAACCTATAGTGACATTAGATCAACGGCATTTAAATGATTGACAATCGGCCGGGTTTGTCATGCAAAGCTTATGTTGAGGTTTGGGCGATCGTTCAGCGGGCAAAGGGCTTCAGCTTTCGGCTGCGCCATCTTTCGCGGATGCGACGGGAGCGCGAACTGCAGGATTACCGGGTCGACGAGCGGGCTCGTCCGCGCGTCTGTCGTGAGCGCAAGAAGAAAAGGGACGCCAAACCACCACTGCGGGAGACCTCTCACATGCCGGCATGGCATCGGCCATGTTGAGAAGAAACCGGCCGGGCAGTTTAGCTTCGGCTCCGGCGAAAAACAAAGGGACAGCGTAGCCTGTCCCCCTGATTATCGTGGAAAATTTTGCGGTTCGGAGCTATTTTGACGCCATGCGCAAGCGGCTGTTTCTGACGATCTCGCTTTTGGCAGGGGTGCCTGGATGCGCTCTTGCCTCCGAGGCCGCGGGGCACGGCGACCCGATCGCACCCGCCCTGTTGGCCCTCATCGCGATCCTCGTCACGGCCAAACTGGGCGGGGAGCTGTTTGAGCGTCTCAGGATGCCGGCGGTTCTCGGCGAACTGATAGGCGGGATCATTCTGGGCAATCTGATTTTGATCAACGCCGACTGGAGCTTTTTCCAACCGTTGCGCACGACGCCGGTCGAGGGGTACTGGCCGGTCGCCGTGGACAGTCTTGCTCATATCGGCGTCATCATCCTGCTTTTTGAGGTCGGCCTGGAATCCACCATCAAGGGCCTGATGAAGGTCGGCGGGTCTTCCATGCTGGTCGCCGTTCTCGGGGTCATCACGCCCATGCTTTTGGGATTCGGGGCAAGCTGGATTTTCGTTCATCAGATACCGAGGGAGCTGGCGGAGATCGCGCCTCCCGGCTTCAGCCTGCACTACGTTCATCTCTTTATCGGATCGGTCCTTTGCGCGACCAGCGTGGGGATAACGGCGCGCGTGTTCCGGGACATGGGAAAGCTGCAGATGAAGGAATCGCAGATCATCCTGGGCGCCGCCGTGATCGATGATGTCCTCGGGCTGATTGTGCTCGCGGTCGTTTCGGGCATCATCACGGCCGCGGAGCTGGGCCGGCCTCTTGCGGTTGAAGAAATCTTCCGCCTGATCACCGTCGCGGTCGTTTTCCTGGGCGGCACGCTGGTCGTCGGTTCATTCGCGGTGCCGCGTATTCTGCTGCAGGCGTCGCGCTTGAGGACCCGCGGCGTGATGCTCGCTTTCGCGCTGTGCTTCGCGTTCGCCCTGTCCTATCTGGCCGATGCCGCGGGTCTGGCACCGATCGTGGGGGCTTTCGCGGCCGGCCTTCTTCTGGAAAAGGTCCATTTCAAGGGCTTTGAGGGGGAAGGCGAGCTGGAACAGCTGATCCGCCCGGTCTCGGGCTTTCTGGTGCCCATTTTCTTTGTCCTGATGGGGATCCAGGTCAAACTCGAATCGTTCACGAACCTCCCGGTGCTGGGGCTGGCGGGGGGTCTGACGCTGGCCGCCGTCGCGGGGAAGCTGGTCTGCGGGCTTGGAGTGTTGGAGAAGAACCTTGACCGTGTAAGCGTCGGGATTGGAATGATCCCGCGCGGGGAGGTCGGCCTGATCTTCGCCAGCATCGGCAGGTCGATGAAGGTGATTGACGACGCGATTTTCTCGGCGCTGGTGATCATGATCATCGTGACGACCCTGATCACGCCGCCTCTGCTCACCATGAGCCTGGGGCGGCGCAACGCAAAATAGCGGGCCCGCGGATCAGGCTGCGTCGGGCGTTTTCGACGGCTTGCGTTTATGCGGGAGGCGATTATATAGTGACCCTGATGTCAGGGGGGACACCATGCGAAACCTCTTGGTTATGACGGTCATAGGTAAAGATAGGACCGGTATTCTGGAATCCATCGCCGGCCTCGTCGAATCCCATGGAGGCAACTGGCTGGAAAGCCGCATGTGCCGTCTGGGAGGGGAATTCGCCGGCATCGTAAGAATCGATGTGCCGAAAGACAGGGAAACCGCTCTGCTGGGGTCCCTCGAGAATCTCGGCTCCCAGGGCCTGACGGTGGTCGCCCGCCAGGATCAGGCGGAGCCCGCAGGGTCGGAGAGGAAGGCGGCGATTCTGAGCCTCATCGGGACCGACCGGCCGGGGATCGTCCACCAGATTTCCGCCGTCCTGGCGCATCAGAACGTCAATGTGGAGGAACTGGAGACCTCGTGCTCCAGCGCCCCGATGTCGGGCGAATCGATTTTCCAGGCGATGGCCAGACTGCAGATCCCCGATTCCTGTCTCATTCCGGAACTGCGCCGGGAGCTTGAGGCAATAGGCAGCGAACTCATGGTGGACATTTCCTTCACGGAAGCCTAGGCGGCGCCGTTCGATTCCGCCGGCGAGAACCTCTGCGTTTCTGTGATGTGATATCATCATTCCCTTGGGACAATGAACAGCGGTCTGAAATATGAGAAGGCTTTGGCTGAGTATATGGCTGTGCATCGCTTGGGTTCCGTCGGCCCGCGCGCAGAGTGAGGAGACGGCCCGCCGGCTGTTCGAGGACGCCGTCCAGGCCATGGGCGGAGAGGCCTTTCTCAAGGTGACCGACATCGTGTCGTCCGGCAACTACTTCGTGTTCAACCGCGAAGGGGCTTCGTCGGGCATTATCAAATTTTCCGATTACACCCTCCTCCCCGACAAGAGCCGCTTCGAGCTGGGTAACAGAAAAAAAGAGCTGGAAATCACCGTCTTCAACCTGGAGAAGAACCAGGGGTGGATCCTGGAAGGGCAGAAGGAGACGCGCGATGCCACGCCGGAGGAGATGGATGATTTCCGAAGGTCGGTGAAACACAGCCTCGAGACCCTGTTGCGCACCCGCTACAGGGATCCGGCCAACAGGCTGTTTTACCTGGGGCCCGGAGAGGGAAGGGAAGCCGCCCTTGATATGGTGAAACTGGTGGACCCGGAAAACGACGAGGTCACGATCTATTTCGACCGGATCTCCAGACTCCCCGTCAAAACCGAATACTGGAGCCTCAATAAAAAGGGCGTGCGGCAGCGCCACGTCCAGGAATTCAGCCAGTGGCACGTGATCCAGGGGGTGAATACGCCCCTGCGGACCGACGGCTATATCAACGGGCGGCGCTCCTTTCAGAGCTTCATCCTGAAGATCAGCTACAACAACAACCTCACAGAAGAGTTTTTCTCCAGGCCCGTCCCCCCAAAATGACTCCCGCTCTTTT
>CAYZTZ010000068.1:0-18248 GCA_964481255.1 uncultured Acidobacteriota bacterium | reverse complement strand
GGATCCCGGGGAGGTCTGACGGACGCCGGCGCGCGGTTTGGAGGCGGTTTTCCGGCTTTGTTGACAGGAAATTGAATGCGCCATAGAATAGCGCGGGCTGCTGTCGTCAACGCGATTCCCGCGGGGAAACTGCAAGGAGGTCCCATGAGCACCTTAAAACGCAAGTTCGGTTGGTTTGTGGTTTGCTTGGTTATCCTGGCCCTGGGCGTGCCTGCCATGGCGCAAAACAGGATTATCAAAGGCAAGGTGACCGATGACAAGGATCAGCCTGTGGTGGGGGCGTCGGTTTCAATACAAGCCCTGGATTCCAGGACCCGGCAGTACAACACCAAAACCGACAAGAAGGGCACCTACATATACATGGGGCTTCCCGCGGGCGACTACCGTGTCGTCGTTCGAGCCCAGGGCTTTGCGCCCGAATACGTTCAGCCGGTGCGGCCCAATATTTCGGCCGAGACCGAGATCAATATCAGGCTGACTCCGGGTCCGGACCAGAAGCTTCCTTTTGAGATGACGGCCCAGGAACTCGAACAGCTCAAAAAGGAAGCCGAAAAGCTGGAAAAAAGGAAGGCGAGCTCGGCGGAGGTTCAGGCTTTGTTTGATGCCGGCCTGAAGCTTATGGAAGCGCAAAAATATGAAGAGGCGATCGAGGAGTTCAAAAAGGCTCTCGAAAAGGATCCCGAGCAGACCAACGTCCTGGCCAATATGGCCGACTGCTACTCCAGAATGGACAAGAACGAGGAGGCCTTGGACCTTTATAAGAAGGCCATCGCCATCAGCCCCAACGAAGCCGCCCTGCACACCAACCTCGGCGTCGTCCTGAGCCGGATGGGGAAAACCGCCGAATCCCAGGAGGCCTTTAAAAAGGCCGCGGCTCTGAACCCGGGGGCGTCGGCGCAGAACCATTACAATATAGGGGCCACCCTGGTCAACAGCGGCAAGACCGAGGAGGCCGTGGAAGCTTTCCGACAGGCGATCGCCGCCGACCCGAATTTCGCCGAAGCCTACTATCAGCTCGGAATGTGCCTGTCCGGGAAAGTGGAAACCATGCCGGACGCCATCAAGGCCCTTCAGAAATATATTGAAATCGGGCAGAAGCCCGACCAGAAGGACGTGGCCAAGCAGATCATCGACGCTCTGCAGCAGGCATTAAAAAAGTAGAGGACGTTCTGCTTTCGTTTTGGACAGAAAAGGCGGGCGCGCTGCCGCAAATTCAGAGGATTATGATCTGCGGTTGCGCGCCTTTTTTTATCGTGTGCTGGGCGGGGCAAAGAACGCGAGGCGATCAGGCTTTATCCTCTTCCATGGCGAAATAGGCTTCCGCCCTGCGGCAACCGACGTCGGCGAGGCTTTGAAGGGCTGCGAGCGCCGATTCGGCAACCATCGCGTCCGGGTCGTTTGTCAGCTCGCAGATCTTTTCCAGAAGGGAGTCTTCGACATCGTTCGGCCTGTGCCAGTAGGCTACCGACAGCTCCGAAAGGGCTTGGGCGCGGATCTCCGGGTCGTGATGGGATGTCAGTTCGACAAGAGCCTCCAGCGAACGGGTCCCGCCCTGCTGAGCGATCGCGCCCAGCGACTCGATGATCCATTTGCACATCCGGGCCGCTCTGCCGGCGGCGACTTTCTGCCCTCTCGCGGATTTTGCGGCGCAGCAGGTTTTCAGGATCGGCATGAAGAAGTCGACGGCCGCGTCGTCGCCGATCGCGCCGATGGCCTCGATGATGGCTATCTGCAGCTCGTTGGCGCCGAAACCCTTGAGATGCCTTGCTTCCAGAAACGTTTCCTTGAGAGGATCCAGAAACACCCTTTTGCCGATCGCGCCCATGGCATAGGCGGCAAATTCCCGCCGCTTGATATCCTCGTGCTTGAGAAGGGCGAGGAGGGGTTTATTAAAGCGTGAATCGCGCAGAACGCCGATGCGGGGAATGATCTCGAAAAGGTCCTCGATGTTTCCCGACTCCATGATCGCGAGGCATTCCCGTATCATGTCGTCGGAGAACCGTCTTGGCTTTCTGGAGCCGGACCTGCCTGAATCAGCCACTTGCGCCTAACCCCGTTCCCATCGATATGGGACGATGCCCAGGTGCCGATTATAGGATGACAAACCCGCTTATCAAAGAAAAATCACTTCAAGGCACGGACTTGCCCTGTTTCGGCGAGAAGACACTGCGGCGCATATCCGCCGGACGGTCAAGCCTTCCCGGCCCCGGAGGATGCGCTTATGTATTTGTTTTTGCACTCCTCCGAGCAGAAATATAGAACCTCTTCGCCGCCGTCCAGACGGACGGCCAGACGGGAGTCCATATACATGCCGCAAACGGGGTCTTTCACCATTTTCTGAGACGGTTTTCCTGAAGCGTCCTGCGGCCTGCCGGGCCTCGCCCCGCCCAGAATAGCTGTCAGGACGCGTTTCAGCAGCCAGAGGCCGAGCAGCAGTGTGAGTATTCGAAGCAGCGTCGAAAGCATGTTCATGCGTCCCCGGCCGTCTATTCGGCTGAAGCCTTAAGCCGGCGGATCTTTTCCTCCAGGCCGACCTTTTGCGCGAAAGCGGGATCTGAGCGCAGCAGCTCTTCCCAAACGGCGATTCCGCCCTTCGCGTCCTTTTTCCCCCACGCCAGCACAATCCCTTTGTTAAACAGGGCCTCGGGGAAATTCGGACTGTTTTGCAGCACTTTGTCCAGGATTTCCAGGGCCTGGTCCTGGCGCCCCAGGTAATGGAGACATGTGGCCAGGTCCGTTTCCGCGTTCGCGTTCCCGGGCTGGATCTCCAGGCTCCTCTGATAGACCTCCGCCGCTTTCTCGTAATCGCCGAGGTCGAAGTAGCTGTTCGCGATTTGAGTCAGATATTCAGGATTGCGCGGATCCCCGGCGCTTAGCCGTTCAAGAGCCTCGATTCTTTTTGGGGCGTCGATGTCCGGTTGGCTATTCGGCGCCGGCTCGGCCGGCAGGGATGCCCGGGAGTCCGTCAGCGGAGGCGGCTGCCGCAGGTTCCTGTATGCGAAGATGAATGCAGTCAGGGAAAGGACGAGGACCGCCGCGGAGAAGACGATGTTGACATAATGCCTGTTGCCGGCCATACGCTTTTATCTTACGGAAGCAGGAGCTTTCGAATCAAGCCGGTTGGGTCCGCCCGCTCTCAGCAGCGGCTGTCCAGGATCAGCGTCACAGGACCGGAATTGGTCAGGGTGACTTCCATCATCGCCTGAAAGCGGCCCGTCTGCGCCCCGGGCACGAACTGGCGGACAATTGAAACAAACCGGTTGTACATCCTCTCGGCCTCGGCCGGCGGGGCCGCCTCGGTATAGGAAGGCCGGCGGCCCTTGCGGCAGTCTCCGTAAAGGGTGAACTGGGACACGACAAGGAGCTGGCCGCCGATGTCCTTAAGGCTCAGGTTCAGCTTCCCCTGGTCGTCGTCGAATATCCTCAACTCCGCGATTTTTTTGGCCATCCAGTGCAGATCGCCTTCGTCGTCATGGCGCGAGATCGCCACCAGGGCGCAAAGGCCCTGCCCGATCTGCGCAACGGGAACGCCGCCGACCGCCACTTCCGCCCGGAGGACTCTTTGCACGACAGTTCTCATGTTGGGCTGTTTCTCCCCTGTATTCATTCAAGCCGCTTTCCGCACACCGCAATAATAGCGGGGCTTTGTCAAACATCCAAGCTTTGAGGCTCCATCCGTCGGGATGCGGCGCGGGACCTGCGGGTTCAAGGATCGCGCGGAATCCCCGTCCATTCGATCTTCAGGCGGTGTTGACAGGAAGGGTGCTGGAATGTATCTTTGTTCGACTGCAGGGATAGCGCATGATGCCACGGAGTGACGAAAGCCGGGACCGCGGATGCAATGGCCCGCTTCAGCCTTGGGCGGCGCCCTCCTCCGGTCGGGCGGGCTTGGAGGGGGCGAACAGGTGAATGCCGATCTTCGGAACCTGATAGCCCTCCAGGACATAGAGCTGAGAATCGCCAGTCTGCAAAAAAGAGCCGCCGATATCCCCAACCAGATCCAAAGCTTGAATAATGAGCTCGAGCGAATCCAGACGGAGCACCAGGAACGGGCTGCCCGCGCGAAGGAGCTGGCGAACAGGCGACGCGCACTTGAGGGCGAAGTGGATATGCTGAGGGCCAAGCTTTCCAGGCTCAAGGATCAGCTCATGTCGGTCAAAACCAACAAGGAATACACGGCGATGCTTCATGAAATCCAGACGGCCGAGGCCCATATCCGCGGCGAGGAAGACAAGATACTGGATATCATGGAGGAGACGGAAGGGAGCGAGAAGGACCTCAAAAAGGCCGAACAGGAGATGCTGAAGAGATCCGCCGGGATCCAGGCCGATATCCGGAAGACAACCGAGTCCGCGCCGGCCCTGGAAGCGGAATTAGCCCGGTTGCAGGAAGAAAAGTCGGCGTTGGAATCCCGCATCGCGGAGGAACTGCTCGCCCAGTATCGGCGGATCGCGGAAGTGCGAAAGGGTATCGCCCTGGCGGAGGCCAAAGACGAGCTCTGCAGCGCCTGCCATGTCCGCATCCGGCCGCAGATATACGCGGAGTTGCTTCACACGGACAACATCCATGTGTGCGACAGCTGTTCCCGTATTCTGTTTTGCCGGGAGAATGCCTGATGCCTGTTTGAGCCTCCGTATCCTCTTGAATCGAAACGCGTCCCATCCGTTCCGGGTCCCGCGGAGCAGGATGTCCTCCGCCCCCTCCGGAAGGAGGCGAATGCAGAAGGCAACATCAAACCCCGCCGCAAGAAGCGCGGGCCTCTTTCTCACCGGATTTGTCGCCGCGGTCCTGATGGCGCCGGGTTTTTTCCGCTCGAGCGCCTCCGGCCAGAACCCTCAAACCCTGATTCGCGCCGAGGTGGCCCTGGTCAATGTCGTCTTCACGGCCGTCGATCGCGGCGGGCGGCCGGTGCGCGGTCTGAAGGCGGGCGATTTCCGGATTTCGGAAAACAGGGAGCCCCAGAAAATCGAATATTTCAGCGAATTGGACGAGAAGAGCCAGGTTCCCCTGACGATCGCCTTGCTCATCGACACGAGCGGGAGCGTCCGAGACAAGCTGGAGTTTGAGAAGGCCACCGCCGCGCAATTCTTCAAGGAAGTCCTGCGGCCGGACAGGGATCTCGCCCTGATCATCCAGTTTGACTCGGAAGTAAACCTTGTTCAGGACTTCACGCAGAATCAGGACGATCTGCTCCGGGGCCTCAGCCGGCTTCGGGCGGGCAACAGCACCGCCCTCTACGACGCCGTCTACCTGGCCGCCGAGGAAAAGCTGAAGCACGAAACGGGACGGAAAGTCATGGTGGTTATCAGCGACGGCGAGGACACCTCAAGCCGGCTGCGCAAGGAAGCGGCCATCGAGGCCGCCCACAGGAGCGACGCGATGATTTACGGAATCGGAGTGCGCAGCGAGGCGTTCGGGAGCGATTTCGGCGTGCTGAAAAAATTCGCCGAAGAGACGGGCGGAGCTTTCTTCTCGCCGCGGGCCAAACCCGCGGAAATTCAGGCCGCCTTCCGCGCCATCGGGGAAGATCTTCAGGGCCAGTACAGCCTGGCTTACAGCCCGACCAATAAAAAGAAGGACGGCTCCTTCCGCGCGATAGACCTGCGATGTGCCGTCGGCGGGGTGCGCATCCGGGTGAGGAAAGGCTATTACGCCCCCAAAGCCGCCGCGGCGGAACCCGGATAAGCGGCTCCCGAGGCGGATGAGTGCCCGTCGCGGGCCGGGATTTTGTTCCCTTCCTCGCTGAAAGCCGAAACTTCCGCGTAAATCCACAATCGCCTCTCCAGAAAAGCCGTCATCCCTGCGCTCCCATTTTAATGGGAAGGACGGTCGCGAGACTGCATGGCCGCAAAAGCGCCGGCTAAAAAGATTCATTTTCGCAGTCCGCGGTCGATAAGTAAGGGGAGGGTGTGAATCTCACGGGATTCACAGGGGAAGGCGATAGGGTCGAACGATGAGCGCGCCATTATCGGGATCGGGGGCGGACGTCATTATCCCCGTGCGCAACCAGTACTGCCGGACGCGCAACCTTCTCGAAAGCATCTACCGCTGTACGGACTCGCCGTTTCACCTCTACGTGATCGATAACGCCTCCACGGACGAAACGGTCGATCTGCACAAGATCTACACGCGCGATATCACCGTCACCCGCAACCGCCGGAACCGGGGGTGGTCGTACGCCGTCAACCAGGGCGTGAAGATGGGAAGGAATCCGTACGTGGCGCTCCTCAGCAACGAGGTCGACGTCTCGCGCGGATGGCTAGGCAACATGTGCGCCTTTCTGGACACGCACCCGCGGATCGGGGCCGTGGGTCCGCTCGTGTCCAACATGGACGGCTGGCAGAACGTCGACAGGGTCCGCGAGACGATTGCGCCCCAGATACCGGAGTTTCTCAACGGGGATCTCCATGAACAGAACCGTATCCTGGAATATCACTTTCACCGGGCCGGGATTCTGATCGAAGGCGCTCTGGCGTTTTTCTGTGTCGTGCTGAAGCGGCGGGCCATTGAAGAGGCAGGCCCTCTGGACGAAACCGCGTTGCGCGGCAGCGAGGCCTATTGCCGGCGGTTGCGGAAGGCAGGCTACGTCCTCGGCCTTTCCCTGGACACCTGCATCCAGCGCCGCTGACCCCCATTTCGAAGACCGAATCCCTTAAGGCACGTACATGTATCCTTTTCCACGCAGGCTGATGAAGTGGCGCGGCCGCTCCGGCTCCTCCTCGAAATACTTTCTCAGACGCGCGATGAAGTTGTCCACGGTCCGCGTTTCCACCTCCGAATGGTATCCCCAGACCTTTTCCAGTAGCTCGCCGCGCGAAAAGACCTGGTTGGGGCGCGACGCCAGGGCTTCCAGCAGGTCCGCCTCCAGGGCGGTCAGCTGTAGATTTCCGCGCGGACCGGAGGCGCGGAGCGTTTCCAGGTCGACGGTGAAACCGGCGACAAGGATGCGCTTCGAGGGCCGTTCCCCGGCGGCGTACCAGGCGGAGCGCTGGAGCATCCGCTGGACCCTCAGTAGCAGTTCCCGCAGGTGGAAGGGCTTGACGATGTAATCGTCGGCGCCGAGTTCAAGTCCGTGGATCCGGTCTTCCACGGCGGACCGCGCCGTGAGCATGAGGATAGGCAGTTTCTGGTCCCTCTGACGCATCTGGCGGGCGACCTCGAAGCCGTCGACCTCCTCGATCATCAGGTCCAGGATGACGAGGTCGAAGGGCTCGCGCGCGTAAAGCGCGAGAGCCTCCTTGCCGCTCGGGGTGGAACGCACCTCGTAGTTCTCCTGCTCCAGATTGAACTGAAGGGGGCGCGCGAGGTTCATTTCGTCCTCCACGAGGAGTATTTTCTGCTTACGTTCCGTCATGGGCATCGGCCTCATCAAACCCGGTTTTCGGCGCGAGAGTTCGGGCTTTGCGCGACGGGAGCTTCCAGTATCTGCGCGCGCGCGGCAGGCGCATGCTGAACACCGAACCGCGGCCGGGGCCCGGGCTGGACGCCCAGACCTTGCCGCGGTGATCTCTCACGATGTTGCGCACGATATAGAGGCCCAGTCCGGTTCCGGGGACGCGGGAAGGCGAGCCTTCGGCTCCTCTCCAGAACATTTTGAAAATATTCTTGAGGTCTTTCCGCGGAATCCCCTCTCCGCTGTCCATGACGTCGAGACGGCAGCTGCGCAGGTCCCGGGTCAGCCTGAGCCGGATCACGGAGCCGGGCGGGGAATAGCGGGCGGCATTTTCAAGGAGGTTGGACAGGACCACGCGCATCGCGGAGCGGTCGATCGCGACGCGGGCGTCACGTCCTTTCTCGAGCACGATCGTGTGCCCGTCCTTTTCGTAGAGATGGCGGTCCTCTTCGAGGACCTCTTCAAGGAAATGCAGCATGCTGACGCTTTCCAGGCGGTACCGTCCGCGCCTCTTTTCGATCCTGGCCGCGCGGAGGATGCGGTCGATGAGGGTGGAAAGGCGCTCGGTATCGTCGAGCATCATGGAGATATACTCGCGGCGTTTCTCGTCGGAAAGGTCGCGCAACGCCATGGTTTCCAGGGCCAGCTGAATCGAGGCCACCGGGGATTTAAGCTCGTGGGTCACGTTGGACACGAAAGCGCGCTGCCTGCGGTTCAGGCGCTGCTGTTTGTTCCAGTAGATGAAGATCATGGTCGCGCCGGCCAGGATCAGCGTGAGCAGGAGCCCCCCTTCGACGAGAGGCAGCCACCCGGAGCCTTCCACCTCGACCTGCGTCCGGAGGCGCTCCGCCATCTCGCGCAGTTGCGCGTGTTTCTCGATGTACCAGCGGATCCAGACCACCATCACCAGGACCCAAAGGACCTGAATCAGGAGGAAGATGGTGACCGGATGATAAAGCCAGCTTGTCTTAAGACGGATCGGTTTCACGGTCCTGGACCGGTGATATAGGATAAGCCGCGGATTTCCCGGGTTCGGATACGGCGGACCCTGCGCTTCAGGCGGGCCGGGCGGCCGGCGTTTCCGGCTGATGCAGGAGTCGAAGCACTTCTTCCCCAAACTCGCGGACGCGCCATTGGCGCATGCCCGGCAGGCCCGCCAGACCCTCCAGGTCCCCTGGAGGAGCCGACGCCAGATTTTCCAGCAGATTGGCCGGAAAAACAACTCCCACGTGAAGGTCCAGCCTCTCGGCAGCGGCATGGCGCCACGTTTTAAGGGCCTCAAGACGGCGCCTGGCCTCCCGGTCGGGCGGCTTCCAGTTGCTGGGCGGCGGCGCTTCAACAGGACGCGGCCCCTGCCTTTTGGCTTCGGCGATCGTGCGCAGGATCTCGGAGGAAAATTTCCGGGCGATCCTGTAGGAGATGCCTTTCCTGCCGAAGATCTCGCGCTGCGACCGGGGCGGGCGGCGCGCCAGGTCCAGCAGGACGGAATTGTTTATCACCTTGAACGGCGGCACGTCCAGCAGGCGCGCCGTTTTGTCGCGCAGCAGGTAGAGGGCGCGCAGCACCGCCAAATGCTCCGTCGGCAGATCGCCGCTCCCCTTGATGCGCCGGAATCCTTGCGGGTCAAACTCCCTGTCGGACCTTTCCGCCGCCGCGGCGGCCTCGAACTCCTCCCGGGCCCAGCTGAGACGTCCCTTCCGCCGCAGCTCCGCCTCCAGCGAATCCCTGAGCCGCAGGAGGTGGCGGGTGTCCATGGCGGCGTATTCCAATTGTTCCGCGGCCAGGGGCCGACGGGACCAGTCGTCCCTCTGTCTCCTTTTTGAATGGAGGATGCCGAGAAACTGATCCATCAGGACGTTCAGCCCGAGAAACCGGCAGCCCAGAAGCTGGGCCGCAATATGGGTGTCGAAAATGTTCGCGAAAGAGAAACCGTAGTCGCGGCGCAGGCAGTAGATATCGTAGCCCGCCGCGTGAAAGACCTTTTCGACGGACGCGTCCCGCATGAGGGGCCCGAGCTCGCCGACCCCATGGACCGCCAACGGGTCCAGAATGTAAGTGTCCGCGTCGGTCGACACCTGGATCAGACAGACTTTTTCATAATAGTGGTACAGGCTGTCGGCCTCGATGTCGACCGCCAGGCGCGGAGCCTGTCTCAGGCGCTGCATCGCGCGGCTGAAGCCTTCCGCCGTGGAGACCAGGGCATAGGGGACTGCAGAGCCTTGCGCCGGCTCGTCCGTCTCCGGTTCATTCATATGGCCAGAAAGGGTAGCAGATTCGGGAGAGTGCATCCACCGCATATTTCGGTGCCGGAAGTCGGTTTCGACCGAGGGAAGCCCGGAGAGCGTCTGAAGGCTCTAGCCCCGGCGCGGGACTGCCCCATCGCTTCAGTCGCGCGCCCGGCCGGACAATCTCCGCAACCTCTGGATGACGCTCTCCAGGATCCGGAGCGCCTGCTCGATTTCTTCTTCTGTGTTGTGGTAGCAGAGGCTGAAACGCAGAGAGCCCTGGACGATTTCCGGCCGCAGCCCCATTGAAGTCAGGACATGCGAGGGATCCATGGCTCCCGATGAGCATGCGGACCCCGTCGACACGGCGACGCCCGCGAGGTCCAGGGCGATCACTGCCGCTTCGCCTTCCAGGCCGGTGAACGAGAGATTCGAGATGGTGGGCAGACGCGGCCCCCGGCCGTTGGCGCGGGCCCCTCCGATGCTCTCCATGATCCGGCTTTCAAGCCTGTCGCGCAGCCCGGCCACCCGCGAGCGCATTTCCGGGAGCCGTTTGCGGGCGAGGTGCGCGGCCGCGCCCAGGCCGACAATGGCGGGAACGTTTTCTGTGCCCGCCCTGCGCTTTCTTTCCTGGGAGCCGCCCGTCATGAACGGCGCCAGCTTGATTCCTTTGCGGACGTAAAGGACCCCGATGCCCTTCGGGCCATGGATCTTGTGCCCCGACATCGAGAGCAGGTCGACGCCGAGTTCGCGCACGTCGACAGGGATCTTCCCGATGGACTGGACGGCGTCGGAGTGCATCCGTATTCCCCGTTTCCGTGCGATGGCGCTGATCTCCTCGACCGGCTGGATGATTCCGGTTTCGTTGTTGGCGTGCATCACCGAGACGAGGATCGTGTCCTGCCGGATGGCGGCCTCCACGTCCGCGGGGTCCACCCGGCCGGAGCCTCCGACCGGGACGTAAGTGATTTCCGCCCCAGCGCTTTCCATGGCCTTGCAGGTGGCCAGGACGGCCGGGTGCTCGATTTTTGTCGTGATGATGTGGCGGCCGGGTCGATAGCCGCTTCGGAAAATCCCCCAGAGGGCCGCATTGTCGGATTCCGTACCCCCGGAGGTGAAAACGATCTCGCGCGTGTCGGCCCCCAAAAGCTCTGCGACGGAGCTTCTGGCGGCTTCGACGCCGGTCCGCGCCTCCTGTCCGAAAAGATGAACGGAGCTGGCGTTGCCGAACTTCTCCCTGAAGAAAGGGAGCATGGCCTCCAGAACGAGATCATCCACGCGGGTTGTCGCGCTGTTGTCGAGATAGATTCTTGGCTTCATCATGCCCTAGAATAGCATAGTATCATCTCGATGGGAGGGCGGGTCCCCGGATTCGGCCGATATTCGGGATTCGTTCTTTCATGGTTTTGATGATGTCTTGGTCCTTAACGGATGCGCGGGCGGCGCGGCCGGGCCGCCCGTGCGGCCAAACTCCGGTTCATGCCGGGGTGAAGCGATATGGCGAGATCAGGATGCATCGTTACAATGCTCACAGACTTTGGGTTGCGCGACCACTACGTCGCCGCGATGAAAGGAGTCATGCTGAGCCTGAATCCGGATCTGACGCTGGTGGACATCAGCCACCTGGTGCCTCCGCAGGACGTTTTCAGCGGAGCCTTTATTCTGGGCCAGGCGTATGCGTGCTTTCCCGTGGGGACAATCCACATGGCGGTCGTGGACCCGGGAGTGGGGGCGCAACGAAAGGCTCTGGCGGTATCCGCGGGAGGCCACATCTTCCTGGCCCCCGACAACGGCCTTTTGACTTATGTGTTCCGGTCTCATGAGAATTTTTCGGCCTATGAAATCACGGCGGAGCACTATTTCCGGAAACCGGTATCCGCCACTTTCCACGGGCGCGATATATTCGCGCCCGTCGCCGCCTGGATCAGCCGGGACATTGCCCTGCAGCAGTTGGGTCCGGTCGCGCCGGATCCCGTCTGGCTTAAAATACCGGCGCCCGTCAAGGTTCAGAATACCCGCGTTCAGGCGTGCGTCCTGTCCGTCGATCAGTTCGGGAATCTGATCACCAACCTTATGCCGGAGGACGCGCCCCCAAAGGCGAGGATTCTGGCAGCGGGGCGCGA
This sequence comes from uncultured Acidobacteriota bacterium, assembly GCA_964481255.1. Lineage (GTDB taxonomy): Bacteria > Acidobacteriota > UBA6911 > UBA6911 > UBA6911 > UBA6911. The sequence goes on along the minus strand of CAYZTZ010000068.1, from coordinate 6,507 downwards.
GATCACGAGTTTCCACAGGACTTACAGCGAAGGGCTTCCCGGAGAGATTTTCGTCGTCCCGGGATCCACCGGGCATCTCGAAATCGCGATCAAAGAGGGATCGGCTGCGTCGGTGCTAGGCCTGAAGGGCGGCGCGCCCATCGAGGTCCTTCTTCTCTGACAAGCGGCCGTTGATGCCCGGCTTTCAATTCCGGTCTTGGATGGTTCATGGTCGATCAGGGCGCTCTTTTCCAATCGCCGGCTCGCGACACCGGACTTCGCGTCGGGCCGGCGGGCTGGAACTATAAAGACTGGGAAGGAGTGGTCTATCCCGCGGGCCGGTCCATGGACACTCTGGCGTTTTTGGCGGACTACTTCGACACGATCGAGATCAACAGTTCTTTTTATGCCCCGCCGCGCCCCAGGGACGCGGCGTCGTGGGCGCGGCGGGTCCGCAACAATCCGCGCTTCAGGTTCACAGCCAAGGCCTGGCAGCGTCTTTCGCACGAGCGCGCCTCGGAAGAGGCCTCGTCTTTGGCCGAGGACTGCGGGGAGGTGCGCCGGTCGATGGCGCCGCTCGCGGAGGCGGGGCTGCTGGGCGCTTTGCTGCTCCAGTTCCCATGGCGATTCCGCTGCACGCCGGGCAACCTGGATTATCTGGACAGGCTCTTCCAATATCTGCAGGGCCTTCCGCTCGCCATCGAAGTCCGTCACGGCAGCTGGGACCGCGATTCCTTTTACGTTTTCCTTCGGGAGCGCGGGGTGGCTTTCTGCAACGTCGATCAGCCCCTGATCGGCAGCTCGATCCGGCCCGGCGCGCGCGTGACGTCGCGTCTGGGCTATTTCAGGCTCCACGGGCGCAACTATGCCAACTGGTTCAAGGAGGACGCGGGACGCGACGCGCGCTACGATTACCTGTACACGAAGGAGGAAATCCGTCAGCTGTCAACCCAGATACTGAAGGTGAAGCAAAGCGCGGAGGAGACCTATGCGATCACCAATAATCATTTCCGGGGCCAGGCCCTGGTCAACGCGGTCGAGATCCTGGAAGAACTGGACGCGACTCCTCCCGCGGTGCCGCCTCTGCTGGCGGAGGCCTATCCGGACCGGTTCAGGAAATAGCGAACCCGGCGGACCGCACAGGTCTGCAGATCCGCGCTCAGAGCAAGAATACTGCGCGGACCATTTCCCGGAGCAATATGGAGGTCCCGGTCCCTGTGGCGCTGCGCTCAATATCATGATGGATTTTTTTGCCGCCCGGTGGTATAAAACTCAGCGTTTTGTTTCTGAAGCTGAGCCGCACGAGATGCCGGGGTAGCTCAGTCGGTAGAGCAACGGACTGAAAATCCGTGTGTCGACGGTTCGATTCCGCCCCCCGGCACCATAGAATCAATAAGCTGAAGCCGCGTCAAATCCCCGGACCTTTTATGAAACCAACCGAGAAAATGTCGATCCATTAATATAGATCTCTTATAGGGCCAAAGGAGGGGATATGAGAATCAGATTCAGGAAATCGCCGGCATTGTTTCTGGGCATATTGATATCGGCCTCGGTGGCGCTGTCGGATCCGAAGGATAAAGCGGATAAGAAGGACCCGCATTCGGGGGATAGGGCGAAAAGTGCGAGCACTCATGTCGGCGTCGGCATTTTCATGGAAGGCGACCGGGACCTGATTCGACGCCATTACCTGACCAGCCAGGGTGCGCTTCCGCCCGGCCTTGCAAAGCGCCAGGGTGAGCTGCCGCCCGGGCTGGCAAAGCAGTTGCGGCGCAACGGCCATCTGCCGCCGGGACTCGAAAAGAAGCTCGATCCGTTTCCGGTTGAGCTGGAACGGAGGCTGCCGCCGCTCAGGCCGGGATTGGTCAGGGGAATGATAGGAGCTCACGCGGTTATACTGGACCCCAAAACGTCCTTGATAGTGGATGTCTTCAGGATTCCGTGAAAAGGGACCGCGCCGCGCTCGGCGCATAGGTCATCGTCATCATGAACAGCAGTACTTAGCGGACTGCGCGGGCAGCGGGCCCCTGGATTGTCTGTCGTAAGGGAAGAGAGCCTGCCATGAGGAGAAGTCGGTCCATCATTGCGGTCCTGCCGGCCATAGTCCTTGTCGCCGCGGTTCTGGCATTCTACCTGCTCAATCCGTGGGGGCTGTCATTCCGGCGCGCCGGGGATAAGGATCTGAGCCCTTCCGGCTATTCCGGCACCCAGTCCTGCCGGGAGTGTCATGAAAAGTTCTACAGGCTGTGGGCTCCGTCCCATCACGGCCTGGCCATGCAGCCTTTCACGGCGGAACTGTTTCAAACGAGGCTGACGCCCCAGCTTGAAACCCAGGCGATCGGAGACTCCGTTTACATTGTCGAATTCGACGGGAAACGGGCCCGGGTAAAAGAGTCCGGCCCGGGAGGGATCAGGAAGTACCCCATCGTTCATGCGCTGGGAGGGAAGAATGTCTATTACTTCCTTACACCCATGGAGCGCGGTCGCCTGCAGGTGCTTCCCCTGGCCTACGATGTGCGGAGAAAAGCCTGGTTTGACACGGCGGCGAGCGGGATCCGCCATTTTCAAGACGTCGAGGAAGACCCTGTAGGCTGGAAGGACCCGGAGTATACCTTCAATACGTCCTGCCATGGATGCCACGTGAGCCAGTTCGCGCAAAATTACGATCCGAAGACCGACACCTACAGCTCCGTATGGCGCGAGCCGGGCATCAACTGCGAAGCCTGCCATGGTTCCGCCGTGGAGCACGTCCGCGTCTGCCGCGAGGCCGGGAAGGGCAGGGTTCCCCCGGATCTTAAGATCGATGTGATACGTCCCCCGAGGTACGGAATGAAGGCGGCGGCCGATGCCTGCTCCGTATGCCACGCCAAGGCATCCCCCCTGACGGCTTCCTACCGGCCCGGGGACGATTTCTTCGACCATTTTGACCTGGGTCTTTTGGATCATCCGGATTATTACCCCGACGGGCGGGACCTGGGGGAAAACTACACCTATACGCAGTGGTTGATGAGTCCCTGTGCAGGATCGGGGCGGATGGACTGTCTGCATTGCCACACTTCGAGCGGCAGGTTCCGGTTTGCGGACGGCGAAAAAAACAGCGCGTGCATGCCCTGCCACGCCGAGAAAGTGCAGGATGCGCCCGGCCATTCGCGTCATCCGGAAGGGAGCGCGGGGAGTCAATGCATCTCATGCCATATGCCGACGACCGAATTCGCCCGCATGCGCCGCAGCGATCACTCGATGCTGCCTCCCGCGCCGGCGGCGACGATCGTCTACCGGTCCCCGAACGCCTGCAATATCTGTCATGCGGACAAGGACGCGGCCTGGGCCGACCGATGGGTGCGCCGATGGCGCAGGAGGGACTACCAGGCGCCGGTTCTTCACCGGGCTTCTCTTATCGATGCGGCGCGGAAAAGGGACTGGAGAAAGCTTCCAGCCATGCTGGAATACCTGGAGCGCGGGGACCGGGACGCGGTCTTCGCCGCCTCGCTGATACGTCTGCTGCGGCCCTGCGCCGACGAACGAAAATGGCCGGTCCTTATCCGTGCGCTCGGGGATCCCTCCCCGCTGGTGCGCGCCTGCGCCGCAGAATCCCTGGGCGACCGTATCGGCCCTGAGACTTTGAAAGCGCTGAGTTCAGCCGTCCGCGATGAATCACGGCTGGTGCGCATACGGGCGGCTGTCGCCATGGCCTCCGTTGCGCGGGAGTCGCTGGAGGCCGGGACCGCGGCGGCTCTGGACAGGGCCGTCGCGGATTTCAAGGCAACCCTCGACGCCCGTCCCGATCACTGGGCTTCCCATTACAACGCGGGCAATTTCCACCTGTCGCGGAACGATTACGCGCAAGCCGTCGCATTTTTTGAAACGGCGATCCGGTTGCAGCCCCGCGTTCTGATGCCTTATGTCAATATCTCCTTCGCCTACAATGCGCTTGGCATGAACGACAAGGCCGAAAAGAGTCTGCGCAGGGCCTGCGAAATGTATCCCGGGAGCCTTGAGGCGAATTTAAACCTCGGCCTCCTGCTCGGAGAAACGGGCCGCTTCGAAGAGGCCGGGACGTATCTGCAAAAAGCCGTGGATCTGGATCCTGAATCCGCAGTCGCGGCCTATAACCTGGGCATAGTCAGCGCGAAGCTGGGGCGCATGGATCCGGCGATCGAATCCTTGCGCCGCGCTTACAGGCTGGAACCGGAAAACCCGCAGTACGGCTATTCCCTGGCCTTTTACCTGGAGCGGAGCGGGAATATCTCCGCTTCGGCCGATATACTGCGGCGGATGGTTCAGCGGCAGACGGCCCATGTCGACGCGATTGCGCTGCTGGGAGACATTTATCTTAAGCAGGGGAAAACAGGGGCGGCCCGGGTCCTGTATCGGCATGCTGTGGAGAGCGGACGCCTTTCCCGCGATGAGATCGAGGTTATGGAGAGCAGGATCGCGGCGCTTCCAAGATGACGGTTCTGCCTCGGTGCGCAAGTGCCGCCATGCACGCCTGTATGAGGGCGGCTTCTCGGTAAACCCGGAGCCGCTGTGACGGCGGCGGCTTTCCAAACGAGCCGCTTATTCTTTTTCCCCCGCCAGTTTGTAATTGACAGCAAAACAGAACGGATGCGAGAGTAGGAAAGCATTGGGAGCATTGACGAAACCGGGGGGCGAGACAGTGATTACTGGAACCGTCACAAAGGCGTTGCGCGGGCTGGCTTTGCCGGCCGCGCTTATTGTCGCAGCCGTATCCATGCATGCCGGCGAGCCGGGCAAGGCGGGAGAGTCCCCGCGTCCGAACATCCTGCTGATGATCGGCGACGACATCGGCATCGACGTGACGAGCGACATGTATCCGGGCTTAATCGACGGCCTTGTCAAACAATATGGGCCTTCGGGACATAACCATCCCGATTACCGTCTGATCAGCGGCCGCCCCGCGTCCACCCCCACCCTCAATTCCCTGGCCAGGGCGGGCATGAGGTTCACCCAGGCATGGACGCAACCGTTTTGCTCTCCAACGCGCGCATCGATGCTCACCGGACTATATTCCGCCAAGACGGGCGTGCTGGATTACACGAACTACCTGTCGCAAAGCCATCATTCCTTCGTGTGGGACCTGAAGCTGAAAGGGGGATACAGCACGGCGGTTTTCGGAAAGTGGCACATGGCCGGCCTGGGCGTCTACCCGGGAATGAAACCCAAAGAGGCGGGCTTCGATCTCTACCTGGGCAATCTCCACGGCGGCATCGCCACCTACTGGGACTACGATTATCATATCCAGGACGGCGCCACGCCCCCCAACGAGTACCGGACCGAAAAGCCGCCCATAAGGTCTTTGCCCGGCATTGCCCCGACGACCTACGCGCCGGTGGTGAAGGCCGCCGACGCCATCCGGTGGATCACGGAGCAGGAATCGAAGAATCCCGACAAGCCGTGGTTCGTCTGGCTGGCCTTCAACATCGCGCATATTTCGGGCAATCAGGAGCCGAACCCGATGTGCGTGCCGAACATCGACACGCTGGACGAGGTGTCGCACAGAGAGATGGAAGCCTGCGGCGGCAAGTTCGGCTCGGCGATCGTCGGTTCCTGTTCGTCGGAGGCGCTCATGCGGGCGATGACCAACTCGATGGACACCGTGATCCGCAAGGTGCTCGACGTGGTCGACAGGCTGGACAAGAACACCTACGTTATTTACCTCGGCGATAACGGCACATGGATGTTCGGTCCCAAGCGCGAGTTCATCGACAACCTGTACATCACCCGGCGGGGGCGCAGCAAGGGCACGGCCTATGAAAGCGGCGTCCGGGTCTCGATGGCGATCCGCGGGCCGGGCATCAAGGCCGGTTCAAAGAGCGACGAGCCGATTCATTGCGTGGATCTGTTCGCCACCATCCTGGAGCTGGCGGGGCTTGACGCGCCCAAAACCGTCCCCAACAGGACCTCCGACGGCACGGTCGCCGTGGATTCCGTCTCGCTGGCCCCGATCCTGTTCAAGGGAGCCAGGGGGCTCCGGGATCCCAATACGGGGTATCTGCTAGCGGAAACCATAAACCCCGTCGTGAAAAACCAGCGGCAGGTCGGCGCGCGGAATGCGACCTACAAGCTTATCTGCATCGATAACGCGGAAGCGGCGAACTGTACGTTCTACAACCTGGCGGACGACCCTCTTGAGGAGTATCCTCTGGCCAAGCCCGACAGCTGCGACAATTACAAAAACGGCACCTGGACCCCGGCTTCTCCCGAATGGCACTTCTGCCGGCTCCATGAGGTCATCAGCAAGGAGTCCTTCCTGGCATCCCGGAAAAAATAGGCGGTCGCATCCCGGTGCCGGCGCTGTAAATCGCCTCTTGTGAGAATATGTGCGGACGGGCGTGCGGCCCCGTCCCTGCAGCGTCGGGCTGATGCACGGCACGGCGCCTTGCCGGCGCAGACCGGTTGTGCAATCCCCCCAAGCGGGTTTTTCGAAAGAAACGAATCGTCCCCTATTCCCCCGGCAGCATCGGTTGCGCCAGCCTGGCGAATGCGAGCGCGATCACGCAGGGAGCCAGG
>CAYZTZ010000067.1:0-18547 GCA_964481255.1 uncultured Acidobacteriota bacterium | reverse complement strand
AATCCCTTGCTGGTGCTGAAATTCGGCGGCACCTCGGTGGCGGATGCCGAAGGCATCCGCCGCGCGGCCCGGATTGTGATGAATCGCCGGAACGCGGGTCACCGCGTTGTTGTGGTGGTGTCCGCCCGCGCCCGGCAGACCGACGGCTTCATCGAGGAGGCCCGGTCCTTGGCTCCCAACCCGCCCCTGCGCGAGATGGACATGTTGTTAAGCAGCGGGGAGCGCATCAGCGCCGCGCTTCTTTCGATAGCCCTCAACGCGATGGGGTGCCGCGCCTGCGCGCTGAGCGGTTCACAGGCCGGCATCATCACCGACGACAATCACACAAACGCGAGAATCATCGAGATCCGCCCCCACAGGGTCCTCCAGGCTCTCGAAGGGGACGTCGTGCCGGTCGTGGGCGGTTTCCAGGGCGTCAGCTTCAAGAAGGAAATCACCACGCTGGGGCGCGGCGGTTCGGATGTGACGGCGGTCGCCCTGGCGTCGGCCCTGGACGCGGCGGCCTGTGAAATCTATTCCGATGTCGACGGCGTATTCACGGCCGACCCGAGGGTCGTCGAAGACGCCCGCAGACTGCAGGAGCTGTCCTACCAGGAGATGCAGGAAATGGGGGAAGCGGGCGCGCGCGTTCTCCATCCTGCTTCCGTGGAGTTCGCCAAGATCAAAAACACCCTGATCCATGCAAAATGCACGATGGAGCCCGACGGCGCGGGCACCTTCATCCGCAATCTGGAGGGGCGGATCAAGCCCCGCGTCGTCGGCGTCGCCTATGAAGAAAAGATCGTTGTCCTCGAGATCCCGGCGGCGACGGGCGTGGGGATGGAGGATCTCTCGAAGCTGGCGCAGTTTTTCGAGCACGAAGGGCTCAAGACGAAGCAGATTTCCTTCCATCGGGGGCCGGACGGCGGGCTGGGCGGAAGCCTTGTCATCCCGGAAAAGGAGAACTACCGGATCGACGCCGCTCTGGAGCGCCTTAACCGCGATCTCGGTTCGGGCCTCCAGGTATCAAGGGACTGCTCGGCGGTTTCGCTGATCGGGACCGGCATCACGGAGCGGCACCAGTTCCTGCTCGATGCCCTGGCTTCGCTTCGGAAGGAGGGCATCCGGATCGCCGGGCTGCAGACATCCTCGTTCCGGATCAGCTTTCTTTTGAGCCGCTCGCGCGTGATGGACGCGGTGCGGATGTTGCACGTTCAATTCATCGGGTCGAGGACTGCGGACCCGGAGCTGGACCAGGAGCCGATGCGAAGGGATTTTTGAAACAAAACGCGCCCGCATGCCTCTCTTATGAGACTGGAGGTCGCTATGCAGAACGGAAGAATGCGGCGGTATGCCCTGTGGACGGCGGTCCTGATCTTCGCCCTGATCACCGTCGGTTGCGAACAGAAGAGCATCAATGAGATCCGGGCCAATCCAGGCAAATACGCCGAAAAGGAGGTTTCCATCGCAGGCAACGTGGGGCGCAGCTTCTCGATCCTCGGCAGGGGCGCCTATGAGGTCGACGACGGAACAGGAAAACTCTGGATCGTATCCGATAAGGGCGTGCCCCGCGAAGGCGCGCGCGTGCTCGTGAAGGGGACCATCCGCGACGGATACAGCCTGGGCGGACTTGTCAAACTGCCTGAAGACGTGGCTTCCGGGATGGTCATGATCGAGAAGGAACACAAATCGAAATAGAACGGTTTCGGGATCTCGGACGGGACGGGCGCCGGAGAAGCCCGGCGCGCTTCGATGTCGAATTCCGGTTATTTCAGGGCGACGCGCAGGTCGCAGCTTTCTTCTCCGTCCGCGATGCGGCGGTCGAAGACGAGCCTGTACCCCGCCGTTTCGAATTTGCCGAAATCGACCTGATACGCGATATCGCATAAGGTCCGCGTTTCGGCGGGGGACAGGCCGGCCTCCGTCCAAGCCTCGACCAGCGGGCATTGGTTGAGCCGCAGCAGAACGGAATCGGCCTGCTCCCGCACGATTTCATGGCCGAAGGCGTCCATGTCCCCGCGGCCTTCCATGAAGGCGAGGGCGAGCTTATGCAGATCCGGCCGTCCCGTCTTGCGGGCCAGCTCCTCTCCCTTTTCCTTTCCCCGGGCGTAAAGAGCTCTTTTCAGGACCTGCGCCGCCCTGTCCTCCCCGATCTCCTGTGAGAGCTCGCGGTATACATGGACGTAAATTCTCGCCCTGTTTTTGATCTCGTTCAGCAAAACCGGCAGATTGGGATTCATGGCTTCACCTCGGGATGATTGTGTGCCTGGTGTCGGAAGAAAACAGCGGGCAGCAAAGGCCCGGGCGGGGGATCTCCGGGGTAACGGACATATTCGAGAAACAGACCGGATGGAGGCGCCGTCCATCGCGCGACCTCCGCGGCCGTCAGACTGTCCAGGCTTTCCGGAGGGACGCGGCCGCGCCCGACCTCGACGAGAACGCCGACGATGCGCCGCACCATTTTCCATAGAAAATGCGACGCCCCGATGCGGAACAGAATCATCTCTCCGAAAGTCCGCAGCCTGCAGTCCCTCACGTCGATAAGGGCGTTCGAGGGGTCCTCCTCCTTTTCACGGTATATCGAGAAATCCCTCTTCCCGCAGAAGCGGGCGGCCGCGAGGCTCATTTTTTCCGCATCAAGCCTGTCCCTGACCCACCACACGAAGCGCTTGGCGAAGGCCGTTCTCTCGGTGGCTATCTGATAGAGATAAAAGCGCTCCTTTGCGTGGTGGCGCGCGTGAAAACGCGCGGAAACCTCCCGAACCTCGCGGATGTTGATGTCGGCGGGCAGCCGGTCGTTGAGTTCCCGCCGTAGGATGTCGGCGCGCATGAGCTTCAGGGCGCGCAGGTGCGCCACCTGGCAGAGCGCATGAACCCCCGCGTCCGTCCGCCCGGAGCCGGTGATGTCCACCGTCCCTTCAAGCAGCTCCTCGGCGGCCCGCCGCAGCTCTCCCTGGACCGTGCGGGCGTTTTTCTGCTCCTGCCAGCCGCGGTAGCGCGTCCCCTCGTATTCGATCACCAGTTTCCACTTGGGCACCGACGTAGTTTAACAGAGACGGCGCCGCTGCGGCGCGACATTTGCAATCCTCATGCGTGTCGCCGGCGTCCGTCTTTGCCGAATCCCGGTTCATCCCGCTATTTCATATTCCCCCCGACTGCATTAATATCCTTGCCTGAAGTCCGTGCGGAGGCCGCGCGGCCCGCCTCCGGGGGAACAGGGTATGGATAGATCCGTCGCTTTGGCCCACGTCGATGGGGATGTGCAGTTGCTTGGGGAGCTCGCCGCCATGTTCGTGAAGGATTATCCCCGCTTTCTCAATGCGGCGCGGGACTCGATTGAAAGAGGCGACGGCGCGACGCTGGAGCGGGAGGCCCATACGATGAAGGGGCGGCTTGCCTTCTTCGGCGTTTTCGCGGCGCGCGACAAGGCTCTGGATCTTGAAATGGCGGGACGAAGAAGGGATCTGGCGGCGGCTTCTCAAATACTGGCCGAGATCGAGAGCGCCATGGCGCGCGTCTTGCCCGAACTTGAGGCTCTGTGCAGCAAAACTCCGGAAACGGGAAGACAACCGTGAAGCTTTCTTCGGGATTTAAATCGCGTCTTACGCAATTCCCGGGACCTGCCGTCGATCCCGGGGTCCAGCCGGACGCCCCGATTCTACGAATGGCCCGCGTTTATTGTGTTCTCGCGGCAGGCGCCGCCGGGCTGCTCGCGCTCGCCCTGTATCTGGACTCTCAACTATGGAACGAAATCCGGATTTTTCGAACAGAGCTTGTTCACGGCGGGCCGAGCGCTTTTGCGAACCTGCGCACGGTCCATTCCCTGCTGATGTGGACGGCGCTTCTGCTTCTCGGGGCCGCGATCCTCTACGGTTTCAGGATCGCGCGGCATGCGGCCGTCGACGCCCGCAAGAGCGCCGAGCTTCTCCAGGAGGCGAAGCAGCGCACCATGGAAATCGCGGCGCTGTACGACACCTCCCAGGATGTCTCCGCGCACACGGATCTGCCGGGCCTTTTGCGGACGATTCTGGAGCGGGCGAAAACTCTTCTCGGGGCCGCAGGCTGCGCCATTTTCCTGTATGACGCGGAACGGGATGATTTCGAGATCACGTCGGAGGTGGGCGTGGGGATGCCGGTCGGCACCCATCTCCCGCGGCATGAAGGACTCAGCGGCCGCGTGGCGGACACCCTGGCGCCCGTGATCGTCAACGATTATCCGCATTGGCCCCACCGGTCCAGGACACTTCAAAAGCTGCCCATCAGCGCCGCAGTCTGCGTGCCGATGGTCCGCGGCGGCAGGTTCATAGGGGTTCTGGGAGTTCACGAGATCGGGGATACGGATCGGGAGTTTACCGAGGCCGACGCGCGGCTCCTCTCCCTTTTCGCAGACAACGCCGCCGGCGCCGTGCAGACCGCCCGCCTGCTGGACGCGCTGCGAAGTTCCGAGGAACGGTTCCGGATCGCCGCCGAATGCGCCAGCGACATTGTCTACGATTGGGACCTGATTAACAATCGCGTGGATTATTTCGGGCCCGTCGCCGAAAAGGCGCGCCTCCACGGGGCGCCGCTGGTGGGGACGCGGCAGGAGTATTGGGGCATGATCCACCCGGAGGATCGCGCCCGCGTCCAGACCGCTCTGAAGAATCACTTTGAGACGGGCGCGCCGTTTTCCGAAGAATACCGGATCTTGAACAGCACCGGATCCGTCGTCAACGTGGCGGATCGCGCGACCGCCATCCGGAACCAGGAAGGCCGCCCCGTGCGGCTGATCGGGGCCGTCAGCGACATCACCGCCCGAAAGCGAGCCGAGCAGATGAAATCCGATTTTGTGTCGTTCGTCACCCACCAGCTCCGCACGCCCCTCTCCGGAATCAAGTGGATGCTGGAACTGGCGATGGACGCGGCCGACGACCCCGGCGAGGCGCACTCGTATCTCCGGGACGCCGCCGCTTCCACCGACCGGCTCATCCGGTTGGTGAACGATCTGCTGGATATCTCGCGGCTTGAAAGGGGGAAGCTGCAGGTCAACCTGCAGGAAATCCGCCTCGGGGAACTCACCCGAAGCGTCGTCGATGAAATCTCGCCGCTGGTTCATGAAAAGGGGCAGGAACTGTCCATTCAAGCCGCGGACGATCTGCCCAGGGTATCGGCGGATCCGCAGATGCTCCGGCAAGCCGTCCTCAACCTGATTTCCAACGCGGTGAAATATACGCCCAAGGGCGGCAGGATCACGATAAGGATCCGTCCGGACCAGGGGCGGCTGCGATGGGAGGTCCAGGATACCGGCATCGGTATACCGAAAGGAGACGTGGGGAAGCTGTTTGAGAAATTCTACCGGGCGAGAAACGCGTCGGCGGTCGAGACCGAAGGCACCGGTTTGGGGCTTTATCTCGTCCGCCTGATTGTGGAGCGGTTTGGAGGGGACGTCTCCTGCGAATCCGAGGAAGGGAAGGGCTCGACGTTCGCGTTCACCATCCCGATCGCGCCCTGAGAGGTTGGAATGGAAAACGTTCGGATTCTACTGATCGAAGATGACCCGTTTCTGCGCCGCGCCTGCGAAACCGGGTTGCGAAAGCGCGGCTTGAATGTACTCACGGCCGTCGACGGGGAGGAAGGACTGAGGATGGCGCGCGCCGAATCTCCGGATCTGATACTGATGGATATGCTGATGCCGAAGATTTCGGGGATGCAGGCGCTTGAAGAACTGAAGAGCGACGATCGGACGCGCGCCATCCCCGTGGTGATCCTCTCCAACTCGTCGTTGGAAGCGGATATGCTGAAGGCGAAAGAACTCGGGGCGGCCGGCTACCTGGTGAAGGCCTCGATGTCTCTGAAGGAGCTGGCGGATCATGTAATGCGTTTCCTGCAGGACAAAGGCACGGAGGTAAAGCCGGCCGATTGAAGTCCCGCAGCCGGCCGGATGCAGTCAGAAGCAAAATGAATCCGGCGGATGCAATACACCTCCTGATTTTTGCGCCATCCATCGGCCGGGGCGGCCCAGGCCGCATCGTGCCGGGCGTTTCCTGCAGGCTTCCGGACAGCGTCCGTCAGACGATCGTCCTCCTCGAGGATTAGCGCACTTTTGGCCTCGCGGGCGGGGCGCGGGCGCGCGGCTGCGTTCACAATGGAGAAGATGGCGAATCCATATTGGGGCGTCATCTGCGCCGCCGTCCCAGTTCCAGTGTTCGGTCGCCGGCGGGATCGAGAGGACCGAAAGGGATGGCGTCCGGAGCCTCCGCCCGGAGATCTTCCGCCCCGGATTTCTTCCTGGGACCTGCAAGGGAATGCGCCGCCCGCCGGACCGTCAGAATGCGCGGCGTTTCTTCCGTGACGGCGACGATAACCGCGTTCAGGCCGATCACAACGGGCGGGATCAAGGGCGCTCCTTCGGCTTTCCGGGCGGCGTGGTTTGTGCCTGACGCGCCGGCGGGATACGCCGCCTATTTCAATTGCCTGCTGGTGTATCCGAGGATGCGCCGGGCGATAATCAGGCGGTTGATTTGTCCGGTTCCCTCGAAGAGATCGGTGACTTTGGCGTCCCGGGCCCACTTCTCGAGCAGGCAGCGGCGCGAGTATCCGAGCGATCCCATCAGCTCAATGCCCTTTTGGGTTATCTTGGTGGCGATATCGCCGGCCTTCGCCTTGCACATGGAGGATTCGAGCGTGTTAGGCCTGGACTGGTCGACGAGCCAGGAAGCCTTGAGCGTCAGGAGCCACGCGCCCCGCAACTGCGCTTCCATGTCAACGATGTCCCGCTCGATGGATGTCAGGAGGTTGCGCGGGACGCCGTAGCGGATTTTGACGCCGTTGAGCTCGAGCTGCTCTTTCAGGAAATCCAGGGTGGCGCGGGCGACCCCCACGCCGCTGGCCGCCGCCGACGGCCTTGCGGTATCGAAGGTGGCCATGGCGCCCTTGAAGCCCTTGCTGGCATGGCTTCCCAGCATGTTCTCCAAGGGTATCCGGCAGTCCTCGAGGATCACCACGGCCGTGTCGCTGGCCCGAAGCCCGAGTTTGTTTTCAAGTTTCGTGATGGTGACGCCGGGGGTCTTCGCCTCCACAAGGAACGGTTTGATTCCCGCCTTGCCGGCCGAGGGGTCGGTGGTGGCCCAGACCACCAGGTAGCCGTTGGATTCGATGAGAGCCTTCCTTGCGCTGGTGACAAAGAGTTTCTCTCCGTTGAGCACCCAGCTGTCTTGGTCCCTCACGGCGCGGGTCCGGATCGCGGAGGAGTCGGATCCGCAGTGGGCCTCGGACAGGGCCATGCAGGTCCATGTAGGCGCGTCCCCCTGGAATTTTTCCCTCAGCTTCGATTTCTGTTCTTCGGTCCCGGAAACCATGATGGCGTTGCCGCCCAATGCCGGCCAGGGAATGCACATGTAGAGCCCGAAATCCCCCCACGAGAGCATTTCCGTGGTGTGCGTCTGCAGCATGAAAGGCTCTTCCGGGACCGCCGCGCCCGGCCTCAGGCTGTCCAGGCGTTTTCGGGCGGTATCCCACATGAAGCGCGCGAACTCCCAGGGCAGTTCGTGCTCGTGATCGTCGTAGTAGCGCGCCTGCGGCCGCATATGCTCGCGCGCGACCGTTTCCGCGTATTGCTGCTGTTCCTTGATTCTTTCGGAGTTCTCGAAACTGATCATGCGGGTGTCCCTCTCTGCTTAAACGATGGCGATCCCTTCCATGACTCCGAAGCCGCGGGCGTTGCGCAGCCAGAGCTCCACCGGGTAATCGCGGATATAGCCGTAACCGCCGAGGATCTGGACGGCCCTGTCCGTGACCATCAGAGCCGTGTCGCTGGCGAAGTTCATCGCCAGGTAAGCCTCGCGCGTCGCGTCCTTGCTCTCGTCCAGACGCCAGGCCGCCTCCCAGACCATCATGCGCGCCGCTTCAATATCCATGATCATGTCGGCCAGCGTGAAGGCGATCGACTGGCGCTGGGCGATGGCTTCGCCGAAAGCCTTCCGGTTCCTGGCGTATTCCAGCGCGAACTCGTAGGCCGCCCGTGACACCCCGACCGCCATCGCCGCGAGCGCCACACGCGACGAGTTTAAAATCAGGGGGAAATCGCACCCGGCTTCGCCCCCGAGGCGCCGGTCGGCCGGGACCCTGCAATCCTCGAGTTGCAGCGAATAGAGGGGGAAGGCGCGCAGGCCCATGTTCTGCTCTCGCTCTCCTATCGACAGGCCCGGGGTCCCCTTCGCTACAAGGAATCCTTCGGTCCTCCCTTCCAGCGAGGCGTAAGCCAGGATCCAGTCCGATTCCCGGGCAAAAGGCACGTTGCACTTGACGCCCGTCAGAATGTAGTCTCCGTTTCTCCGTTCGGCGGTGGTTCGGAGGGAGTTCGGATCAAAATCAAGGCGGGGTTCCATCAGCGCGGCGGAACCCGGCGCGTAGGACTCGGTGCAATAAAGCGGCAGGATGTCCTTTTTCTGCTCCTCCGTCCCGCAAAGAAGGACGGGGAGCGCCACAAGATTGGGCGCCGTCAGGCCGAGGGTCGCGCTCAGGTCTCCCCAGGCCAATTCCTCGACGGCGAGAACCCACGTCAGGGCGGATCGCTCGCCGAATCCGCCGCGCTCCTCGGGGATGCTCGCCGGCAGCAGGCCGAGTTCCCACCCCGCCTGGGCCCACTCGCTTGCGGGTTCGCTCTTTTCATCCGCCTCGCGCGCCCGGCTGCGGAATTCTTTCAATGCCAGCTTTTTGGACGCCTCGATGATGATTTTCTGCTCTTCCGACGGTTCAAACGAATACATAAAAACAGCCTTTCATCTGCGACAGTGTTTCTAGCGCAAGCACCGCTGTTTGGCAAGCGAAACCACGGCTGTCGCGCCCCCAGGCGGAGGCTAGTCCTGGTTTTTTTCCCTGCAGCGGATTTCGCGGCCGTAGAAAAGCATAGCCGTGCGCTCGAACACATAGGCTTTTTCCGACGTGTAGAAATCGCGGCGTCCGCCGCGGGAGCAGCGGCAGGCGATTTCCTGGTGCCGGTTCAGATAATCCGCCAGACGCTCCGCGACGATCGCGCCCTGGGAGACGAGCGCGACATGCGGCGCCAGACGGGCCCGAATCTTGGGTTCGAGCAGGGGATAATGGGTGCATCCGAGCACGAGGGTGTCGATGAGCGGGTCGGCCGAGAACAGCCGGTCGAGATGCTGCCGCACGAAGTAATCCGCGCCGCCGCGGTCGAACTCGTTGTATTCCACCAGCGGGACCCACATGGGGCATGCCTCCTGCACCACGGTGACCTCGGGGAAATACCGCTTTATCTCGATGACGTAGGAGTGCGAGGCCACCGTCCCGGCGGTCGCCAGGATGCCGATGTGCCCCGATTTCGTCAGCTTCCCGACCCATTCCGTCACGGGGCGGATGACGCCGAGAACTCTTCTTTCGGGAGCAAGGACCGGCAGGTCCTTCTGCTGGATGGTGCGCAGCGCTTTCGCCGAAGCCGTATTGCACGCCAGCAGGACAAGAGGGCAACCCTTGCCGAGAAGCCATTTCACTGCATCGAGCGTGTACGCGTACACCGTCTCATAGGACCGGCTGCCGTAAGGAGCGCGCGCGTTGTCCCCCAGGTAAAGGAAATCGTATTCCGGAAGAGTCCGCTCGATCTCCTTCAGAACGGTCAAGCCGCCGAAACCGGAATCAAAGACTCCTATCGGGTTGTAATCCATGATGATTCCCGCGTGTGGGGCCGCATCTCAGGCATTCAGGTTCAGGGCTTCAAAAAAATCCTTGATGATCAGGGCCGTGAGCCCCCAGATCTCGTTTTTGCCGTAAGTATAAAAATATACGTCGCCCCTCTCGGGGTACTGGACGTGCTTTTCCACCCGCAGGTTGCCGGGGTCGAGAAAGATCCGGAAAGGGACCTGCAGGATCTCGGCGACCTCGCGGACCTGCGGCTTGGTGGTGAAGGGCCCGTGGATGTAACCCGCGAAAGGCGTCACGCGGTAGCCGTGAATGGAAACGTAGTCGTGGAACCTTCCCAGAATCTCGATGCGGCTCTCGTCCAGTCCCACCTCCTCCAGAGTTTCCCGAAGCGCCGTTCTTTGAAGATCCTCCCCGGCTTCGCGCATGCCGCCGGGAAAAGAGATCTGGCCCTTATGCGTCTGCACTTCCTCGGTCCGGCGCGTCAGGAGGAGGTGATACTCGCCGTCTTGCTTGAAGAAAGGCATGAGCACGGCGGATTCGCGGGTGAACCCGCCGCTCAGAACGCGGGGTTCCAGCCGCGAGAGAAACTGACGGATGCGTTCCTTTGCTTCCATAGAGATCTGAGTCAATCCGTATCGCCCGATCCGTTCAGGAACGCCCTGGGATCGCCTTGCCGGGGAGCGCCCGGCCCCGAGCCTCCTCGAACAGAGCCGCGATTTTTTCGCCCGTGCGCTCCGTCGCCCCCCGGTTCTTTTCCAGGATGGAAAAGGCCGCCGCGCCCAGCGCCTCGCGGTCTTTTGAATTTTGCAGCAGACGCGAGAAAACGTCCATTAGTTGTTGAACCTGCAGGTCCGGATCGTCCTCTTCGGCGCGGATGCGCACGACGGCGTTTCGGGACTCGAACTCGTTCAGGACATGCCTAAAATTGTCCATGGACGGGCCGATCACTATAGGTTTGGCGAACTGGGCGGGTTCCAGGATGCTGTGGCCGCCGCGGCGCGTCAGGGTGCCTCCGACAAAGACGATGGTCGCGAAACGGTAGGCGGCGGCAAGCTCGCCCATCGTGTCGAGGAGGAGGACTTCCTCGTCCCGGCCCGCTCGCGGCCCTTCGCTGCGCCGCCGCACTCTAAAGCCGCGCTCCTCCGCAATGCGCGCCACCGCGTCAAAGCGCTCGGGATGGCGTGGGGCCAGCAGCAGGCGGGTTTTTCCCGTCGCGGGCAAGCTCCTCAGCCGGCGGAGCGCCTCCAGGAGCACCGGCTCCTCGCCCGGATGCGTGCTCCCGGCGACGATCAGCGGCGCGGCGAAAGCCCCCAGGCCGAAATCCTCCGCAAGACTCCGCGCCAGAGATTCGTCCGTCTCCTTGCCCGCCGGGTTCCTGTCGAATTTGATGTTGCCGGTCACCAGAACCTTTTCGGACGGAGCCCCCATGCTGGCTATCCGTGAAGCGTCCTCCTCCGATTGCATCATCAGGATCCTGTACTCGCGCAAGACCCGGCTCAGGAGCGGCCTCGCACGCCGGTAGTACCGGAACGACGAGGTGGAAATCCGCCCGTTGGCCATGACCACGGGGATCCCCCGGCGATAGGCCTGATGCAGGATGTTGGGCCATATTTCGGTGTCCACGATCACCATCATCACGGGCCGGATCCAGTCGAGCACCCGCCCGGCGACGGAGGCGAGATCGACCGGAAAATAGAAGACATTCCCCTCCCCGTACCTGGAAAACCGCTGGATGGCGACCTGCCGCCCCGTTTCCGTGACAGTGGAAAACACGAAACGCGCTTCCGGAATCCGCGCATGCAGAAATTCGGTCAGAGGCTCGAGGCTGAGAGTTTCCCCCACCGAACAGGAATGAAACCAGACGACGGGGCGGCCGTCGTACCGCAGGGTTTCCGGAAGCCGGCCCAGCCGCTGCGCGACGCCGGGCAGGCGGCGGCCGCGCCGCCAGGCTTTGCAGGCGAAGGCAGGGATCAAAAGAAGGCCCCAGAGAACCAGCAGCAGACTGTAAAGGAAGTACATCCCGGAACCTCGGCGGGAAAGAAGACCCTATTTCCCCGGAGCGTCCTCCTGGAGCAGAAACGCGGCCGCCCGTTCCAGGTCGGCGCGCGTATCCACGCCGATCGTGTCGTGCGGCGTCTCGATCACCCGGATCGGGACGCCGTTTTCCAGATAGCGCAGCTGTTCAAGCTTCTCGGCCAGTTCCAGCGGCGACGGCGGCAATCGGTGAAAAAGGTCCAGGGCGGCCCTTGTGTATCCGTAAACCCCGATATGCTTGTAGAAGGGGAGAGCCCCCTGCGCGTCCCTGCGAAACGGTATTGCGGAACGCGAGAAATAAAGGGCGCGGCCGCGGCGATCCGTGACCACCTTCACACAGTCGGGGTCCGGAGCCGCGTCGCCCCCGATGGCCACCTTCAGCGTCGTCACCTCGCTTTCGCCGTCGAGGATCGGGCGAACCAGCAGCCCGATGTGGTCCGCGCGTATGGTCGGTTCGTCCCCCTGAATATTGACGTAGATGTCGCCGTCCGTCCGCTCCATGACCTCGTGCACCCTGTCGCTCCCGGAGGGATGCCTGCCCGTCCGAAACACGGGGATATCGAAGCTCAAGCAGTGCCGCATCACCTCGTCGCTGTCGGTGGCCACGACCAATGCGTCGAGCAGAGGCGACAGTCTCGCCCTTTCGTAAACCCATTGCA
Organism: uncultured Acidobacteriota bacterium; assembly: GCA_964481255.1. Taxonomy (GTDB): domain Bacteria; phylum Acidobacteriota; class UBA6911; order UBA6911; family UBA6911; genus UBA6911. Next base: position 6,236 of record CAYZTZ010000067.1, on the reverse strand, counting down.
CCATCGCCTTCGGCCCGATGGGCAGCAGCACCTTGCCCGGAAGTCTTTGCGAGTCAAAACGGGCGGGGATCACTCCGATGATCTTGGGAGCTGGATTCATGTCCTTGCCGGCTTTCCAAAACGCAAAAGCCTATTATCCCATAGGCGCGGACCAATGTGGTATGTTGATCGCAAAGAGAGGGGAAACCCTTATCATGGAGCTGATTCAAAAATCCCTCGAGCGCGTTTCGGACCGGAATTCACCGGCACGCCGGCATGCTGCCGGACCGGCGGCCGGCAGCCCGGTTCTGCATGGAAGTGCGATTGCGGGGGCGGGCCTCCTCATGCTGCTCGCTCTATGCGATGCCGCCCCGGGTTTCTCTCTCCAGATCGCGCCGGATGCCGGCCGGATTCAGATTGAAAGCGCGCTGGTGCTGGTGCCGGTCCTTGTCAGCGACGCCCGGGGCCGGTTCATTCCGGTATTGAGCCCCGGTTCCTTCACGCTGTATCAGGACGGCGCCCCGACGCCCTTTTCGCTGTTTCTCACCTCGGACGACCCTTTGCGCATAGCCCTCCTGCTGGATACCAGCCGCAGCGCCGCAACAATTCTAGGCAAAATTAAAAAGGCGGCGCAGCAGTTTCTGCTGCAACTGCGGCCCCAGGATCTGGCCATGGTAATCGGCTTCGATTCGGAAATCCGGATGCTTTGTCCTCTAAGCTCGGACCGGAAGGAGCTGGAGGAGGGCATCAGGAGCGCGAAGATCGGCGGAAGCCGCACGAGAATGAGGGACGCGATCGTGGACGTCGCCGAGCGCAGGTTTCAAACCGTTTCGGGGCGGACGGCCATTGTCCTTCTCACCGACGGGCAGGACCACGGCAGCAGGGTTTCCGCGACGGACCTGCACGACGCCGTCGCCGCCTCCGGCACGCCGATCTATTCGATCTTTTACACCGTCGACCCGCGCGAACTGATGCGGGAGCTCTTCGGGGTCTCCTCGCGGCTGCCTCGTTCGGGAACGGGACGCGCGCGGGGCGGTGAGGGCTCCTGGGAGGAGGACGAGGAGCGGGCGGCGCTGCACCTTCAACAGATATCGGATCTCTCCGCGGGGCGCTTTTTCAGGAGCACGTCCGGGGATTTTGACGGCATCTTCAAGCGGATTGCCGAAGAGCTGCGCTCTCAGTATCTGCTGGGATTCTATCCCGACAAGTCCAAACTGGACGGCGTCATGCATTCCCTGGAGGTGCGCGTTGGCCTGCCCGGCGCGATGGTTCGAAGCCGCCGCAGCTATCGCGCCGCAAAGCCGTGAGCCGGCCTGGCTGCAGGCGGCCGGGCGGGTCTCACGCTACCGGGAACGGCCCGCTGTGGAATAGTAACCCTTCCGGGCATGCACGAAATAGTCCTTCCCCGGCTTGCCGTGCTTTTCGTCGAGGCGCACCAGGATCGCGTGGAAGGCGCCCCCGGACGCGCCGGGAGGGTAATAGCCGAGGGAATAGCGCTTTCGAAGGCGGGAAATCACGGACCCCAGCACGGTGTCGAGCGAAGAGACCCGGGATGCTTTCAGCAGTTCTCCCCCGGTTTCCCTGGCGATCCTGTCGATGCGATCCCCTCCGAAAATGAGTTCCGGGATATTGAGCGATAGAGGATTGGAGACCCCCCGGGTTTCAATGCTGTAGATGACCGTGTCCGTCTCCATCGCTTCCCGGATAACCTCGCCCTCGCCTGCCCTGGATGCCACCGTCGCCTGATTGTCCGAAATAAGGATGACGGCATGGCGGCGGTCCGGCGCCGCCCTTCCCAGATAGGCGGCAGACTGGTGCAGGGCGTCGAGAATATTGGTCCCGCCGCCGGCCTGAATTCTGGAGATGCTGTCCGCGATGCGCTGCCGATCGGCGGTCAAGTCCTCGATCCGGTCCACGGTTTCGGCGAAGGAAAACAGTGCGACCTGATCCGCCGGCTTGAGCTGCTGAAGCGCGCGCGTCGCGATCCGCCGCAGCTCGGATATGTAAGGCGCCACGCTTCCGCTGCGGTCGACCACCACGGCGACCGCCAGCGGCAGCTCGTCGAAGGAGAAAACCTGCAATTCCTGCAGGACGCCGTCTTCATAGACCTTGAAATCATCCCGCGTCAGATTGTCGATCATGCGCCCGGAGCTGTCTTTGACGACAGCGTCCACGAGCACCATCTGCACCTTGACGCTGAAATCGGCCGCCGCGGAGGAAACGGGCGACGAAACTTCTTTGGACGCGCTGCTTCCGGCTTTCGAAACGGGCGGAGGCGCCGTCGCTGAAATCGCGGGATCCTCATTAGAGACCGACGGCTCGGGTGCCGCAGGAGCCGGCTGCGATTCCGGAACCGCCAAACCGGAATCGGAGGCTGTCGATTCCGCCTCCGGCGCGGCCGTCGCTTCGGCGGGGGCAGAAGCCGGGCGGCGCTTCAGCACGGGACGTTTTGAATCCGGGGGCGTCGCGTCTTCGGGCGAGGATTCGACGGGGTGCGGCACTGCGGCTGCCGCTGCAGGCTCCTCCTGCCGGGGCGGCTGCGCCGCGCGGGGAAGGCCATCCAACGGAACTTCCAGCGGGCTATCGAGGCGGGCTTCCAGCAGAGTGGTCCGCGGCAGGTCGATATCAGGGCCGCGGCGAAATAACATGCCGGCGGCCGCGATGGCGGCTCCGGCCGCACTGCCGTATGCGGCGCCCTTTGCGCCCGCGCTCAGCACGCCGATAATTGCTCCCTGCGCGGTCGCCTTCACGATCGTCTCGGCGTCGCCCCCGCTGCCCGATTCCCCCTTGATTTCGGAATCCCCGCCCTTGTCGCGGCCGACCGCGTCGAACCCGACCCTGGTAATGGTGGCGCGCAGGGGAATCGCCGTCCCATTGGGAAGGAGGACTTCGTCAAATTTCAGGTTGATCTCGGCGTTCCCAAACAGGCGTCCCGCGCGCTTGCATTTTGTGACCGTTCCGCGGATCAGGGTGCCGGTCGCGATGACGGGCTGGTTGTCGGCTACGATGTCGGCGGCGGTCTTGAAGCTGACGCGGTCGCCCTTGCGCGTCGTGCGCGTGTGCAGATCGCTGTCGAGTTCCATGATGAATTTTTCACCCGCAGGGACGACGGCGCGCGCCGTGCTCGAGGGTGCGTCCGCCGGCGCGGAAGAGGCCTGCGCCTCCAGGAAATGCGCCCCGAATGAAAAAAGCAGAATGGCCCAAAAACCCTTTGCGGCCGTCTTAGTCATTGCGCCCCTCAAATCGCGGCGAGTCCTTCATCACGCTTCCCACTTCTCGCCCGTCTCAAGAAGAAGTCAACAGCCCGGTCAGCCGGATGCTGACGTTTCCCCGGCAGGCGGACATACGGTTGCCTCTGTCCGCACTCCCGCCTCCGCTAATACTAGATGATGGGAAGCGCGTGAAGTGTCATCGCAGTATGCCCGGCAGGACGCTTTTTTCATCCCCTTGCGGACATCCTTCCCCCGAGCCGGTGACGGCCTCGATTATTGCCCGGCGGGCCTGAACCGCGCCCAAAGGCTTCATGGATCCTTTCCTATCGGTATCGTTCGAGTCGCCGTCCCGCCCCTTTATTCAGCTTTCGCATTGGTGTCCTGTCCCGCGCTGTTCCAATAAACAGGCGCTGATAGCGAAACGAGACATCAGAAGCCATGCCATGTGGCGATATTATCCAGGGGCTCTCTCTCCGTACGGAATTGATGGACCGGGTCGTTCCAGTCGGGATATCCGATGGCGACGCCGAGAATGATGATCTTGGTTTCGGGGATTTTAAGCACGTCCCTCAAGACGTCGGGGTAGACGACAGCCTGGGCCTGAACAATGGTTCCGAGTCCATATCGGGTTGCCAGAAGCAGGATGTTTTCCACGACCGCTCCGCAATCATACAGAGCCCAGACATTGGTCCCGTTGGCCTGATAAAAAAACTCCCGGCGCGTGAGAAGGTATATGACGGCAGGCGCGCCATAGTGGTTGAAATTCCGGACGCGCCTGCGGTCCCAATCTTCGGGGGTGAGCAGGCGGTTCTGTCCGTCCAGTACCCGGATCCTGGCCGCATAGAGATCCGGGAATCCGGGAGGGCGGGGCACGTCCGGGCAAGGGCCGGCTGAACCCTTATCCAGGAAACGCCTCCGGATTTCATTCAGCGGTTCACCCGTTGCGACGGCGAATTCCCAGGGTTGGGTGTTGGCCCAGGAGGGAGCCCGCAGGGATTCCTCCAATATTTTTCTGAGGATATCCTGAGGGACCGGATCCGGCCTAAAGGCGCGGATGCTCCGTCTTTGGCGGATTGCTTCGGATATATCCATGGACGCCATCCTCCCATATTAAAGTTTCGAGCTGTTTGGGGCGGCGCTTCAAGCGGCCGACGCTAAACCAGTCTTTCCCTTATCCGGTCGGGCAGTATAACGCCCTGGCGTATCAGATGCTTCTGCAGATCCGCTCGGTCCACGTCGCGCGGCTGCACGCCCGCGTCCGCCGCCAGGGCCGCTGCCGTGCCGGCGGCCTGACCCAATGCGATGCAGTGGGGGATGAGGTTGAAATATTCGTTGAATTGATACTCCGACGAAAAGGCGCGGCAGGCGACCAGCAGGCCGTCGACTCTTTTCGGCACCAGAGCCCGGTAGGGCACGCAGACATTGGGGTGCCTGGCGGATATCTCCCCGTTGTCATTGTCGGCGAAAACCGCGATGGTATCAGGGAATATTTCGTCGGATGTCATGTCCTTTGCGGTGCATACGTATTCCCCGACGACCCTGTGCCCCCCCTGGGTCCCGAGCTGCGGGGAACTGAGCGCGATATAGCTTTTCTCGAAGCCCGGCACGCGGTCCCGGTAGAATTCATAGGACAGCAGCATTTTCCTCCGGCCTTCGAGCTCCACGCGGTTGATCTCGTCGTTGTCGGCCTGGTTCATGCTCGGGAAAAAAGGGTGAAACCACACGATCCCGTCGTGATGTTTCACCAGGTCCTTTAAATAAAAGGCCGCGCCTCCCCGCCCGGCCAGATCCTGCATCAGTTTGGCGTATTTCTCCGGCCGGGTCCGGCGGAATTCCTCGACCCTTTTGACATCGACATTGCCGATCCAGAAGGGGAACGCGAATGCGGCGATCCTCAGTCCGGGCACAATGCGGGCGTCGCATTCGGCGCCGGCCGGGAGGAGGAGGTCGCCGTCGCCGGTCGCGTCGATGACGACCTTCGCCAGGATCGCCCGTCTTCCCGATTTATTTTCGATGAAAACGCCGCGAACCGCATTCCCATCCACGATGGGCCGAGTCCCCCAGGAATGGAGGTAAAGCTTGACGCCGGCCTCTTCCATCATGGTGTTCAGTTCGCATTTCATGATTTCCGGGTCGAAAAGGGCCGTGTAGAGCACCCTCTTGCGGCCGATGTTCAGGTCGTCGCGTATATAGAACCAGGCCAGGTTTGCGTCGATGTAGTGCTGGACCAGCTTTTCATCGGTGGAACCCCAGTCCTCTTTTTTCGGGTAATGCGCCGCTCCCCGGGCGTCCAGCCTGTCCACGAGCTCCTGGCAGATGCCCGCGATCTGCTGTTCACCCTGGATGTTGCTCAGGTTCGGAATGATGGTGACGAGCCCGCCGGTGGCCATGCCCCCGAGGTGCCCGTACCTTTCCACCAGCACGGTGTCCGCGCCGGTGCGCGCGGCGGCCAATGCCGATCCGATTCCTCCGGGCCCGCCGCCCACGACCAGGACATCCGCCTCGCGGCAAACTTCTATGTCCCTCGCCGGTTCCAGGATGGTTTTTCTATTGGGATGGGCATCCATCATAATGCGAGACTCCTTTTGGCGACAGGCTCAATCCCTCCAAGCCATAGTTTCTTATCTCAAAATCACCTTGCCGGTCCGCGGCTCCCTACTCCTTCAGACAGAATGATAATCCCTGAACCTTGGACTCTTTTAAAAAAAGCTTTCCCGACGCCGATGATCCCAGCAGCTGCTCTTTTCGGAGGAACGCCTCAGCCCGCTTGAGCGACTCCACCTTGAATACGATGCTTTGAATCCTGTCGTCCGCGCCCTGGACGAGCCGTATCGCCGGGCCGTTTCCCACCATCCAGATTCCGGGCTGCGAGGGGGCGCCCAGCAGTCGGCTCCACAGCGTTCGGTCTTTGGGGAGATTCACGGACGATATCACGATCTCGGAAACCGATTGAACCCCAAGAGGCCCGCCCTGGTTCAGAAGGAGGCGGTTGCCCAGCTGCCTTCTTCGTATGTCGACTTTCAAATAGGCCGGGCTGTATTCATA
>CAYZTZ010000066.1:0-18898 GCA_964481255.1 uncultured Acidobacteriota bacterium | reverse complement strand
CTTTCGCAGGCCTCCAGGACCTCGTCGACCGTGATGTCGAGAATGCATCTCGGTTCGCCGAAGGCGGCGCATGTGTAGCCCGGACATGGCATGCACGGCAGATCGGAACGTACGGCTTCGTAGGCGGCGTTCCAAGGGCGCCAGACCTCGAAATCGCTCGATCCCCAGACGACAACCAGAGGCTTCTTCAACGCGGCGGCGGCATGCATCGGACCGCTGTCGTTGCCGATGAAAAGGCGGCAATCGGCGATCAGGGCGAAAAGATCTTCAAGCGGGAGATCGCTCCAGTACACATGAGGTTCCTCGGACGCCGTCCTGACCGCTTCCAGCACTTGAATTTCATGGGGCGCCGCGATGTAAATGATTCGGCCGCCGTGACGCCTGAATAACCGGTCTCCAAGGGCGGCAAACTTCACCGCGCTCCACTGCTTTGTCGCCAGGGTCGCCGTCGGCTGAATGAGGAAGTAATCGGAGATCCCCCCGCGGCGCCGGCGTCCCCGAACACGCTCCCTGGCGTCCTCACGAACCGGGATGAGCCCGGCGATTTCGGCGGGGATCGGCAGGCCGAGCCATCGCATCAGGCTGATCTGATGCTCCGCCGTGTGCACCGACGGACGACGCCAGATTTCATCGGAGGGGGGTATCGGCGCGTTATAGAGGCAGGACCACCGGTGGTGTTTTTGGCCTATTTTCAACCCGGCGCCGGACAGAGCCGTCAACAGCATGGACGTGGAACCGCCGTGCAGATTCAGCACCGCCGGGTAACGGCGTTTTCTTATTTCCAGGGCGGCTCGAAGGCGCGACCACCCTTGCGCTGTCTTCGCCCGGCGCGGCCTGAGCGTCAGGACCTCATGGATATGCGGATGCCCCTCGAAGACGGCGGCGCAGGAGGTCTCGACCAAAACGTCCAGTTCAAGACCCGGGCGCCAGGCATGGAGAGCCTCAACGAGCGGGAGGGTGAGAATGGCGTCGCCCAGGGACCGCAGGCGGATCAGAAGGATGCGCGGGATGCTCTCGAGGGCGTCGCGCAGGGCCGTCGTTTGCTGAACCCTGTCGCGCGGCGAATCGACTGCATCCCGCCCTTGTTTTTGCCGGACGCTTTCATCCGCGTCTCCCGGCGCCGTCGTCCCCGTCGAGTCCGCGGCCCTAGGTTTCCTCAATCTTGGCCTCATCGATCAGCATCACAGGGATGTCGTCGCGGATCGGGTAGACACGGCGGCATTTGACGCACTTCAAGCCGGTGCCGTCCGGAGTGAGGCGAACTTCCTCCTTGCATAGGGGGCAGGCGAGAATCTCAAGAAGCTCTTTGCTTATTGCCATCCGTTCCTCCCAGACAAACCGGTCAAGATCGGGTTCCCAGGACGAGTCTGTTTTCGGTCCCGGCCAGCAGCCTGCGAATGTTCTCGTGGTGCTTGCCGATAATGAGAGCCGCTCCTATCGAAGTCCATACGATCACGGCGGACGGCACGCCGTAAAGATAGGCCCAGAGCGGGAAGAGCGCCGTCGCCGCGATCGATGCCGCCGAGATATACCGCGTCGCGGCCACGACCAGGACGAAGACGGCGAGCGTCGTCAGAACGGCCGGCGCCGAAAGGGCCATGTACGCCCCGCACCCCGTGGCCACGCCTTTTCCTCCCTTGAATCGAAGCCAGACCGTGAAGACATGACCGGCGATGGCGAAGACAGCAGCCGCGGCCTGCCATTTCAGGCCGCCGCCCATCAACCCGGCCAGGACCACCGCCATGTAGCCTTTCCCCGCGTCAAAGAGGAGCGTCAAAATCCCAGCCCACCGGTTTCTGCGGAATACATTGCTGGCTCCGATATTCCCGCTCCCGAGAGAGCGGATATCCTTGCCCTCCGCGGACTTCACCAGGATATACCCGAACGGGATGGAACCCAGGAGATAGGCCATAACCGGAATCAGGTACTCGAGTTTCATTCAGGATCCCCTCACGTTGCAGGTTCTCCAATCCCGGGCCGCCGTCCGCGGGCCTGGATCGCCGGAGGCCTATCCGACCAGCGCTATGGATTGCAGCACGGTATAGACGGCGCCCTGCGGTTTCAATACGCTTTGGTAAACGTTGTAACGGTCCGCCTTAAAGCCGCTTTCCATGTCCGAGCCCATCTTAATACAGTCCAGAAGAGGCTGTAAATTTCTTTTGCCCCGGACCCTGCCCAGAGTCAGATGGGGGCGAAAAGCGCGCTCCTCCGGCGCAAAGCCGAACTCGGCGCAAACGGCTTCCACCGTCGTTTGCAGGCGGATCAGCGCCTCCGTCTCTCCTTCAATCCCGCACCAGATCACCCGCGGACTCCGTTCGCCGGGGAAACAACCGAGGCCGTGCAGACGCAAGCTGAAAGGACCTTGGGATGCCGAGGCCCGGCGAAGGGCGTTGCTGAGACCCGGAATGACTGCGGGATCGGCTTCCCCCAGGAATTTGAGCGTGAGGTGAATGGAGGGAATCGCGACCCAGCGCACATCCGCCTCGAAGGCGCGCAGGTTTTTCTGCATCCTGTCGAGCATGATCCTGCACGGCTCCGGGATGGGAACGGCGATAAAGGTTCTCATGGCAGGTCTCCTCCTGCGAGGCTTCGCAACAGCATCCGGCGGACGGGGTCAGGCGCCTCCGTATTTCATCAGGAAACGGCGGAGCCAGGACAGCGCCAGATAGGTCGATCGCTCCCGTATTGACTCCCTGTCGCCGGGCATAACGCGGTGGCGGCTTTCCGTTCGTTCGCCGTCCGAGATCGCCGTGTAGACGAGCCCCACCGGCTTTTCCCGGGTCCCTCCTCCCGGCCCCGCGATGCCGGTGATGGACAGGCCCAGGGAACTGTGCAGGGCCTGCCGCACGCCGCGCGCGAGCGCCTCGGCGACCTCCGCGCTGACGGCTCCGTGCTTTTCCAGAAGCTCCGCCGGAACGCCGCACAGCTCGATCTTCGCCTCGTTGCTGTAGCACAAAACGCCCCCTTTGAAATAAGCCGAGCTTCCCGGGACGCGGGTGATGTGCATGCCGAGCATCCCCGCCGTGCACGATTCCGCCACGGCGATCGTGCGTCCGGATTCCCGGAGCTGCCTCCCGACCACTTCTTCCATGGATTCGCCCCGGGTTGAAAAGACCGCATGCCCGAGGCTGGCCTGGATCTTCGCCGCGAGTTCTTCAAGATCCGCAGCCTCCTCTCCCGGCTCCGTCCAACGGTAAAGATGCACGGCGATATGCCTTGTGCCCGCAAGAACGGTGGTCCGCACGCGGGGATAAGCCGTGTAGATCGGGGCGATCTGCGAGTCCAGCTCCGACTCGGTCATTCCGGTGATGTGGAACGATCTATAGGCCAGCCTTGCCGGTCCGCACAGCTCCCGGATCCTGGGCAGGACCCTGTCTTCAAAAATGGCTTTCATTTCGCGCGGAGGCCCGGGCAATAAAACGATGCGACGGCCCTTATCCTCGATCCACATCCCTGGGGCCGTGCCGAGGGCGTTCTCCAGAATCTCGGCTCCCTGAATCACTTCCGCCTGCCTCTCATTGATGGGCGCCATGGTGAAGCCGCGCGCGGCGAATTTCCGCTGCAGGGCCTGCAGGATCCCGTCATCGAGGAACACGGCGCGCCCGAGAGCCATGGCTGCCGCCGATCGTGTGCGGTCGTCTTCGGTGGGGCCCAGCCCGCCGCAGAGAATGATCAGATCGGAACGCCGCAGGGCCGCGGACAGAACATCTGCGATATCGTCGCGGTCGTCCCCGACGACGGTTTTCAAGCAGACCTGGTACCCCGACTCGTTCAGCCGGCGGGTGAGATAGACGGAATTGGTGTCGACATGGTCCGGCGTCAGCAGTTCCGAGCCGACGGCGATAATCTCTGCCTTCATCTGTGTTCCCTAAAAAAGCAGGTTCAGGATTTGGAGCGCCAGGTTGCCGTAAACGCCCGCCATGAGATCGTCCGCCATGATGCCCACGCCGCCCTTTAAGCGCTCCAGGCGGCGGATGGGGAAAGGCTTCCAGATATCGAAAACCCGGAAAGCCGCGAAGCCGGTAATGAGGTTTACGGCGTTGATCGGCACAAAAAGATAGGTCAGAAGCTGCCCCGCGATTTCATCCACCACAACGAAACGAGGATCTTCGCTTCCGGCGCGCCGGCTCGCTTCGCCCGACGCAAAAACTCCGGCGACCGCGATCAGGCAGACGGCGCTGAGATGAAGCGGGGGATGGATAACCCGGGCGTAAAAGTAGGCCAGCAGAAAGCCGAGCGACGCCGCGAGGGAGGCATAGGTTCCCGGGGCCCCGCGAAGGAAACCGATATAAAAGCCGCTGGCGATCATTATGGATAGATGCCTTTTCATGGCTCGTCCGTGTCTCCCGGCGCAGCGGGCGCCCCATCCTCCTGCTCATCGGCGTCTCTTGTGGGGATGCGGTACGAGCCCTGGATCCAGTTGCCCAGGTCGATGGTCTTGCAGCGCTCGCTGCAAAAAGGGCGGAAGGGATTGCCGGCGCTCTCCGTTTCCTTGCCGCACCGCGGGCACTTCAGCTTCATCGGTGGGATCCTCCGCCTCAAGCGGCCTTTCGCCGCTATCGAATGATCGTTCCCAGAAGATCATGTCCCAGGACGCGCGTGATCCGGACGGTGCGGAACTCCCCGCTCCGCACGCCGTCCACTTTCGAGTCATTGATGAGACACACGCCGTCGATTTCCGGCGCCTGGGACTCCAGACGGCCCTGCAGCAGGAGATCGGTTTCCTGAGACGGCCCCTCGATCAGTATGGGGAGCTCCCGGCCGACCATCAGGCTGTTCTTGCGCTTCGCGATGTCGGCCTGCTGCCGCATCAGGGCGCGCCGCCTCCGCTGCGCCACGCGTGCAGGGACTTTGGGCCGGAGTCCATGGGCTATCGTATCCTCTTCGTCCGAATAAGTGAAGACGCCGAGCCGCTCGAATTCATGTTCCCGGCAGAAGTCCATCAGTTCACGAAAATCCTCCTCGGTTTCGCCGGGAAATCCGACCATCATGGTCGTTCGCAGGGTCACGTCCGGAATCTTTTTGCGGATGCGCTCCAGCATGCGCCCCAGGCCGGCGCGGCCCCCTCCGCGCCTCATCGACCGCAACATCCTGGCGCTGACGTGCTGGAGCGGCATGTCGATGTACTTGCAGATTTTTTCCCCGGACTTCAGGACATCGATCAGCCCGTCGCTGATACGGCTGGGGTAGGCGTACAGGAAGCGGATCCAGCGCAGACCCTGCACGCGGTCCAGCGCCTCGAGCAGGCGCGCCAGGCCGTCCTGCATCCCGGAATCGGATCCGAATGCGGTCGTGTCCTGCGACACGAGCGTGATCTCTCGGACGCCCTGCGACGCGAGACGGGACGCTTCGCGCACCAGGGAAGGAATGCTGCGGCTGCGATAGCGCCCGCGTATTCGCGGAATGACGCAGAAGGCGCAGGTGTGGTCGCACCCCTCGGAGATCTTGAGATAGGCCGTGTATGGGGGGCCGACCAACGTCCGGGGCTTCGTGTGGTCGTAGAGATAAAGATCGGCATCGCCGCGGCCGTAGGAATCGGGCGGGGGTACCGGGACGCCGGCGACCGCCTGCGTGATCTGCTCGATCTGATTGACGCCGACGACGGCGTCCACCTCGGAAAGCTCCGCGCGGATTTCCTCCGGATAGCGCTCGGCCAGGCAGCCGGTCACGATAATGCGTTTGCAGGAACCCTCGCTCTTGAAGCGCGACGCTTCCAGTATCGACTCGATCGATTCCCTCTTCGCGGCCTCGATAAACGCGCAGGTGTTGACCACAAGGATTTCGGCCTCCGCCGGGTCCTGCGTCAAACGATGCCCCTTCGCCTGGAGCAGGCCGATCATGACTTCGCTGTCCACCTGGTTTTTGGGGCAACCAAGGCTGATGAATCCTATTCTCGCCACAAACAGCTCCCGAGACCTCTGAGACCGGGTCCAGGATTACATTGTATCAGGGCGCGGCAAAATCCAAAGCGCTGCGCAACGGACGGCGCCGAACGCCGGATTGAGCCGATCCGTCCCTGCCCGGCCAGATTTCTTTTGATGCGACAATCCTCCTTTTTGTATGCTTCAATAGATGCGCGGGCCGCCTTGAAGCCCCCGCCGACGGATTGGAAGAAAGCCGCAAAATGCCGAGAGAAGAGGTGGAATGATGACTTCAGGAAAAAACTTGGTTTTCGCAACGGCCGCAATGGGTTTGCTCTGGATTCTCCCGGTCCTCCTCCGGGCTCAAGAAGGCGAAATGGCCGCGCCGAGCTTTCCGGTCGTGAAGTGCGAAGAATTGAAGAAGATGATCGACAGCAAGGCCCCGGATTTCCTCGTGGTCAGCAACGATCCCCAGGAGTCCTACGACGAGGGCCATATTCCGGGCGCCGTCAGCTTCCCCTGGGCCGCGCAGCTGAAGCTTCCCGTCACGCTTCCCCGCAACAAGACGCTGGTCCTTTATTGTTCCTGCGCCCACGAAGAGGACTCCACGGACATGGCCGCGAAGCTGTCGCAGAGGGGCTACCGCAACCTGAAGATACTGGAAGGCGGTTTCCTGAGATGGCAGGAACTTAAATATCCTGTTGAGCCCGCCCGTTGAAGCCGCTCTGTCCCCGCCCGGCCGCCGACATTGCCGGTTCCGCCGCACCCGGATCAGCCAACAGGCCCCTGAGGTCCGCTGAGAAAGGCCGCGCTTTGCGGTCCAGGAGATTTTCGCGGTTGCACGGGAAGTCCCCTCAAATCAGGTTCGAAACGTCGCCCGAACCCGCGCATCACGCCATATCGCATGGGCGATAACCCCGAGCTCGCTTGAAAAGTATAGGCGGGATCCGGTCCGCTTATTTTCGATTTTCTTGACATGGATCAAGGACCGCCCGGGCATTGCGGCGCACCATGAGTGTGGAATAAAGACAGAATCGGGGGTGAGACATGAAACGGAAGGTCATCAGGATTGATGAGGAGCGATGCAACGGCTGCGGGCTATGCGTGTCCGGCTGCCCGGAGGGGGCCCTGCAGGTGATTGACGGCAAAGCCCGGCTTGTGGGCGACCTGTTGTGCGACGGCCTCGGAGCCTGCATGGGAACCTGTCCCGAAGGCGCGATTTCCATAGAGGAAAGGGAAGCGGAGCCATACGACGAGATCCAGGTTCTGGGCAACATCATCCCGCAGGGGCGCAATGTGATTCAGGCCCATTTGCGTCACCTGAGGGATCACGGGCAGGACCGATATCTTCAGCAGGCTTTGGCCCATTTAAGGGATCGGGGCATCGCGGCGGACATGGAGTCTGAAAGCGGCCCCGCTGCTTTCGTCGTGGGCGGGTGCCCCGGGTCGCAGACTCAGGCTTTTCCGTCTCAGCAGGGCGACGGGAAGGAAGAAGGGACACGGCCGTCCCGGCTGACCCACTGGCCGATCCAGCTCCATCTGATTTCTCCGACGGCGCCGCACTACAGGGGATCGGATCTTCTCCTGGCGGCCGATTGCGCGGCCTACGCGCTCGCCGATTTTCACAGGGATTGCCTCAAGGGGCGAACCCTCGCGATCGCGTGCCCCAAGCTGGATTCCGGCCAGGACATCTATGAGGATAAAATAACGGCCCTGATCGATCGGGGAAATATCCGTTCGATAACCGTCCTCATCATGCAGGTGCCCTGCTGCGGGGGGCTTCTGCGGCTGGTCGTCGATGCGGCGGGGCGAGCGGCAAGGGTGATCCCCGTCCGATGCGTGGTCGTGGGTCTTCGGGGCGAAATCCTGAAGGAGATGCCGGTCGCAACAGCTCCCCTGGAATTCGCTGCGCCGGCAGATCCGCCGGCACCGGCGGCAGTTTGACAAATATCGGCGAACGGCCCCTTCCCGGTGTTCTGCAGCGGGCAGGATGAAACGTAACATCGAATGTCGAACCGCACAGCTCGCCCCCGAACTTCGCCATTCTTCATTCGACATCCTGCGGTTTTTCAAAAGTGCTGATATATGTTTTTGGGATGATTGCTTTAAGGTGAACGGCCGCCTCAGGCGGCGCGATTCGAACAGGTCCGCCCATACGGCGTGATCTGCTGATTCGGAAGGGCCCCAACCGGGCCTTCCCGCGAAGTCCATGGTTGAGCGGCGCCTTATGCCTCTCAACCCCTAGCGGGGGATGAGTCTTGTTTCAACCCTGCAAGGGTTGCGTCGGGACTCAACCCTTGCAGGACCGGCCGAATCATTGCACCCGTTCCTCCGGTCCGCCTTCGGGCGCAGACCTGGAGAGGCAGTCGCGCAGGCGGCGGAGCTGAGCCCGGGTCTCCGCGAGGTCGAAATGAAGGCCGGGAGGCCCGAAGCGTATCCGGTTATAGAGGAGCGTCAGTGCCATGAAGGGAACGCCCGCCGGGTGAAGGGAGAGTCCGCGGGCGAATTCGAGAGGCGTTTCCCCGCGCGCTCTTTTCATCCCATGGGCTCCGAGCAGCTCCAGCGCTTCCGCATAGAAATCTGCGGCCGCGGACTGCGGGTCCTTCGAGTGCCGGACGCGGCGGACGAGTCGGCTCGCGCGCCGGCGCCACGGACGCACGGCCAGCAAGGCCAGGGAAGCAGCCAGGGCCGTCCAGACAGGCCATGTCATGCGGAACATGGGCCCGAAGCCGGAAGAATAGATCTCGGCGATCCTCCGACTCGCTTTTTCGAGAGCCAGGGCCGCAAGGCCCTTCAAGCCGTCCTGCGTTTTTTCCATCGCGGCGCGAAATCCGCTTATCATCCGGTATTGTCCGGAGGCGTCAAAACTCACGATCTCCTCCCACCACCAGAGGTCGACCGCGTCGGAGAAATCGGATATCCAGCGCGCCAGAGCCGTTTGAGGATGCTGCGGTTCCGGGGGCGTGGGATCAAACTCGACCCAGCCGTAAGGGGGGAAATAAGCTTCCACCCAGCTGTGGGCGTCATGTTGACGGACGACGTAGTCCTCACCGATGCCGTTGTACCCGCCGGCGCGGAAGCCGTTCACCAGGCGCGCCGGGATGCCGAGATGGCGGAGCATCACGGCCATGGCGGAGGCGAAATATTCGCAGTGCCCCTTCCGTGTCTCGAACAGAAACGCCTCCAGCGGGTCCCTGCCGCCGGGCTTTCCGCGAAGGTCGAGGCTGTAGGCGTAATGCGAACGGAGATAGAGCTCCAGCGCCCGGGCCCGGGCGTATTTTGTTGCGGCCCCTCGGGTCGCCTTGAGAGCCAGGTCGCGGATTCCGGGACTTTCGTGTGGAAGCTGCAGGCACGTGTCGCGTATTTCGGCGGGGATGGGCAGGGCATCCGAAACGCGGGACGGGTCGGGCCGGACAGGGTTGGAGATAGCCCGATATCTCAATTTCCTGCGGGGCGCCCGTTGCGTGTAAAGGTTTTCGGAAACGTCGATCTCGAGCTCTCCCGCGTCCCTTGAGATCGCGAGAGCCTTATGCGCGGCGAAAATCAAGTCCGTGGAGAGAGCTTCCACAAAAAAGGTCTGATGGATCCATTCCGTCCCCTGGGCGGAGTCGACCAGCTTGTAATACCCGCCCTGGGTCGAAACCGGCCGGCGCCGCGGATCGGTGCGTTTCCAGGAGCGCCCGTCGAAATAATCCAGGGCGATCCCCCTCCACTTCAGTTCGGCCGGCGAAGAGGCGGCGGACTGCGCGACGCGGACCCTCATGACCAGAGCGTCCGATTGCTTGATGATCCCTATCTGTCCGAGTTCCACGCTGTCGGAGAAGCCGGTGAGGAGCCGTGTCCTGCCGGACAGGGGCCTGGATAGGCCCGCGTGGACACGAGGCAGAAGGAAGAACAGGGGAATCGCCGACAGCAGAACAAGCAGTGTTATCGCGGTCACGGCCCGGAACAGAAGGCGCACAGGAAAGGAGGAAAACAATTCCAGCCCCGTCCCCTGGAGATCCCTGGAAGCGACGGCCGGCTGGAGCCTGGCCCGGCGCAGAAGGGAGGCGTTGGTTCGCCGCATTTCGAAGAGGACCAGGGTCGCGATGCCGAAAAAGAGGAAGGCCAGGAAGCTGAGGCCGAAGACAAGGTTGACGGTGAGCGTCGAGGCGGCGAGCAGTTCTCCGAAACTGATCAGGTACAGAAATGCGTAATCGCGGTCCAGGGCGAGAGTCAGGAGCTTCAGGGCGGCCATGAAGAGAGCCATGTGCACGAGGCTGATCAAAAAGGAGCGGGACAGCACCGCCCAGTCCGCCGCAAAAAAGGGGAGATAGGCCAGCGCAAGACCGTTCAGAAACCAGGGGGGCAGGCTTCGGCGAAGCCTGCCGGTATCGACAAACCAGCTGACGACAAGGACGGAGGCGAACAGCGTGATGGAGATCCCGTCGATAGCGCCGGTCGCCGCCAGGGCCGAGAATCCGGCCGCAATCAGGCCGTAGGAGCAGAATTTGAAAAAGCGCGCGAACGTCATAGTTCGTCAAAATAAATGACGTGCGAAGAACGCCAGATTGAGGAAGGGAGGCGTCCCTTCGGCCGTGATGTGAGGATGATCTTAAAGACCTTGTCCGACAGAATCTCCTGAAGCTGTGGATCGCTCCCGTCCGCCGCCGGACTTTCGGCATCCCATAGTCCGGCGTCCGCGCCGGAGAGAGATCTCTCGCGTTCGATGACGGCCAGCCGCCTGAGAATCCGGTTCCGATGGTCCGGACCGCTGCCGGGCGGCACCCATTCATGGGGGGCGAGGAAAGCCAGGACCGCTCCTTCCTCCAGAAAATGCGCGGCCAGGCTGGCGGCCAGGGACACGGCCTTTTCAAAGTCGCTTTCGGAGCGCCCGTTCCCGGGCGCATAGAGGCGCGTGTCCAGGACGAGGCAGAACTTGCCCTCTTCCTCGCGGGCGTACTCTTTCGCCATCAACTCGCCCGTCTTCGCGGTCGCCTTCCAGTCGATGATCCGCGCGCTTTCCCCGTCCTGATATTTGCGGATGGAAAAAAGGTTCTCGCCGGGCCCCGCCCGGGGGCTTTCAAGGCGGCCTGAGAGGAAGGGGAGCAGGTGAAAGAAGGAGGAGATCTCGCGCACGCGCGGGTAGACCAGCACCTCGCCCTTCGCGGAGATCAGCTCCCCGCGGCGGAAAAGGCCGAATGGGAAGCGGGTGGATATCCAGAAGCCTTCCAGGTGGTACAGCCCCCTCCGTGGAAAGGTTTGCACCGAGTGTTCCGAGCGGGTCTCTCCGGCGCAAAGAACCGGGAAATAGGCCGATTGCCGCAGCAAGGACCGGTTTTCCTCTTCGTCCCCGGAGCCCACCGTGCGCCGGAGGATATGGAGCCTGGAAAGCAGATGGGCCCATGCGATGCCGCGGATCCGCCCCGGGTCCTCGACGCTGATGGAAAAGGAGGGGAAAAACCGCTTCATGTTTTTCATCGACACCTTGATGGAGACGCGGTCCCCGGCGAAAACATTCTCAGGCAGCTGAAGCGAAAGAGAAATCCTTTTCAAGGTGCTGCGGGAGACGATGCCGGAAACGGCGATGGCGGAAAGCATGGACGCCACGATGACATAGAGGAGGTTGTTTCCCGTGTTGACGGCCGCCAGGGAAAGGAGAAAGGCCAGGCTGATGTAAGCCGCTCCTTCCAGGGTGATTCTGAGAGAGAAGGGGAACACGCCGGGGGGCGCCTGGCCGCTTTGCTCGCCCGGAGGGGAGTCAGAGCGGAATTTCAATGCTGGCGAGAATCTCCGCAAGGATCGCCTCGGCTTCCTCGCTCCGCCGGTAGGGCGAGGAATACTTGGAACTGACAATCACCCGGTGGGCCAGGACCGGCAGGGCCAGCCTCTTGATGTCGTCCGGGATACAGTAGTCGCGTCCTTCGAAATAGGCCAGCGCCTGCGCCGCGCGCCGCAGGGCGAGGGACCCGCGCGGACTCGCCCCGATCAGCAGGAATTCCGAGCGCCGCGTGGCGTCCACAATCGCCATGATATAGTCGAGGAGGGATTCGTCGACGCGGACGTCGCGGACGGCGGCCTGCGCCGCGAGGATGTCCTCCGAACGCATGACGGGCCGGAGGCGTTCGAAGTCCGGAACGGAGCTCTTCTGCCGCAGGATCTCCTTTTCGGCGTCGTTTTCCGGATACCCCATTTTGATGCGCAGAAGAAATCGGTCGAGCTGCGAATCCGGAAGCGGATAGGTCCCGTGATGCTCGATCGGGTTTTGCGTGGCCACCACCATGAAAGGGCGCGGCAGGGCGTAGGTGCGGTTGTCGACGCTGACCCGGCTCTCGCTCATCGCCTCCAGCAGGGCGCTCTGCGTCTTCGGAGTGGTGCGGTTGATTTCGTCCGCCAGCACGATGTTGGCGAAAATGGGCCCTTTCCGAAAGTCGAAGGTCTGCCCGGACGGGCTGAATACGGACACGCCGAGGATATCGGACGGCAGCAGGTCGCTGGTGAATTGTATGCGGCGGAAGGTGCAGTCGAAGACGCGTGCCAGCGAATGGGCCAGAGTCGTCTTGCCTACGCCGGGCACATCCTCGATCAGGAGGTGTCCCTCGGCCAGCAGGCAGACGAGGGCCAGTTTGACGGCTTCGGATTTTCCGCGGACGATGGTCTCCACCGCGTTTTGAAGCTCGCCGATTCCAGGTTTCGATTCCGGTGACGGTGTCATGGGCGCCGGCTCCGGCTGTCGCTCGCGCGATGCCCGCGGGCACGGACGAATGGGAACGCGTGCCTATCCCTTGGCCTTTTCATTTCTCTCAAACAGATTCCTCTGGCTCCCGGGCGGCGGGATCCGGAAATGCTCGAAAGCCTTGCGGGTCGCCACCCTGCCGCGCGGCGTCCTGTCCAGAAACCCGATCTGGATGAGATAGGGTTCATAGATATCCTCGATGGCGTCTTCGTCCTCGTTGATGGCCGCGGAGAGCGAGCCGACGCCTACGGGCCCGCCGTTGTATTTTTCAAGGATGGTCAACATCAGCTTCCGGTCAATCTCGTCGAAACCGTAGGTGTCCACCTCCATCATGGCCAGGGCGTCCAT
Source organism: uncultured Acidobacteriota bacterium (assembly GCA_964481255.1). Classification (GTDB taxonomy): domain Bacteria; phylum Acidobacteriota; class UBA6911; order UBA6911; family UBA6911; genus UBA6911. Next base: position 5,974 of record CAYZTZ010000066.1, on the reverse strand, counting down.
CGCGATCGGCCGGTTGATGCGCCCGTCGCCCTTGACCTCCGCGTAATCCCGGACGCGCCGGAGCAGCCTGTTGGCGATGCGGGGAGTCCCGCGGCTGCGGGAGGCGATTTCAAGCGCGCCCTCGTCGTCGATTTCGACGCCCAGGGTCCGGGCTGATTGGAGGACGATAACGCGCAAGTCCTGGCTGGTGTAAAACTCGAGCCGGTGAATGATGCCGAAACGGCCCCGCAGGGGGGCCGTGAGAAGTCCGGCACGCGTGGTGGCGCCGACCAGGGTGAACCTGGGCAGGGGCATCTTGATGCTGCGGGCGCCGGGACCCTCGCCGATGATGATGTCGATGTAGAAATCCTCCATGGCCGGGTACAGTATTTCTTCGATGGAAGGATGCAGACGGTGGATCTCGTCGATGAAGAGGACGTCGTTCGGCTTGAGATTGGTCAGGATGGCGGCGAGATCGCCCCGCTTTTCAATCACCGGGCCGCTGGTCGTCCGGATGTTGACCTTCATTTCATTGGAGATGATGGTTGCCAGGGTCGTCTTCCCCAGCCCCGGAGGCCCGTAAAGAAGCACGTGGTCGAGCGCTTCCTTTCTCTTGAGAGCCGCGCGGATGCTGATATCGATGTTGTCCTTGACCTTCTGCTGGCCGATGAATTGAGAGAGCGTCTGCGGCCGCAGCGTCTGCTCGAAGGATATCTCGTCCTTTTGGGAAACGGGATTCAGAAGTGTGCGCGGAGCTTCATGCCTCGTCATGTCGCGTCCCATTTCCATCAGCCGGCCAGCAGGCGCAGTGTGCTGCGCAGAATATCCTCGAAAGTGCGTCCGCTCTCCGGTGAACGAAGGATGGTCGAGAGCGCTTTTTCGGCCGCCGCCCGCGGATAGCCCAGATTCACGAGGGCCGAAACGACATCTTCCTCGAGGGCGCTCGGCGGGGCCGCCGCGCCGGATGCTTCCACCGGCTCCGCAAGGAGAAAGGGTGCGATCTGGCCCTTGAGTTCAAGGACGAGACGTTCCGCGGTTTTTTTCCCCACCCCCGGAATGGCTGTAAGCCTGGGCAGGTTGCCCTCTGCGACCGCCTGGGCGAGTTCCTCCACGCGCGCGCCGGACAGGATGCCGACGGCCAGTTTGGGGCCGATGCCGCTGATGGAAATCAGCTTCAGGAAAAAGTCCTTCTCCCGCTGGGTGAGGAAGCCGAACAGCGTCAGGGCGTCTTCGCGCACATGGGTGTGGATCTTCAGAGCCACCTCGCTCCCTTCGCCGGGCAGCTCGAAAAAGGTGGTCAGAGGTATATAGACCTCGTAGCCGACGCCCTGCACGTCGATCAGGATGTCATTCGGCCTTTTTTGAATGAGCTGTCCTCGTAGCTGTCCGATCATAGCCGCTCGATCCTATCCATGCGCCGCAACTTGCCCCCGCCGGATGCGCAATATCGCATCCACTAACCACTGACCGCTGACCGCTAATTCTAAAACCTACCGCGGCGTGGCGTCAGGAAGACCGCCGTCCACCGGAATGGTTGCCCCGGTGGTCGGCGTCTGCCGTGTCGCGAAAAAGAGCACCGCCTTTCCGACGTGCCGCGCCGTGATCCGCGCCTTGAGCAGGTTGCGGTTCCGGTAATACTCCTGCAGCCCTTCGGGACTCAGCCCCCGGGCGCTCATCCTGTCGGGCCCGATCTCCGCCCAAAGACCCGATGGCCGCGCGCCGTGAGAAAAGACGGCGTCCGGCGCGACCATGTTGACCCTCACGTCGAATTCCGCGAATTCCTGGCTGGCGATGCGCGCCAGCTGGTGGCCGGCGGCCTTGGTGGCGCTGTAGGCGCCGAAGCGGGCTCCGGGGGCGAAGACGTTCTTCGTGGAGATCAGAACGATGTCCCCGCCCGTCCCCTGAAGCTTCAGGAGGCGACCGGCCTCGGAGAGCGTGATCAGGGTTCCTTCGACGTTGATCCGTTCCAGCTTCCTGAAAGATTCGAGGTTCATCTCCGCCAGGGGGGCGACGTGCGCCGTCCCTGCGTTGAGCACGAAGAGATCGATGCCTCCCCAGGTCCGAATGACGGCGGCGAATCCCTCGGCGGTCGATTTGCGGTCGGTGACATCCATGGGGACGCCCAGGACGCGGGGCCCGTAAACGCTCCTCAATTCCCCCGCCAGGCTGTCGAGGGCGTGCCCCTCAAGGTCCGTCGCAGCCACGTGGCATCCTTGTTCCAAAAGCTCCTGGGTGACGGCGGACCCTATGGCGCCCGCGGCTCCCGTGACCAGGGCGACATGCCGGCTCAGAGGGGACTCCTTGTCGCGCTGGAGCTTGTTGTGCTGGAGGGACCGATACTCCATGTCGAAGAGGTCCTTTTCCCCCATCCCGCGATAGGCTCCCATCGCGGCGATCTGCGCCTTGACCGCCAGCGTGTGAGCGGCGATGTCCTTCACGATCGCGGCGGACTCGGCGTCTTTCCCGGCGCAAAGCGCGCCCAGCCCCGGGATCAGGAGGACCCTGGGGCTCGGGTCCATGCGCTGCACTCCTTCGGGCATGGTCCGCGCGTACTTGTCCACGTAGGCGTTGTAGGCCGCAGCGTAGTCCTGGACGGCTTTGGAAAGCTGCCGGCGGAATTCTTCGAGATCGTCGAATTCGGGTTCCTCCACCCACAGGTAGAACGGTTTGGTGCGAATCAGGTGGTCGGAGGTCAAAGGAGGCGTCGACGCGATGTCCCGGCCGCGGCCCGAGTCGAGGACTCTCAGAACATCCCTGTTGATCAACGGCTGCACGATGAAACGTTCCCAGGGACGGTCCGCGTCGCCGGTCGGCCGCGCCAAAAGTCCCCGCACGACGGGGGCCACGGCCGTCAGCCTTTTTTCCGCCAGCGCAACGGGAGTCGAAGCGGCAGGGGCGGTGGAGACGCGCGCCTTTTTTCTCAGATACTTTTCAGCCTTCCCGACCAGATCGATGGTGGTTTGATAGCTTTCCCGGGCCTTTTCCCCCCATGTCAGAAGACCATGCTGCATAAGCACCATGGCTTTCAAGCCCGGATTCTCTTCAAACGCGGCCGCGACGGCCTTGGCGAGCTTGAATCCCGGGGTGATGTACGGAAGCAAGGCCACCTCGGTTCCAAGAGCCTGCCGGAGGTGTCCTTCTCCATCCGCCTGGTTGGAAAGGGCGAGAATCGCGTCGGGGTGCGTGTGGTCCACGAACTTTTTCGGGAGAAAGACGTGGACCAGTGTCTCGATGGACGGCGGGGCGGCGCGCCAGTCCAGGCGATGCACGCAGAACTCATGGACCATATCCTCATCAGAAAGGTCGGAGAGGGCCCTCAGTTTCTTGAGATAGGTCAGGTCGAGGCCGGTGTATCCGTCGGGTTCAATGAAGGCCATGTTGAACCCGGAGGCCTTGACGTAGATGGCCGGGATGCTTTCGCCGAGGATATTGCGGCTGAGGGTCTTGACGGAAGAGTTGCCGCCGCCGTGCAGAACCAGTTTATCCTCGGCCCCGATCAGGGAAGCGACGTAGAGGCCGACGGCCAGGTCTTCGCCCCATTTCGGGCCGTATTTCCGGATGAATTGGCCCGCCTTCTCATTCGACCAGCGGTTTTCCATACTGCTCCTCTATCGAAGGGCCCTGCGGGGATCCCTGCGCGATGCGATGCCCGCATATCGAGTTCCTGCTCGGGATCCAACGCCGCGCCGGCGGTCGCCGGCAGTTATCCCTTTGTCTGCGCCTCATGCTTCAGATCCCGGTACAGCTCGAACGCTTCCTCCGGCCGCGCGTTTTCGTGGACTACTTTCCGCACCGCCTGAATCATGGCCGCCGGCGCGTCCGATTGAAAGATGTTGCGTCCCATGTCCACCCCGGCGGCCCCTTCCTGCACGGCCCTGTATGCCATATCCAGGGCTTCCTTTTCGGGGAGCTTCTTGCCTCCCGCCATGACGATAGGCACGGGGCAGGAAGCCGTCACTGTTTCGAAACCCTCCGGGATGTAATAGGTCTTGACGACGTGGGCGCCCAGTTCGGCGCATATTCTGCACGCCAGCCGCAGATAGCGGGCATCGCGCGTCATGTCCTTCCCAACGGCGGTGACGCCGAGGACGGGGATCCCGTAGCGGTTTCCCATATCCACGAGACGCGTCATGTTGTGCACGGACTGCGTCTCGAACTCGCCTCCTATAAACACCTGCACGGCCAGGGCGGCCGCATTAAGGCGGACGGCGTCCTCGATGTCGACGGCGATCTGTTCGTTGGACAGCTCCTTCAGGATGCTGGGCCCGCCGCTGGCGCGAAGCACGATCGCCCGGGTCTCGGAGGAAGGGATGCTCGTCCTCAGGACGCCGCGCGTCAGCATGAGCGCGTCCGCGAAGGGCACGAGGGGAACGATGCGCAGATCCACGCGCTCCAGGCCGGAAGTCGGCCCCTGGAAATATCCGTGGTCGATCGCCAGCATAACCGTGCGCCCGGAGGACGGTGTGAAAATGCGCGCCAGACGGTTTTGCATGCCCCAGTCCAGCGCGTTCGATCCCTTGAGAAAAAACGGGGTGTTTTTCGCGGGTATTTCCGGACAGAATTCCTTGCTTTCCTTGGAGCTCTCGACATCCGCCATTTTTTAGCCCTTTCTATTGCAGGTCCGAAGCGGGGATCCGCGGTTCTGCAGCGACCGCGCGTCGCGTCCCGTGCATATGGTATATCAAGCTCCGCTGCGGACGGAATAGTCATTATAATGCACGCGCTTCATTCCGTCATGCACCGTCCGCACATGGCCTTGCGGCGGACCCGCTTTTCAATTTGGATGCGGCGCGAGGCTGCGTTATGTACAATAGAGGTGAAGGGGCAAGGGACCGGCGGGGTTCCATGCAGGCGGGTCCGGGGGTCATGGGCCCCGTCAGGATGGGGAGATGCCAATGACGAGCGGGGACAAACCGGTGGAGGATTGCGGAATTTTCGGGATCGTGTCCCATCCGGAGGCCGCGCGGATCGCCTATCTGGGGCTTTACGCGCTGCAGCACCGCGGCCAGGAGTCGGCCGGCATCGCCGCTTCCGACAAGGGGAAGCTCCATCTGGAAAAAGGAATGGGGTATGTCGCCGACGTGTTCGATGAAGCGCGCCTGGAAAGGCTCCCCGGGGACTCCGCCCTGGGGCACGTGCGCTATTCGACCGCCGGGGAAAGCGTCCCGTGGAACGCGCAGCCGATTCTCGTCGACTGCTGGAGGGGGCCGGTCGCTCTTGCCCACAACGGCAATCTGATCAACGCCCTGCAACTGAGGCGCACGCTGGAACGCGACGGGGCCATCTTCCACTCGACCAGCGACAGCGAGGTCCTGCTGCACCTGATATCCCGGTCAAGGCGCCGCACGCTTCAGGAAGCCTTTGTCGAGGCTCTCCGGATGGTCGAGGGCGCATACTGCCTGCTGCTGTTGACGCCGGAGTATCTCCTGGCGGCAAGGGACCCTTATGGATTCCGGCCTCTATCCATAGGGCGGCTGGACGGTTCCTATGTTCTCGCCTCCGAGACCTGCGCCTTTGATCTCATCAACGCTTCCTTTGTTCGGGATGTCGAGCCGGGGGAGGTCTTGCGCGTCGAGGAGAACAGCATCGAATCCCAACAACCGCTGCCGCGGAGAAAGCCGGCGCATTGCCTTTTCGAACAGATCTACTTCAGCAGGCCGGACAGCGTCGTGTTCGGGCGCACGGTGCTGGCCAGCCGCATGGAGATGGGGATGTACCTGGCGCGGGAACATCCGGCGAAGGCGGACATCGTGGTGCCGGTGCCGGATTCCGGCGTCTCGGCGTCCCTCGGATACGCCCGCGAAAGCGGCATTCCGCTGGAATTCGGCCTGATCCGGAACCACTATGTCGGGCGGACATTCATCGAGCCCAAGCAGTCGATCCGCAATTTCGGCGTGAAGGTCAAGCTCAACCCGGTCCGGGAAATTCTCGAGGGCAAAAGGGTGGTGCTGGTGGACGACTCCATCGTGCGCGGCACGACGAGCCGGAAAATCGT
>CAYZTZ010000065.1:0-19001 GCA_964481255.1 uncultured Acidobacteriota bacterium | reverse complement strand
GCGGTCAGTGCCGCGTTAATTGAAAGCAGGCAACACATTTTCCATCAGCTTTCTCTATTCCAAATCCTCTTCCCCTCAATCATCTCCCTCTGACCGCTGACCGCTGACCGCTAGCCGCTAACCGCCGCCAAGCACTCTGCGCAGAGCCCGGCCGGTCGCGGACTCCTCCCGATGGGCCACCTGTTCCGGGGTGCCTTCCGCGACGACTCTTCCCCCTTTCTCCCCTCCCCCGGGCCCGAGGTCGATGACACGGTCCGCCATCTTGATCACGTCCAGGTTGTGTTCGATAACCACCACCGTGTTGCCCCTGTCCACCAGGCTGTTCAGGATATCGAGCAGTTTCTGAATGTCATGGAAATGCAGACCCGTCGTCGGCTCGTCGAGGATGTAGAGGGTCCGGCCTGTCGCCCGGCGGCTCAATTCCTTCGAGAGCTTGACGCGCTGGGCCTCCCCCCCCGAGAGAGTGGTGGCGGGCTGTCCCAGCTGCACATATCCAAGGCCGACCTCGTTCAGGGTTCGCAGCTTCTGCGCGATCGGAGGAATGTTTCCCAGGAGGTCGCAGGCGTCGCTGATGTTCATCTCCAGAATATCGGCGATGGAGCAACCCTTGTATTTTACCGCGAGCGTCTCCCGGTTGTACCGCTTTCCCTGGCAGGTTTCGCACAGGACATGGACGTCCGGCAGAAAGCTCATTTCAACGCGGCGCAATCCTTCCCCCTGGCAATCCTCGCAACGTCCGCCCTTGACGTTGAAGCTGAACCTTCCGGGCCGGTAGCCGCGGATGCGGGACTCGGGGAGCATCGCGAAGAGCTCCCTCAGCGGAGTGAAAAGTCCCGTGTAGGTCGCGGGATTGGAGCGCGGGGTTCTCCCGATGGGCGTCTGATCGATTTCGATGACCTTGTCCAGGTGCTCGATGCCGGAGATCCCGCTGTAAAGCCCCGGTTCAGTCGCGGCCCGGTGCAGTTTGCGGGAAAGGGCTCTGTAAAGAATATCATCCACGAGAGACGATTTCCCGGCGCCCGAAACCCCGGTCACGCAAATGAAGAGCCCGAGGGGGAATTCCACGTCGATATTTTTGAGGTTGTTGTGCCGGGCGCCCCTGACAACGAGAGATTTGCCGTTTCCCTTCCGGCGCTCTCTCGGATACTCGATGCGAAGTTCGCCCTTAAGGTAGCGGCCGGTGATGGATTCCGGGGCGCGAATGACGTCGCCGAGCGTGCCGGAGACGATAACGCGGCCTCCGTTGCGGCCTCCGCCCGGCCCCAGGTCGACGATATGGTCGGCCCGCCGCATCGTCTCCTCGTCATGCTCCACGACGAGGATGGTGTTGCCCATATCCCGCAGCTCGGCCAGCGTGTCCAGCAATTTCCCGTTGTCCACCGGATGAAGGCCGATGGACGGTTCATCCAGAACATACAGGACTCCCCGAAGTCTCGACCCGATCTGTGTCGCCAGGCGTATCCTCTGGCCCTCGCCCCCAGAAAGCGTCGACGCGGATCGGTTCAGCGACAGGTAGCCGACGCCGACATTGAGCAGGAACTGCAGACGGTCGCATATCTCCGTCAGCACCTGGCCCGCGATCCGGGTCTCCCGGGATGTCAGCTCGATGCTCCGGAAGGCCTTCAAGGCCTGCTCGATCGGCAGGGCGGCATAATCGGCTATGGACAGGCCGTTGATCCTGACGGCCCTGCTCTCGGGTCGCAGACGGGAGCCCCGGCACGCGGCGCACTCCCGGGCCGAGAAGAGCCTGGAGATCTCCTCGCCCCCCCGGTGGTTCTCTTCGTCCTCTATCATCGAGCGGAGCCATTCGCCGACGCCCGGCGACTCTCCCCCGGGAATCACGCCGTCCCAAGCGGCGGCATGGTTTTCAGCATCCCCGAAAAGATACCTCCGCTTGACGGAGGCCGGCAGTTTCTCGAAGGGCGTCCGGACGTCGATCCCGAATCTGCGGGCCAAACCGAGAAGGGCCTCGCGCAGGTATCTGGCGATTCGGGCGTTCTCGACCGAAAACTGGAGAGAGCCGATGGGCTGGCCGGGGTCCGGGATGAGGCTGTCCGGGTTTAACACCAGAGACGTGCCCATACCGCCGCATTCGGGGCAGGCGCCGTGCCTGGAATTGAAGGAAAACGAGCGCGGTTCCAATGTGGGGATGCTGACACCGCAGTCCATGCAGGCCTGCCTCTCCGAGAAAAGCGCCTCGCCCCGTTTTTCGGCGGCGACGGTCACAAGCCCCTCGGCGAGCCCCATCGCGGTCCTGAGGGACAATTCCAGTCTCCGCCGTATCCCCGGCTTGACGACGATCCTGTCGACGACAATTTCAACGGTATGGTTTCGTGTTTTGGCCAGGCGGATATCTTCCTCGAGGTCGCGCATCCGGCCGTCGATCCGCGCCCGGACATATCCCTTGTGGAGATATTTTTCAAAAAGCTTTTTGAATTCCCCCTTCCGGTCGCGGACAACGGGCGCCAGGATGAGGACGCGCGTCTCCTCGGGATAGGCCGCGATCATGTCGGCGATCTGTTCGGGCGTTTGGCGGGTGATCGGTTTGCCGCAGATATGGCAATGAGGCCTGCCGATGGATGCGAACAGCAGCCGCATGTAGTCGTATATTTCGGTGACGGTCCCCACCGTGGAACGGGGGCTGCGGCTGGTCGTCTTCTGCTCAATGCTGATGGCGGGCGAAAGGCCCTCGGCGCCGTCGACGTCGGGTTTTTCCATTCTTTCGAGGAACTGCCGGGCGTAAGCCGACAGAGACTCGATATAGCGGCGCTGCCCCTCGGCGTAAATGGTATCGAAGGCGAGGCTGGACTTGCCCGAGCCCGACAGTCCCGTGATGACCGTCAGCTTATGTCGGGGGATTTCAAGGCTGATGTTCTTCAGATTATGCTGGCGCGCCCCGCGCACCACAATCCTGTCTAGCATGAATGAACCAAACGAACCATTCTACGGCCGCGGAGAAACCCCGTCAATTGCGCCGGTTTTACAAGTACCTCAAAATCATTGACGCGTGCCGCTATTGGGGGACACGATATCGTTACCGGGTATTTTCAGATGCCCCGATTGTTTTTGGTGCTTCCGGGCTTTGAGCGGATAACCCCTACACGTTGTGATCGCCGGCTAAGCAATATGGGCATCGAGGAAAAGTACCGCTGGATGCTCTGTGGATGCTGCGGAAACCGCACAGCGATTTCCAAGATCTTGTCGAATTCCGATGAAATTCCAAGCGGCGCTGGTGGAAGCCGCGTTGCGCCCTCAACCGGTGCGGCAGGCCCCGCAGGCTCCACGGGGTTAAAATGCACATGGAGGCGCCGGCGAAGCCGATTGGAGCCTGTCAGCCCCAACCGGCATAAAACATCGACCACAATATGTTGGGGCAACCCGCTCAAAACCCGGGAGGACCTGTTTCTAAGCTCGCCAGGCTCTGAGACCGCTATCGGATGCATAATTCAGGTAAACGGGGGAAGAAAGTATGCCATTCCAGCTATCAGCGATGGGAGTTGTTGTTGCTTGTATGACAATAACAATTGGCGGTTTAGCCGTTAAGACTGATTCCGTAACAGTCTTCGCTACTGTGCCGGGACTATCAGGATTCACAACTGCAAAAGATGGGACCATCTACGCTTTAAGCAGCTCCGAAAATAAGATTGTCCGTTTCAATACGGACGGCAGGGTTATTGAAAGCATCGGGCCCCGTCTTGAGAGCGGGTATTTTCTACAAATATCCCCTCTTTTTCATCCCATTCACATTGATGCCTCTGGACATATCTACGTGCCGTCAGAGGGGTATCTATATATTCTGGATGCTTCGGGTCACCTCATCAATCTTGATTCAAAGGGCAGGCTACCGAAAGGGTTTGAAGTTGGTGTCCCTAAGTGGATCGGTACAAACAAGAGAGGAGACATCTATGTCTATCCGGCAATTGACGATGAAGATAGCCTGGTCAGCGTAATTGCCTCCAATGGAACTCGTCTGGCGAGTTTTGGACATACTGTTTTTCCCCAGGGAAGCGTGCCGAATACTCTTTTCCGCGTGGCAATGGCTGAAGATGACACACTTTACGCCGTATTTTCGAATTTCCCGGCAATACTGAAGTATCGTTCGGATCAGAGCTTCGAATCGCTGCTTGCCGTGCGTCCGGGCAAAGGGCTGGAATCCCTGATCCGTTCGCAGGATGTATCCCTTGACGATGCATTGAAGGCGGTGTCAATGAACGAGCCGATTCGCGAAAATCATCTGATCTTTACTGATGCCAAGTTTGTTGACGAAAATACCCTGGTTTGCGTGTCCAGCGCTCAGATTCTGTGGTATGACAAGTCAGGCAGACTACTTCGAGAATTTGATCAGGTGCATTTCATGGCGTCGGCTCATTCGCACAACATCGTGTCTTCCGTGACCATCGGGTGTGGCGGCAACTGCTTGCTCGGTAGAGTTCAGCGTGATGACAGAATTTATAGAATTGCTTTCTAGGAAACAGAGGACATTATAAAGAGAAGCTTTCTGGAAAAACATCACGTGAAAAAAACGATGCTCAACCCCTGAACAGGAATAACTCTGGAGAAACGGCGTCTATCCTGACTTTGACGGCCCGGAGGCCGGAGCATCCGTAAATCAACTAAATAGCCGGATGTCGTTTTCCGCTCCGGTCGGGATTTCCATTCCCTGCATGGGGGCCGTTTTGCCCCGCTGCGATGGATCGATACACAACCCAGGGGAGCCCGACAAGCACCAGAATCGAGAGCATGTCCCGGATTGAATTCGATGGAATCAGAGGCAGAGGCAGGGACACATCCAGTCCTATCGGGACGGCCAGGAAGATGCCCGTCAGGGCCTCGCCGGCGACGAGTCCGGCGCAGAGCACCGTCCCCGCCCGCAGGGCTTTATCAAGCTTCTCGGAAACCCGATATTTCCTTGTCGCAAAGAGATGAATCAGCCCGCCGAGCAGGATCGGGAACGTGGTCGTGAAGGGGAGATAAATGCCGACGGCGATCGCCATCGGGCTGACGGAAAAGTCCGATCCTCGCCGACGAAGGTAATGCCCGATCAGGACCCACAGAACGGACAAGCCGGCGCCCAAGGCGATCATGTTCCAAGGCAGGGTGGACCCCTCCATAAACAGGCCTCTCGCCATGGCGGAAAACATGCCCGCCTGCGGGGCGAGCAGCTTCTCCGAGCCGATCCCGAACGCCTTGTCGAGGAAGACCATGAGAGGAGCGGCAAGGAGAGACGTCGCCACCACGGCGATGATAAGCCCGGTCTGCAGGGCCCTGGGGGTGCCGCCGACCATCAGGGCGGTCTTGAAGTTCTGGGACGCCGTGCCGGAAAGGCAGGCCGCAAGGCAGACGACGCCGGATATCAGGAGTATGGCGCGAACCGCCTCCGCGCCGCCGATACGCCCGGCAAACAGGAATAGAGCGGCCAGAAGAAAAGTGCAGATAGTGATGCCGGAGACGGGCTGATTGGTGCTCCCAATCAATCCCACGATGTATACGGAGATCGCGACGAAGAAGAAAACCGCAAAAACAGTATAGAGGCTCGCCAGGCCGGCGCTTCGAAGGCCGACATTGCCGTAATACACACCCGCCGCCATCGCGATCCCTGACAAAATGAAAAACCATATCGTGCCCTGTTTCAGATCCTCGCCCCGCGCATGGATGGCGCTGCTCTCCGCTTCCCTGGCGGCCTTCAGCCCCGTCAGGGCGGATCGAATGCCGGCCGCCAGCTGGCGCCGGATCTGGATGATCGACCAGAGCCCCCCCACCGTCATCCCTCCGACGCCGATATAGCGTACCTGGGCGGCCCACAGGGTAGAAGCGGCGGCCTCCGCAGCTCCCGCCGTGTTCTGCAGCGCCGTGAAAAGAGGAATGAAAAACAGCCACGCCAGAGCTCCGCCCAGGGCCACAAGCACGGCGCCGTTGAATTCAATAATGAATCCCACGCCGACCAGGGCCGCCGAAACATCGGATCCCAGCTTGAACGCGGAAGCTCCGAGACGGAAGGAGGCCGACACGGTTTCCTGAAGCACGGCGACGCCCGTGGAGAAAAGCTTGACGGCCATGCCGCCGAAGAAGGCGGCAACAATCCCGAGAACTCCTTCCCTGCGTCCTTCACCAAAGGCGGCCATACCCGTCTTCAGGATTTCCGCGGTCGCCACCCCTTCGGGATATTTAAGCTCCTTGGACTCCACAACCATCGGGCGCCGGAGGAAACCGGTGAGAACGACCCCGAGAATGCTCCCGGCCAGGACCGCGAGGGTCACCGTCCAATATTCCGCCGGGCCCCAGCCGGAAAAGGGCTGGAACGCTTCCGACAATACGAGCGCCGGGAAGACGAAGATCACGCCCGCGGCCATGCCTTCGCCGACGGACCCGGTCGCCTGGGAAAGATTTACCTCAGCGATGGAACGGGACCGCATCAGCGTGTGAAAAAAAATCAGCGCGATGACGCTGCACGGGATATTGGCGCTGATGGTGATCCCGACCTTGAGGCCCAGGTACATGTTGGCTGCGGCCATGGCCAGGCTCAGGGCCACGCCAAGGCACACGGCGCGCAGCGTGAATTCACGATTCCCGTCCATGACGCCTCACATCCGTCTTCCGGACCCTCCGTTAATCCCTGTCCCCACATCGACGGCGCGGAACCATCTTAAGAGACGCCAGGGCATATCCAGGAGGAAGAAACTCAACAGAGCGATCCCTTCCAGCGAAAGCAGGTACCAAGGCCACGGCCCAAGGTGATCCAGAAGCGAAGGCCCGGGCGGTTTTCGGCAGAGGTATCCGTAATTCCATCCCGCGAGAGCGTCCACCGCCCCGACCGCCAGCGCGTAAATGTTCACGGAGATCATCATCCGCCTGACGCTTCCGCGCCGCGGCCTGAAAATCCCCGTCCCGATCATGAAAGCAATCGCAAGCAGCGAAGCCCCGTGTCCCCAGAAAAAAAAGAGGTACTCCCACGACGGAAAACCGCAGGCGAGATCGGGAGTGGCCACAGCATGGAGCGTGCCGCCAAGGCCCCAGAAATAGGCGATTTCCGCGGTGAACGGGTTCGGCCGAAACAGCGTGAGGATGCAGGCGGCCAAGACCAGGCTGCACAGGTCGAGCGGCAGCGAATACTCCCAGCTCAAGGAATGCCCGACAGCCTGCTGGACATAGAAAGCACCCACGTACGCCAGCAATAACAGGCCAAGAAGTCTCCCCAGCCATTTGCGGGGCGAGGGTTTCCAGACAGCCGCCGCCCAGCCGGCCAGAGCGGCCAGCGCGAGCACCGATGCAAGGGCCAGGAGGTGCTGTGCGCCGAAGGGCTGGAAAGGCGGCGGAGCGATCGACGCCTGGCGACTGACGATGGACGCATCTGCAAGCAGGATCGTCGTCAGCCGCAAAGAGCCGTTCGTCATGGCATCTTCCGCGCGGGGAAGGTCCGCAGCAGCGAACCCTCGGCTGAATGCATAAGGTCAAGCCTGGATAAGACTTCCTTCAGCTGGTCCCGAGGCCTGGAAGAGCGGACCCTGTAGACGCGGGACAGGCCCTGAGATTCCGCCGGCAGAGGATGAGCCGTCAAAAAAACCCTCCGTTCGCTTTCCGCGACGCGGACGACTGTTTCCCAGGGAAGCGACCCCGCGTCCATGGCGTCAAAATCCAGCGCCCGCAGACGGCGCGCCAGTCGCGCCAGGCCGCGTTCGACGAGGAATCGTGTCCGGCGCAGGGGCTGGGAACGCGCACGAAGGAGGGGTTTCACATCCAGCGATTCAAATACCGGGTAGGCGCTGACAATATCCGCGTCCCTGAGCGGATGCGAAAAATCGACCGAATCCCCGTTCACCAGAACAATCTCGACTTGATCGAGAGGCACCCCGAGCCTCGAAAACATCTCCCCGACCGTGGCGACTCCATTGAGCTCGAATGCGAACCTGCGTTTGCGCCGCCCGGGCTCCAGAAAATCATTCAACTCCTCATAGAGACGCAGATGGATTTGAGATCCCATGGGACGCACCGCGCGCAATATGACTGCATGCGGAAGATATCCGCGCGTTTCCTTGTATATGCAACGGCCGAGGACATAGGACTGCGGACCGGCTGAAAAGCCACCCGATTCCCGTCTGAACCGGCGATGGCGTTGCAGTGCGGGAATGGGATACGGATGCTCCCGCAGGCTCCAGGATCGCAGGACACCGTCTGCTGAATGCTGTTTCCCGTCCGCGACATGCGCCGGCACGGCCCTGCCCCATGCGTTTGAATCCCAGGCACGCAATACGGTTATTGTTTATCAATGTATCGAACTCCGGGGAGATCCTTGAAATGCTCATCCTGCGTCCAGAGCGTCGCGTTATAGGCGCGGGCCGTCGCGAGGATGAGACTGTCCGCCATCGGCAGACTGTGGGCCACCGAAAGCTGAGCTGCGCTTAACGCGAGCGAAGGGGTCAGATCCAACGGCTGTCCTTTATATAGATCCGCGATTCGCAGTTCCGCCATATCGATTCCGTATTCCAGAAGCACCCGCTTGAAAACCTCATAAATGCTGATGACGGGAACCAGAAGGTTCTTTTCGTCCTCAATGGCGGGGGCGAAGAAGTCTGCATTCTTTCCATTCGCGAAGTATTCCAGCCATCCGGAAGAATCGACGACGTTCATACACGGTCCTCTTGCTCGCGCCTGACGGTTGAATCCATTCCCTTCAGAGAGCCCCGCGACTCTCGAATCGGACGCAGCGGGATGAATACAACCCGGTTATTGTATGCAACCACCTGCATCTTCTGCCCGCTTTTAATGCGTAGCATCTCCCGCACCTTCCGGGGAATCACAACCTGGAATTTAGGTGAAACCGTGATTGCATCCATACGATACTCCTATCGATCATTAAATTGTAATACCCCAATGGCGCGCCATCAACCTGAAAAGCCATGAAGCGTTTCTAAAGCCGATAACCCTGCATTATTCCCGGGAGGTCAGGATTATTCTGAAGGCGACAATCTGCGGCGATAATGGCAAATTGCCGGACCCCGCGAAATCTGCAGGAAGAATGTTTTCATTCTCTCCATTCGCGCAATCCGCGGTTTCCTATATACCTTGAACAATCTCAGAGCCTCATCGGCCTGATGCGGATGTGAATGAAGCCGCGTCCCGATCCATGCTAATAGAGCTTGAAGAACAGCGTCCTCCCGCGCCCCGTGGCTCCGCCGACGTCCGGATCAAACACCATGACCGGCTTGGCGTCCTTGCGATCCACCGCGAAGGCAACCCAGCCCTCCACCGTCTGACCCGGTTTCACCAGGCCTGTCAGCGAGGGCTTCGGCACGGTCACGGAAGCTTTCGGATATTCCATCAGATCCGAAGACAGGGCGATCCATTGCAGGGGCGCGTTCCCGAGGTCAAACGGGAGCCTGTCGGTAACGGCTCTCCCCTTAAATTCGAATCGGACGCGCGCCAGAATGTATTCGAAACCCTCCGGCGGCGCCGGGGTGCCTGGACCGGCTTCCCTGAGGCGGCTCATCGCCTTTTCGCCGCGGACCGCTTCAAGGACGGTAATGGTGATGTCGTAGATATTGGCGTAGACGGACCCGAGCTCGACCATGGACCGCACCGGCGAACCGATGTCGGCCGGATTTGTCGGAGAATTATCCTGTGCGATCGAAGGACGAGGAGATGCCGCGGCCGTCAGCAGCAACAGGGCGATGGGAAACAAAGCGAATCTCTTTTTCATTGGATATCTCCTCCTATCTCCATTGATCCACGGAAGCGCTGCCCACGTATCCGAAATCCCCGCCGGACCAGAAAGTGTTCGTTCCCCCTCCTGTAACGACGATCTCGATCGACGTCGTGGGTTCGTTGGTGTCCTTCGATGCCATGAAAGCGGTGTTTCTCGTGGGGTAGCGGGATCGGTTGTACCGGGAAACAGGGACTACGGCTCCCTTGCCCTGTTTCAGCCAGCCGGCGTAAGGCTCGACTCCCTTCTCCGCCTGCGCCAATTCCTGCGGGTGCTGGGACCAGTACAACCAGCCCGGCGTCCCCGTATTGTCGGCGAGCCATTTGGCGAAAGCCTCCTTCGTCGGGAAACCCTTGGAGGCGACATCCGCTGCGACGATAGGATCGAGAACCAGGGTAGCCTGCGAGGTGCCGAAGGAGAAGAAATGCTCCAGCCATCCCCGGATGACCTCATGTTGCGGCAGCGGAGAATACCATGCGATATCGCTCATGCTCCAGCCGCTGAAGACGCTGACCACGCTATCGGACTTTTTGAATCCCTTCTGCACGTGAAGGGGATTCCAGCCGGGAGGCAATCCGTCCTCCGTTTCCGGGAAGCAGAGATTGCCGTAGTTGAGCGGATTCCCCTGGCTGCCCAGGTAGGTCTCCCCGGGCTTCCCCGACCCGCCGAGGTTTTTGGAAATCAGGGTCCAGCATCGGCCGATTGCGGAATTGGCCCGGTTTAAGGGGCCCATCGCGCCGATCCCTGTGTTCATGCCGATCTCCTGGATGACAGGGCCGTTCACCACGGCCATCCGGGCGAACGAGGAGGTGGAGCTGAAAAGCGAGGTGACTCCTTTGGACGCCAGCGCGAGAATCGCCGGGAAATACTCCGGCCTGGCGCCCGCCATCACCGCGTTCACCGCCACCATCTCAACCGTGTAATACCAGGCCTCATGCGGCGGCGAGGGGCGCATCTGGCCGACCCATTCGTCCGGCCTGCGGCTGGTGGCCTTCAGCATCTCGGCGACCTTCCGCTCGGTCGGGAGAATGACCGGATTGCCGTCCGTGAAGCCCTGTTCATGGAAATATTCCTGGAGCCTGTCGGCGGTGTCGGGCTCGAGCAGCCTGGGCCGCGGATCCCTCTTGAGGAACCCCGCCCTGCCGTCTTCGGCCGAAAGCGGCCTCGTCAAGCCCTCGTAAATTTCCTCCAGCATGGGCTTCCCGGTCAGCGGATTGCTGCCCGCGACATATTTCCGGCATAGTTCGGCCGGCCTGTCGGTGATGGGATGGGGCGTGTAGGTGATCCGCATATTGGGGATCCCCTTCTTATAGGAAATCGTGGTCACGAGTTCCTTGAACCTCTGCGTGATCATGGGGACGGTGGGAACGCCCATGCGCTCCAGGGTGACTGCATGGCCGACGACCGCCGGCGAGCAGCTGCTTCAATGCCCCAGGAGCACAATGGCGCATGCGCCCTTTTCCTTGATTTCCTTCCAAAGGTTCGGATCGTCGTCCATGTAGCCCGCGATCTTATCGCGAAGGATCCAGGTCGTTTTGGGGTATTTCGCTTGAAGCGCCGCGTGAAGCTCTATCACGAACGGCTTGGTGTTCGGATATTTGGTGTCCACGATATAGACCGTCCTGCCGTCCAGCGTCGCCGGACGCGTCGCCATGGGAATCTTGCGTATCTCGGGCTGAATGCCCCGCGGATTCATCACGACGATCTTTGCTTCATCCGCCGTCCGCCCGTGAGGCCCGGCGAATGCCGCAATCAGAAAAACAACCGCAATACAAAGCGCCTTGATTCTCATGCCACCGACCTCCCGCACAAAGCATTTGGGTTTTGCCGACTTCTTCTCCTGTGCCGGAACGGCCGGCGCGCCTGATGAACAACGTCTCCGGCGCCGCCGCCGTACCCACGGCATATTCTATCCCTATCATTGCATTCCAGACAGCTATAAAAAAATGCACGAGACGCCGTCCCGCGCCTGTCGAATTCCGCGCCGGACTGAGTATAATGCATGGAATCCGCGGCTTTTTTGTTTATGCTTGAGGCCGAACGGGGCAGCCGGAATGTCCCGAAACGGCATCGGAGGAGGTAGAATTGGCCGCAACGAAGACGATCCATTTGACTGTCAACGGGCAGATCTACGAGCTCGATGTGGGGAGCGGGCCCGGCAAAGTCGATCCGTCCCACACGCTGGTACAAACTCTGAGAGAGACTCTCGGACTCACAGGGACCAAACTGGCCTGCGGAGAGGGAGCCTGCGGCGCGTGCACCGTGATCATGGACTCCAGAGCCGTCCTCTCCTGCAAAATCCTGACAATCGAGTGCGACGGGAAAAGCGTCGTCACGATCGAGGGGCTGCGCGACCCGAAAACAGGGGACCTGGACCCGCTGCAGCGGGCGTTCATCGACCACAGGGCGTTCCAGTGCGGCTTCTGCACTCCCGGAATGATCATGACCGCGAAGGCCCTCCTGAACGAAAATCCCCGTCCCACGGAAGAAGAGATATTGGACGCCCTTTCGGGAAACTTCTGCCGCTGCGTCAGCCATTACCATGTCCTGAGGGCCGTCCGCTCGGTCGCGGAGAAAGGGAGGTAGGCCATGGGGAGCGAGTTCAGGTATATCGGAAAGCCCATGCCCCGCAGGGACGGCGTCGAGATTGTCACGGGGTCCGCCCCGTTTCTGGACGACCTGAGATTCCCGAATATGCTCTACGGGAAAGTGCTGAGAAGCCCTCACGCCCACGCCGTCATCAAGAGAATCGACAAGAGAATGGCCGAGGCGCTGCCGGGAGTCCGGGCCGTGCTTACCTGGGAAGACATCCCGGACTGGAGAGGGGGAACGCCTCGCAACGTGCGCGTGCTGGATAAAAAGGTCCGGTACGTCGGCGACGCCGTCGCTCTCGTGGCGGCGACTTCGGAACAGATCGCCGAGGAGGCTCTAACCCTGATCGATGTGGATTATGAAGTCCTCCCGGCGGTCTTCGACATCGATTCAGCCCTGAAGCCCGACGCCCCGCAGCTCTATGACGAATTCAACGGGAACATCGTGCCCGCGGGCACGCCCATTTACGGCCCCAACTGCCTTACGGGAGTGGTGCGCGGGGATGTCGACAAGGGATTCGCGGAGGCGGAAGTCGTCGCCGAGGGAACTTTTGGATATGAAAACATCCCCAGCGCCCTGCCTCCGGAATCGATCGGAGCCGTCGCCTTCTGGGAACCGCCGAACCGGGTGACCATCTACGGGACAAGCCAGGCGCCTTACATGGACAAGGTCACGCTGTTTCACGTCTTCAACCGGCAGATGGAAATCCGGAGCATCGGCCATCATGTCGGCGGGAGTTTCGGCACCAAATTCATGTGCTGGCAGGTTCAGGCATACGCCATCATTCTGGCCCGCGCGACGGGGCGGCCGGTGAAGGTCGTTTTCACCAAGGAAGAGCACATGGCCGCCTTCACTCTGCGCATCGGGTCGCGCATCCACGGGAAAGTCGGCATGAAGAAGGACGGGTCCATCACGGCGATTCAGGGCACATGGTACGTGGATACGGGCTGCTACTCGTCCACCACTCAATGCCAGGTGGCCGTCGCTTCCGGCGAATTGATGATTATGACCCAGTGCCCCAACTGGGACCTCCGGAGCGTCATCGTGGCCACCAACCGCAACGCCTCGGGAGCGACCAGGGGATTCGGCGGACAGGAATTGGAATGCGCCTTCATCCCCATTCTGGGTCTGGCCATGCAGAAGGCGGAACTCGACCCGTTCGAGGTATTCAAGAAGAACTTTGTCAAACCCGGCGGGGGATACTACTGGCGCGACGGGAAATGGTACGGCTACCGCGGCGTGGATTTCACGAAGGCCATGGACCGTGGCGCCGAGGTTTTCGGGTGGAAGGATAAATGGAAAGGATGGCTGAAGCCGTCTTCCGTGAACGGCTGCAGGCGCCGCGGCGTCGGCGTAGGCATCCACGGCAACGCCGACGTCGGCGAGGACACAGCCGAAGCCTACGTTCAGCTCGGGTACAACGGGACGGCCACCATATTTCTCTGCGTGGCGGAGCACGGAACCGGGCAGAAAAGCAATTACATCAAGATGGCCGCGGAGGTGCTCCAGCTCCCGCCGGAGCGGATTGTCATGTCTCCGGCCGACACCCTCGTGACTCCCTATGAGTTCGGCCCGGTCGGTTCCAGGGGGACCTACGCCATCGGGAGCGCCGTTATCAAAGCCGCCGAAGACGCCCGGAGGAAGCTGCTCGAGCTCGCGGCCCCGAAGCTCGGCGCGGCCCCGGAGGACCTCGACACCGCGGACGGCGTCATTTTCGTCAAAGGCCGGCCCGAAAAGGGGATCAAATGGCACGTCATGGGGAACGACCGCACCCTCCTCGGCTTCGGGCGGTATGAAAGCGATTTCACAATGTGCAATTTCCTCATGAGCTTTGTCGAGGTCGAAGTCGACACCGAAACCGGAAAGGCGAGCCTGGTTCGAGTGGTCAACGCCACGGACATCGGGCAGATTATCGATCCACCGGGGCTTGAAGGCCAGTTGAACGCCTGCTGGGGTTCGGCCGGAATCGACAGCGCGCTTTTCGAGGAGACGATCCACGACCGTCGGACCGGACATCAGCTGAACGCCAACATGATCGATTACAAGTGGCGGACGTTTTCGGAGCTTCCTCCCATGGAACACGCCGTGCTGGAAACCCCCTTTCCAAGCCACCGCTTCAGGGCCATAGGGATCGCCGAGATCACCACGTCGCCGGGCCCGTTCGCCGCCCTTCTCGCGGTCTCCAACGCCGTCGGCGCATGGTTACACCAGTATCCCGCGACCCCCGAACGAGTTCTCGCGGCTCTCTCGAAAGGAGGCGTGAAATGAGGACCTTTCGACATTACGACGCCCGTTCGCTCCGGCAGGCGTCCGCACTGCTGGCCAGGCACAAGGGGAAGGCCAGAATCAACGCCGGAGGCACGGATCTTCTCGGGGCCTTGAGGGATCAGATCCGTCCCGAACATCCCGAAGCGCTTGTCAATATCAAGACCGTCCCCGGTATGGATTATATCAAGGCAGGCAGAACCGGGCTGAGGATTGGAGCGCTCACCCGCCTGACGGATATCGTGAAATCTCCGGAGGTCCAAAAGGACTATCCGCTTCTCGCCGAAGCGGCCCATTCGGTGGCGGGCCCCAATCTGCGGAACATGGCCACCGTCGGCGGAAATCTGGCTCAGGACGTGCGCTGCTGGTATTACCGGTACCCGCGGCAGATCGGCGGCCCGATCGAGTGCCTGCGCAAGGGCGGCAAGACCTGCAGCGCCCTTCTGGGCGACAATCGTTACCACTCCATTTTCGGCGCCGCGCCGGCCGTCGAGGGCCGGTGCGAAAACTATTGCCCGGCCCACATCCGCATTCCGGAATACCTGCGTCATCTGCGGGAGGGGAGGATCGCGCAGGCGGCCCGCGTGCTGATGAACGACAATCCTTTCCCTGCCATCACCGGAAGGGTCTGCCCCGTCTATTGCGAGCCGCAATGCAACCGCAGCGGTTACGACGATCCCGTGGCGATACACACCATCGAGAGGGAGGTCGGCGATTACATTCTGAATCACGCGGCCGACTTTTTCCCGCCCCCTGAAAGCGAATCCGGCAAACGGATCGCCGTCGTCGGCTCGGGCCCCGCGGGGCTCGCGGCGGCGTACTATCTCCGACGGTCCGGCCACGAGGTGACCGTCTACGAAAAACTGCCGGAGGCCGGGGGTATGCTTTTATACAGCATCCCCCCCTACCGCCTCCCCAAGGCCGTCGTCCGAAAGCAGATCCGGGCGCTCCAGGGCATGGGTATCCGCTTCGAGGTCGGCAAACCTGTCGATCATGAGGAAGCGTCGCGGATTCAGGCCGCTTTCGACGCCGTCTTCGTCGCCGCAGGAGCATGGAACAGCGTGAAGCTTGGAGTTCCCGGAGAGGATGCGCCCGGGGTCCTCTACGCGCTGGATTATCTCAAGAGGGTCAACTCCGGAGAAAGAACCGCTCTCGGTGAGAGAGTGATCGTGATCGGCAGCGGCAGCGTGGCTTTAGACGCGGCGAGGGCTGCAAGGAGGACGGGATGCGGAGAGGTCCATGTCGTATGCCTGGAGACGCGCGATCTCGCGTCCGGGGACAGGATGCCCGCCCTGGACCACGAGATTCAGCAAGCCGAGGAAGAAGGGATCCGCATTCATGCTTCGCTGGGCATACGCAAAATCATGGTCGCCGGCGGCAAGGCCGCGGGAATTGAAACCCGGAAGTGCGTGTCCGTCCGCGAACCTGACGGCACGTTCAACCCGAAATACGACGATACATCCCCGTCTCCCAGCCTGCCCGCAGACAGTGTCATTATCGCCGTGGGCCAGACCGCCGAACCGTCGCCTTTTACCCCCGGAGACACGGTTTTTGAGGCGGGAGACATGATCGAAGGGCCGTCGAAGGTGATTCAGGCCGTGGTTTCGGCGCGAAGGGCGGTGCTCGGCATCGAAAAAGCCCTGAGTCCGCTGCAGCGGCAG
Organism: uncultured Acidobacteriota bacterium; assembly: GCA_964481255.1. Lineage (GTDB taxonomy): Bacteria > Acidobacteriota > UBA6911 > UBA6911 > UBA6911 > UBA6911. The sequence continues at coordinate 2,786 of CAYZTZ010000065.1, read as the reverse complement.
CCGGATGGAATCCGCGCGGACCAGGAATATTCAAAGCCATCCTTCCACGACATCCCGCGGACGGCCGCCGGGGTTCTGCCGGTCTCCGACCGCATCCGGAGCGTCGAAGTCGAAGACGTGCCCGGCTTGGACCTGGACCAGATCCGGAGAGAAGCGGAGCGGTGTATCGGCTGCGGCTGTCTGGCCGTCGGTCCTTCGGATCTGGCCGTCGCGCTCGTGGCCCTGGAGGCCTGCATCATCACGACCAGGAGGAATCTGGCGGCTCAGGACTTTTTCGCACCGACGGCGCACCGCACCAACGTCCTGGAGCCGGACGAGCTGATCCGGGAGATACGCGTTCCCAGGCCGCCCAGGGGAGCCCGGCAAAGCTACGTGAAATTTACTCTCCGAAAGCCCATCGATTTCGCCCTCGTCAGCGTCGCTACAGTGATCGCGGTCAAAGACGGCGTCTGCCGCGGCGCGCGAATCACCTTGGGCGCGGTCGCGCCGGCGCCTTACCGGGCCAGGGCCGCGGAAGACGCCATCATAGGCCGGGCGATCGATGAGCGCGCAGCCGCCGACGCCGCCGCGCTCGCCCTGTCGGAAGCCAAGCCGCTCGCCATGAACGGCTATAAAGCGGAAATAGCGAGAACTCTGGTCCGGCGATCCATTCTTGGGGTATCCTGTTGATTCCCCGCGCGGAGTCGCGCTATCCGGGCATCGGGATTCTGAAGGGAGGAAAGACATGGCTCTTCGCCGTAATGCAGCATCCACAGCGTTTTTTCTATGCGCCCTCGCCGTCTTTTCGGCCGCGGCATCCGAAGCGGCGGCTCAACAGCTTCTTGCTCCCTACGTGCCGACTCCCCATCCTGTGGTGGAAAAGATGCTCGAGCTCGCCCAAGTGACATCCAAGGACATCGTTTACGACATCGGCTGCGGGGACGGCCGCATCGTGATCACGGCGGCCAAAAAATACGGGGCGCGCGCCGTGGGCATCGATATCGACCCGGAGCGCATCCGGGAATCGAAGGCCAACGCGAAGGCGGCCGGGGTGGAAGATCTCGTGACCTTCAGGCTGGAGGACGCCCTGGAGGCCGATATCTCCGAGGCCACGGTCGTGACTCTCTATCTCCTTACGGCATCCAACGAGACGTTGCGGCCGATTCTGACCAGGCAGCTCAAGCCCGGCGCCCGGATCGTCTCGCATTCCTTCGGCATGGGAGACTGGAAGCCCCTGAAGACCGAGAAGGTTCCCGACGAGAGCGGATTCAACCGGACTCTGTATCTATGGGAGGCGGACGGAAAAGTGCGGCCATGATTTCATTCGAGACCCGGGATCCGGAATGCGGGACGGGATCGCCTCCGGTTTCGGATCGCGAGCCTTGATTTTTTCGCTATGCCCTTTCAATTCGATCAGTTCATCCAGCTGCTGCCGACCGAGGGGATCAAGATCCTCATCGTTCTCTTCCTCGCGTTCCTTATCGGCCTGGAGCGGGAGGAACACAAGGCGAACGAACCCCACTACCATTTTGGAGGAGTGCGCACGTACCCGCTCATCGCCCTGATCGGCTACTCCATCGCGCTGCTGTCGGGGCCCCAGGTTTTGCCGGAGATCCTCGGCTTCCTCGTCATCGGCGGATTCCTCATGCTTTCGTACCGGCATAAGCTGACGGCGGGCGCCCCATCGGACGTGGCGGGCGTCACGTCCGAAATCTCCGGGCTTGTCACCTATCTCCTGGGGGCGATGGTTTATCATGACTATTTCTGGATCGCCACCACTCTGACGGTGGCCAGCATGCTCCTGCTGGAACTCAAGGAATTGCTTGAAGGCTTGACCCGACGAATCCCTCCCCATGAAGTTCTCACCTTCACCAAATTCCTCCTGCTGACGGCCGTGATCCTCCCGGTGCTTCCAAACCAGCCTTTCGGGCGGTTCCAGATCAATCCATTCAAGACCTGGCTGGTCGTTGTGGCCGTCAGCGCCGTCTCTTACGGCAGTTATCTCCTGCTGATGGCCAGCCGCGGAAGCGGCATCATGCTTTCTGCCGTCCTGGGGGGAATCTATTCCTCAACCGTGACGACCGTGGCCATCGCCAAAAGGTCCACGCGTGAAAACCATCCGCACCTGTTCGCAGGCGCGACCCTTGTGGCTTCAGCCTTCATGTTTCTGAGGCTCACCATTCTTATAGGGATTTTCAGTCTGGATCTCTTGCGGATTCTGGCGGCGCCTTTTCTGCTGCTGGCTTCCGCCGCCGCTCTGGCAGGCTGGCTGTGGTCGCGCCGGACGGACGGCCCGCCCGAAAAACTGAAACGCCAATTCCAGCACCCGAACCCTTTGGAACTGCGGACCGCCTTTGCCTTTGCCGCCCTCTTTCTGATCGTCCTGGTCTTGACCCGGCTGGCTTTGTCTAACTTGGGGAACAAGGGCATTTATGTTTTAGCCGCCATCGTCGGCTTCGCGGACGTGGATCCGTTTATCCTGAGCATGACTCAGGCCGCAGGACCTTCCGCACAACTCAGCCTGAGCGCGGGCGCCATTGTGGTGGCCGTCGCCGGCAACAATCTTGCGAAGGGAATCTATGCCCTGGTCTTCGGGAGCCGCAGTTCCGGTCTCCAGAGCCTGCTGCTTCTTTTCCTGCTCGCGCTTCTGGGGCTTCTGCCGCTGCTCTGGATCTAATAACCGCCTGGAACGGCTTCGCTGAAAAAAGCCCCGCCACGTTCAAAGAGACACGCGGGGACGTCATCGGATCACCGAGCCCTGCGCTCCACCCTATTGTCCCTGGAACCGGACTGTTTCAAGGATTCTC
>CAYZTZ010000064.1:12538-19050 GCA_964481255.1 uncultured Acidobacteriota bacterium | reverse complement strand
TGCTGCCCTGGCCAAGACCGAGAACGCCGACGTTGTGAATCTGCTGACCGTTCCGGCAATGAAGCAGGTGGTGTTGCTCGAGGTGAAATTCGCCGAAGTCCAGCGCAACGCCGTGCGCCAGCTTGGGCTCAATATATTAAGCACCGGCGCGCTGAATACACCCGGTGTGATATCAACCCAGCAATACGGCCAACTGGGAGATTTGGATCTCAGCTCGGCTATCGGCGCTCCGCTTCGGGGTTTCACCACCGAGTTCGAATTGAACGACCTGCTCAACATTTTCGTTTTCAGGCCCGATCTTAATCTCGGCCTCATGATCAAGGCGTTGAAACAGCAGAATCTCCTGGAAATGCTTGCGGAACCCAACCTTATGGCCCTGGGGGGCAAAGAGGCGTCGTTCCTGGCAGGCGGCGAATTTCCCGTGCCGATCGTTCAGGGAACCACCGGAACCCCGACGGTCTCCGTTCAATTCAAGGAATTCGGCGTAAGGCTGAAATTCCTGGCAAATCCCAACCCCGACGGCACGATCAATCTGCACGTGGCGCCCGAAGTCAGCGCCCTGGATTACACCAACGCCGTGACCCTGAGCGGCTTCCTGATCCCGGCGTTGCAGACCCGCAGGGCCGAAACCGACATCCAACTGAAAGACGGGCAGAGTTTTGCCATCGCGGGGCTCCTGGACAACCGCGTCACCAAGGTTGACAGCAAGATCCCCTGGCTGGGTGATGTGCCCATTCTGGGCAATCTCTTCCGTAGCCAAAATTTCGTGAAGTCCAATTCGGAATTGCTCGTCATGATCACGCCGCGAATCGTCAAGCCCCTGGATCCGGGGCAGAAGCCGCCGATGCCCTCCTTCCCTGTTCCTTTCCTGGATCCTCAGGGATTCGACGGCAAGACAGGCTCGGGAAAGAGTGCCGCGTCGCCGAAAGCAGCCGGATAGCGTTTTCATGGGCTGCTTTGCGAAGATCGCCTGATTTGATTCCGCCGGCCGGTCTTGATAATGCCGCCCGGCGGAATATAATAGAAGCTAAACGCTTCCGCCCCCGGTAGGCGGTTATGAGGTAACATTCAATGGCAACGCAGAAACTGACCGTCGGAATTCTGGCTCCCCTCGCGGAAGTCCGCGACTCGCTTTCCGGTCACGTGGAGGCCACACAGCTCGGCACCGTGAAGCTCGTAGCGGATGAATACTGCGCGGTGGAGGACGATTACCCTACCCAGCGCTTTATCGAGGCGCGGCCGGACGCGATCCTGGTGGACATGCACGATCAGAGGGCGGCCATAAAGGCCCTGTTTACCCTGCATTCCGTGCTTCCGGAAACCTGGCTTTACGCCTGCGGAGCCCCCAACGATCCCCAGCTCATTATCGAAACCATGCAGGCCGGAGCCAGGGAGTTCCTTCCCAAGCCTGTATCGGCCCGCACCCTGGCCATGGCATTCAGCAGGTATATCGACGAGAGGGAACGCCTGCGCGCCGGCGTCAAATCCAAGGGCAAGATCTATTGCGTCACGGCCGCCAAGGGCGGGGCCGGAGCGACATCGGTGGCCATCAATACCGCCACCGTGCTGGCAGGCTCCAGGGAAGCCCGCGTGGCGGTCCTCGACCTCAACAGCCCGGTCGGCGACGCCGCTTCCTATCTCAACCTGAAGCCGCAGTTTTCTCTGTCCGACGCCATGGCGGCGGCCCCCAGGCTGGATTCCGTTCTTCTCGAAACACTCATGTCCAAGGCGGGGAACCTCTCGATTCTCCCCGGCCCGAAACAGGTCAAGTCGAGCGCGATGCAGCCCCCTTCCCTGGCCAAGCTCTTCCGCGTCGTCGCCGGGAACTATACCCATGTTTTTGTGGATCTGCCGTCGTCGGCCGACCAGGAAATCCTCCAGGTCGCGACCGACGTGAGCGAAGCGGTCCTGGTCGTCATGACGCCGGAACTGCCCGCCGTCTGGCGCACTCACCGGCTCATGACCCTGCTGGCGAGCGCGGGCTGCGGGGACCGCCTGCGTCTCATTCTCAACCGGGACAACAGCCGCGACGAAATCACCGAAAAGGAAATCACCCGGGCGCTCAACCACCCGATCTTTTTCCGCCTGCCGAACAACTATTCGGCCGCCATCCAGGCCATCAATAAAGGGAAACCGATCGTCGAAGTGAATCACTCCAGCCTGGCGACAAGCTACCGCCGCCTGGCCCAGGAGCTCACCGGAGTCAAATTTGAAAACCCTCGCCGCAACTTCCCGTTTTTCCTGGGAGTGTTCTAAATGCTTGACCAAGAATATCTGGACCTGAAAACAAGCCTTCATTCGAAAGTCATTAACGAAATCGACCTCGAGAGCCTCAACCGGCTCCCGGAAGACATCGCTCGCGAGCAGTTGAGGAAGGTCATCCTGGACGTGCTGATGAGGGAAAAGACCCCTCTGACCATGTCGGAGCGCGAGCAGATCGTAAACGAGATTCTGGACGAGGTCTTCGGGCTTGGCCCCCTCCAGCCCCTGCTGGCCGACCCGACTCTTTCGGACATCCTGGTGAACGGGGCCTATAACGTTTACGTCGAGCGCCGCGGGAAACTCGAACGCACCAACGTGCGCTTCAACGACAACGACCACCTGATGCGCATCATCGACCGCATCGTTTCGCGCGTCGGCAGGCGCGTGGATGAATCCTCGCCCATGGTCGACGCCCGCCTGCGCGACGGATCGCGCGTCAACGTCATCATCGCGCCCCTGTCGCTGGACGGGCCCATACTGTCGATCCGCCGTTTCGGCACCGACCCTCTGACCGCCAACGACCTGCTGGATAACGGCACGCTGACGCCCGAGATGCTGGACCTGCTGAAAGGCTGCGTCCAGGGTAAACTGAACATGATCATTTCGGGCGGCACCGGCGCCGGAAAGACGACCTTGCTTAACGTTCTGTCCAGCTATATCCCCAGCTCCGAACGCATCATCACGATCGAGGACGCGGCCGAGCTGCAGCTCAAACAGGAACACGTCGTGCGCCTGGAGACGCGCCCGCCCAATATCGAGGGCAAAGGCGCCATCAAGCAGAGACAGCTCGTCATCAACGCTCTGCGAATGCGGCCGGACAGGATCGTCGTCGGAGAGGTCCGCGGCGAAGAGGCGGTGGACATGCTCCAGGCCATGAACACCGGACACGAAGGTTCGCTGACAACCGTTCACGCGAACTCGCCGAGAGACGCCCTCAGCCGGATCGAGACCATGGTCTCGATGGCGAACCTGAACCTGCCGGAAAAGGCCGCGCGCCAGCAACTGGCTTCCGCCGTGCACGTGATCATTCAGGTCACCCGCCTGACGGACGGCTCGCGCAAGGTCACCAATATCTCGGAAATCACCGGCATGGAAGGCCCCATGATCACCATGCAGGACCTTTTCGTCTTCGAGCGCCAGGGCTACGACGAGAACGGGCGCGTCCGGGGGAGGTTCAAGCCCACAGGCATCCGGCCGAAATTCACGGAAAAGCTCTTTGCGGCCGGAATCCGCCTGCCGATGGATATGTTCTCCGTCGAGCCGTCTTTGGCCCGGGCGCGGTAAATGGCGGCGGCAGGCCGCCTCGCTCCATAATTCGATAAAGAGGTCAGGGGTTTTATGAGCCTCACCATATTGGCAATACTGATATTCGTCGTGACGCTGCTGCTGGTTATCAGCGTTTTTTACTTCCTCGTCATTGCCCCGGCCGAGAAAAAAAGGCTCCGGCAGAGGATGGAAACCGTCAAGATGGAACTGGCGGCGACGGACTCGCTTGATCCCGAAGCCCGATTGCTCCGTTCGGAGCTTCTAAGCAATATCCCCTTTTTCCATCAGCTTCTTCTCAGCATACCGGGAACAACGAAGCTCCGTCTTTTCATACAGCAGTCTGCGGCTGAAATCTCGGTGGGGTTGCTCTTGACTCTTTCCTTCCTCAGCGGCTGGCTGGTTTTCCTGGTCTGCATGCTCGTCGGCGTCGCCACGATCCTGTCTTTGATTTTCGGGCTGATGGCTCTTTGTGTGCCGTTTCTCGTGATTTCGGTCAAGCGGCAGAGGCGGTTTCTCAGGTTCGAGGAATTGTTCCCGGACGCCATCGACCTTCTGAGCCGGGCCGTGCGCGCGGGACACGCTTTCACGACGGGCCTCGATCTGATTGCCAAGGAAATGCCTTCGCCCGTATCGGACGAATTCGGCCGGGCCTACACGGAGCAGAACCTGGGCCTTCCCCTGCGGGACGCCCTCGACAACCTGATGAACCGCGTGCCGCTCACCGACGTGAGAATCTTCGTGACGGCGCTCATGATCCAGAGGGAATCGGGCGGGAACCTGGCCGAAATTCTGGACAACCTGTCGCACGTAATACGGGAGCGCTTCAAGCTGATGCGCCAGATCAGGGTTTACACGGCCCAGGGCCGCATTTCGCTGTACCTTCTCCTGGCCATTCCCCCGTTTCTGGGGATCGCGATGTATTTCCTGAACCCGAAATATATTACGCCGCTTTTCACGGATCCGCTTGGAGTCAGGTTCCTTACCGTGGGGATTGTGCTCCAGGTCCTCGGGTATTTTGTCCTTCGCAAGGTCACACAGCCGAAATTCTAGGAGCCCGCGATTATGGGTAACATAAGCTGGATATTCTTTCTCGGCGCGGCTTTTCTTTTTGTGGCGGTTTTCATTTCGGGCTACGCGATTCTCATGCCGCGTCCGAATATCGACGAGCGCCTTCGCGGCACCCTTCCCCAGAAGAAGAAACGCTTCGACTTCATGAGTCTTCTGAAGCATTCGGAAAAGGTCTTGAAGCCGCTGGGCGAGATGCTCCCGAGATCGCCCGAGGAGATGAGCCGGCAGGAAAAGAAGCTCGCGCAGGCGGGCATCCGCAGACGGGACGGGCCGTATATCCTTTACGGTATCAAAATCGCGCTCGCCCTGATTCTCATCGTAGTTTTCACAATGGCGGCGCCGCCCAAAACGAATGTGATACTCGCCATAGTCCTGGCGGTCCTTTTCGGGGCGCTGATACCCGATATCGTCGTATCGCGTCTTGTTAAAAGCAGGAAGGACAGCCTCCAGCGGGCTCTGCCGGACGCCCTGGACCTGGCCGTGGTTTCCGTTGAAGCGGGACTCGGGCTGGACCAGTCCCTGGTCAGAATCGGGCAGGAGCTTAAAAAGGTCTATCCCGCGCTGAGCGACGAGCTGAATCTCTACAGTCTCGAGGTCAACGCCGGCAGGAAACGGGCGGACGCCCTGCGCAACCTGGGGCAGCGCACGGACGTGGATGATATTAAGTCCTTTGTGACCGTCCTGATTCAGACGGACCGTTTCGGCACCAGCGTGGCGCAGTCCCTCAGGGTCTTCGCCGACAGCATGCGGACAAAGCGCAGACAGCGCGCGGAAGAGCATGCGGCCAAAATGGGGGTCAAGATGATTCCGCCGCTGGTTTTTTTCATTTTCCCTGCTATATTCATCGTGGTGCTTGGACCGGCGGCTATCCAGTTCGTCCGTGTCCTGATACCAATGATCAGCGGCGGCTCAGCCCCATAGAGAAAGGAGATCTTGCGTGAACACAGTCCAGATTATCTCGGCAGTCCTCGCGGTCATCGTCCTGGTGATTGTCGTTTACCGTCTTCGCTCGAAGAAAACGAAATCCTGAGCCGCAAGTGGGGCGCGAATACTATTCCGTCCTGAACAGGACCAGGGGAACCCTACTGGCTTCAAGAGCGGAAGAGGCAGGCACTCCGGGCGCACGCATGAAAGGCCTGATGGGGAGGGCCCCGGAGCATTTCCCTCCCGGAAGCGGCCTGTGGATCCTGCCGAGCAACGGCATTCACACGTTCGGGATGCGCTTTCCCATCGACGCGGCCTACCTGGATTCGCACAGGCGCGTCGTACGTGTTTATAAGCGCCTGGTCCCTTCGCGAATCGCCGCTCTAAGTTTCAGGGCGAAGAGCGTTCTGGAGCTTCCCGCGGGGACCCTGGAAGCCGCCCGGACAGAAGTCGGCGACGAGCTCGAATTTCACCCTTTGCCGCAGCACGAGGAAAGCTGAAACAGAATGAACGCGTTCGATTTTTTGCTGACACTCGCGGTAGCCGTTGTTCTCGGGACTCTTGCCCAATTGACCAGCAGAATGGCGCTTGGGGGATGGTTCATACACCTGGGGCTTGCATTCGCCGGGGCGCTGGCGGGTGTCTACGTCGCGCGCTCGTTCAATGTCCCGGAAGTCTATAACGTGCAGTTCAAGGGCTTCGTTTACCCTGTAACCTGGGCCGTCATCGGTTCCGCTCTTTTTCTGGGCTCACTGAGCTTCTTTATCAGGACAGGGCGCCATTGAAATTCTTTCGTGAGCACGGCTCCCTGTTTTTGTGTGAGCACGGCTCTCTGTTTTTGTGTGAGCACGGCTCTCCAGAGCCGTGCGTCAGCCTGAATATCGTGTGAGCACGGCTCTCCAGAGCCGTGCGTAAGCAATAGAATGTGTGAAACTTATTCGGCAACCACGCCTCTCTGTTTTTTCGTGAGCACGGCTCTCCAGAGCCGTGCG
>CAYZTZ010000064.1:10738-12438 GCA_964481255.1 uncultured Acidobacteriota bacterium | reverse complement strand
TTCGGCAACCACGCCTCTCTGTTTTTTCGTGAGCACGGCTCTCCAGAGCCGTGCGTCAGCCTAAATATCGTGTGAGCACGGCTCTCCAGAGCCGTGCGTAAGCAATAGGATGTGTCAAACTTATTTCGTGAGCACGCCTCCGTCTATTTTCGTGAGCACGGCTCTCTGTTTTTTCGTGAGCACGGCTCTCCAGAGCCGTGCGTCAGCCCCTCTATCACTGCTTACGGACGGGTCTGGAGACCCGTCCTCACACGAATTAGGGAGACCCGTCCTCACGAGAGATTTTCATCCCCGGACAGGTCTGGAGACCCGCCCTCACCAAAACCTATAAGCCTCCACTATGCAAGACACACCCTCAATCCAGACCCGAAAGCCTGTTTTTGACGACCAATCGCAGGTCCCCTTCATGCCCGAAATCCCCGAGGACACGGGGCTCGATTTCAACTTTCTCGCCGACCTCGCCTTGAAGGCCGTCTCCTCCGACGCCAACTGCACGTCTGAACGAATGTCCGAAAAGCTCAGGCTCCCGATGGGCATTACCGAGCCGGTGCTCCATTATCTCTACCATGAAAAATACATCGAAATCCGTGAGCGCATGGGGGTTCAGAGGGTCCGCTACGGCATGCTCGACCGCGGGTGGGACAGGGTCCAGCGCCTGATCACTCAGTGCAGTTACATCGGCCCGGCGCCCGTCAACCTCGAAACCTACACCGCCGGCGTCCGCTGGATGCACAAAAAGACCGCCAAGGCAGACCCTGCCGCCGTGTCGCGCGCCTTCGCTCACCTTGTCCTCTCCGAGCGAACCCTGCAGACCCTTGGCTTAATCGTCGACTCGCGCCGCAGCCTTTTCCTGACCGGCCCTCCAGGCAGCGGGAAAACGACCGCCGCCATGGCGCTCCACAACGCCCTGGAGGGGGATATCTGGGTTCCCTACGCCATCGAGGTCGATAACCAGATCATCCGCGTCTTCGATCCCCACGTCCACCACCCGGTGCCGGCGCCCGAAGCGCGGCATGACCGGCGATGGGTCAAGGTGAAGCGGCCCCTCGTGGTGGTGGGGGGCGAACTGACCCTCGAATCCATGGACCTCATTTTTGCCAGCAACGTCAATTATTACGACGCGCCCTTTCAGATCAAGGCGAACGGCGGCGTGCTCATCATCGACGATTTCGGAAGGCAGCGGATTGACGCGCAGGACCTTCTGAACCGCTGGATCATCCCGCTCGAGAATCACGTGGATTATTTGACGCTGCACACGGGCAAGAAGATCGAGGTGCCTTTTGAGCAGCTTCTTGTTTTCGCCACCAATCTCGATCCCAGGGAGCTGGTCGACGAGGCGTTCCTGAGGCGCATGGGTTACCGGATGGCCTTCACTTCCCCGACGGCGGAAACCTATGCGCTGATTCTCCAGAAGTATATGGCCGGACGGGGGCTCCGCTATTCGCCCGAACTGCTGTTTGCGCTTCTGGCCCGGTATGAAAAGGAAAACCGGGAAATGAAGGCCTGCGAGCCGAGGGACCTCGTGGAAAGATGCCTGGATATCATCCGCTACGAAAACCTGCCGAGGGAAATCACTCCCGAACTCCTGCGCCGCGCCTGGGACAACTACTTCGGCGTCACAGAATAAAGCAAGCTTATTCGTTTCCGTGAGCACGGCTCTCTGTTTTTCCGTGAGCACGGCTCTCCAGAGCCGTGCGTCC
>CAYZTZ010000064.1:0-10638 GCA_964481255.1 uncultured Acidobacteriota bacterium | reverse complement strand
CGTGAGCACGGCTCTCTGTTTTTCCGTGAGCACGGCTCTCCAGAGCCGTGCGTCCCCCTCTATCATTGCTTACGGACGGGTCTGGAGACCCGTCCTCATTTTTTTCGTGAGCACGGCTCTCTATTTTTGTGTGAGCACGGCTCTCCAGAGCCGTGCGTCCCCCTCTACCATTGCTTACGGACGGGTCTGGAGACCCGTCCTCACACGAAATTGGTTTCCCCTTTTATCTTCGTGAGCACGGCTCTCTGTTTTTCCGTGAGCACGGCTCTCCAGAGCCGTGCGTCCCCCTCTATCATTGCTTACGGACGGGTCCGGAGACCCGTCCTCACACGAGATCTGTTTCCCCCTTTTATTTTCGTGAGCACGGCTCTCCAGAGCCGTGCGTCCCCCTCTATCACTGCCTACGGACGGGTCTGGAGACCCGTCCTCACGGGAGAAAAGACATATATTCCCTGAAATAATTCCGGCCTTCGCGAAACATTATCCGTATGGGCCGCATTACCGCCGACGGGCATACCTATTACCGCAAGCTGCCTCACTTCAGAGACGCCGGCGCCATCTATCACGCGCGCATGAGCATTCACCCGGACTTCGGACTATTGAAGGAAGCCCGCGATTTTCAGATCATCCAGGACGCCATCATGTTCTGGCACAAGATCAAATGCATGCTCATCGCCTACGTGATAATGCCCAACCATTCCCATTTGTTGCTACAGCCTCTCCCCTTTGTGGAGGGATGGCAAGCCTGGTCCGATTACCAGCTTTTCTATAAGCTTGAAGACATACTGGCAAGCATCAAGAAGTTCAGCGGGAGAGAAATAAACAGGCTTCACGGCCGGACGGGCTGTCCCATCTGGAAAGATGAGAATTTTGACCGCACCGTCCGTATCAATGAGGATCTGGATGGGGTGGTGGAATATATCCACGCCAACCCCATAAGATGGAAATTGTGCCTAAGGCCCGAAGATTACCCATGGTCCTCGGCAAGCACCATATATTCCGGCAGGAGCGAGTACCGCGATTGGTTTGTTACCAGGGACAGCACCGGAAAGAAGCAGTTCCATGAGTTTTAGGAATAGAGTCTGTATTTCCGTGAGCACGGCTCTCCAGAGCCGTGCGTTTGCCTCTATAACTGCTTACGGACGGGTCTGGAGACCCGTCCTCACACGAAATTGTCCTCCTCTATCACTGCTCACGGACGGGTCTGGAGACCCGTCCTCACACAAAATTGTCCTCCTCTATCATTGCTTACGGACGGGTCTGGAGACCCGTCCTCACACAAATTAGGAAGACCCGTCCTCACGGGAAATGCAGCTAAGTTTTTCCTCTGGCCCGGGCAAAATCGACGACATTCGTATCAAACGACATCAACCATGGGAGCGGCGCGGACACCATATCCTCCACCGCCTCCGGCTCCATCGGCCTGGCGAAGTAATACCCCTGCCCGAACTCGCACCGCAGAGTCTGCAGCATCCTCAACTGCATCAGGTTTTCAATGCCTTCGGCGATGATTTCCATCTCGAGGTTCCTGCCCAGGTTCACGATCGCCTGCACGATCTTCCACGTTTCTTCACTCAACCCGAGATTCCCCACAAACGAGCGGTCGATCTTCAGGCAGTCGATCGGAAAACGGTGCAGGTAACTCAAAGACGAGTAGCCCGTCCCGAAATCGTCCATATGCAGGCGCACGTTCATTTCCCGGACCTGGGCCAGGACCTGCGACACGGTCTCGGTGTTGTCCATCAGGGCGCTTTCCGTAATCTCAAGGCAGAGGCTGTTGGGGCGGATGCCCGACTTCTCCAGAATCCTCTTCAAATCCTTCACCAGCTGCGGACTGGCGTAGTGCTGAGGGCAGAGGTTCACATTCAAGGTCAGGTTTTCGTCGAGCTTCTCCTGCCACTTCGCCAGGTGCAGGCAGGACTCCAGCAGCACCCAGCGCTCCAGCGTGATGAGAAGCTCGGTCGATTCCGCAACGCCCAGAAAATCCTTCGGATACACCAGCCTGTCCTGCCTCTGCCACCGCAGAAGAGCCTCCAGTCCCGCCAGTCTCCCCGTTTTCAGGTCCACAATCGGCTGGAAATGGATTTTGAACTCCTTCTCTTCCATGGCCCGGCGGAAGTCTGCCTCCAACTGAAGCCGGGCGACGGCCGAAGCGCGCATGTTGCAGTCGAAAATCTCGAACCGGCTCTTGCCGTCGTCCCTGGCGCGATGCAGAGCGGTAAACGCGTCCCGGACCATGTCGTCGGCGCAGGCGTAGTCATGGTTGTTGAACGTCATCCCGATACGCGCCGTGACGTAGACGGTCTGGCCGTCAAGCTCGAAAGCCTGCCGGAGGGCGTGCAGCAGACGCGCGGCCATGACGGTCGCCTGCTTTCCGTCCTTGACGTCTTCCAGCAGCAGAACAAAATCGTCGTTGCCGAAGTGCGCCACCGTGTCGCCGACGGAGAGCGCGCTCTGCATCTTGCGGGCCACCTGGCACATCAGACGGTCCGCCAGGACGTGTCCGAGGCTGGAGGCGATCGCCTTCATCCCCTCGATTTCCACCGCCGCGACCGCGAAGACCCCCGGCTGAGGCCCCACGCACTTAAGAGCGCGCTCGATCCGGTCCATCAGCAGGATCCGGTTGGGCAGGCCGGTCAGCGGATTGTAGACCTTGCGGTCGGTAATGTCCGTCTGGGATCCGGCGATCCGGCAGGCCTTCCCGGCCTCGTCGCGCTGCGCCAGGCCCCGGCACAGCACCCACCTGTAGGACCCCTCCGCGTCCAGGATCCGGTACTCGCTCTCGAAATGCCCCGTCGCCCCTGAAAGATGCAGCCTCAGGCTCTTCTCCACCCTTTCCCTGTCCGCCGGGTGAATCCTGTCAAGCCAGTCCGAAGGGGAATGGCCGATCTGGCCCTCCCTGTACCCCAGCATCGATTTCCAGCGCGGCGAGAAGTAGATCTCTTCCCTCTGCAGGTTCCAGTCCCACAGGCCGTCGTTGGAGCCCTGTGTGGCCAGCGAGTAGCGCTCCTCGCTCTCCCGCAGTTGATTTTCCATGCGGTGCTTGTAGAGGGCGATCTCGATGTGGCTGTGCAGTTCGCGCTCTTCGAAAGGCTTGATCAGATAGCCGAAGGGCTCGCTCACTTTGGCCCTCTCCAGGGTCTTTTCGTCCGCGCAGGCAGTGAGAAAAATGACGGGGATATGGACGTCCGAGCGTATTTTTTCCGCCGCCTCGACTCCGTCCATCTTCCCTTTCAGCATGATATCCATCAATACGATATCCGGGCGGGCGCTCCTGGCCTTGGAAATGGCCTCTTCGCCCGTGGCGGCGGTTCCCACCACGTCGTAGCCGAGAATCTTGAGGTTGTTTTTCAGATCGAGAGCGACGATCGTCTCGTCCTCGACAACAAGTACCCGGACCGGCGCGTTTTTCGTCCGCTCTGTCATAAGGCCTCTCAATTCTTCGCGTGGGGGATGCTGATGTCGCAGGCAAAACCGTTTTGACTGCTGTAGCGCAGCGTTCCGCCGAGCTGCTCCGTCAGGCTGCGCACGAGCTTCAGCCCGAGCGAATCGCTTTCCTCGGGATTCGAGCCTTCGGGAAGACCGACGCCGTTGTCCTCGACGTGCAGTTTCATGCCGTTGCCGTTCGCTTCTTCAAAGCGCACTTTGATCTCACCGCCAGCCCCGTTGGGGAAAGCGTACTTGAAGGAGTTCGACACGAGTTCGTTGATGATCAGACCGCAGGGGATGGCCACATCCAGGTTCATGGGCACGGGGTCGACTTCCAGGTTCAGGCGGATGCGGTTCGCGTCCACCCGGTAGGAACGCTGCAGGTGGCCCGTGAGGTTGCGCACATACCCCGAGAAATCGATTTTCGCCAGGTCGCTGGACTGGTAGAGGCGCTCGTGAATCAAAGCCATCGCCTTGACGCGGTCCTGGCTTTCCCTGAACTTCTGGCTGGCTCTGGGATCGTCGATTTCGGCGCTCTGCAGGTTCAGGAGGCTCGATATGATCTGAAGGTTGTTTTTAACCCGGTGGTGAATCTCCTTCAGCAGGACTTCCTTTTCTTTCAGCGATGACTCAATCTGCTCCTGCGCGCGCCGCTCGTTGGTGACGTCCCTGTACTGCCACAGGTGATAGCGGCTGTTTTCGCCCATGGAAAGCGGAACATAATTGCGCCGCAGCACTCTCTCATGCCACTCGAGCTCTTCGCCGAGAACCGGCGTCCCGCCATGGATGATTTCCTCCAGGCGCCTGGCAAACCCGGGGTTCTGGGCGAAAATCAGCCTGGAATCCACGCCGAACAGTTTCTCCGCCGGCACGGGAATATTGAAAATGTCGTTGAAGGCCTGGTTCACGTGTGTGACCCGGCGGGATTCGTCCTCGACCACGACTCCCGAGTGGAGATGATTGATCAGGGTCGAGAGCATGGCCGTAGCCGCACGCAGTTGCTCTTCGGCCTTCTTCTGCTTGGTGATGTCTTCGGCGATCCCGACGATCCTGTAGACGTTTCCCGCCTGGTCGCGCACGGGGAAAGCCCTGTCGCGGACCCAGCGCTGGGAACCGTCCGGACGCAGGATGCGGTATTCCTCGTCGTATTCCCCCCACACCTGCCGCACGAGGGCCTCCCTGACGCGCGGCTGGTCTTCATTGTGGACGGCCTTCAGCCAGGATTCCGGGTCTTTCTGGAGGCTGGAGCAGCTCGCCCCCCATATCTCCTCGTATCCGGGACTGACGTATTGCTTGGCGCGGCCGTCGGGAGAGGAAATCCAGAACACCGCCTGAATGTTGCCCGTCAACTGCCGGAACTGTTGCTCGATGCGCACGCTCGCGATGAGCGTTCCAAAAACCTGGCCCGCCATGTTTAAACCGTCCACTTCCGAGGCCGGCCAGTCTCTGTCGATGAAATACTGCTCCAGCCCGAGGCATCCCCACCACTGCCGCTCCACGAACATGGGGATGATGACGCCCGAGCGTATGCCGAGGGTTTCGAGCATTTCACGGCGCTTGCGCGGCATGTTTTTCGTCTGGAAAAGCCAGGGGTGGCCCATGGACAGGCCGCTCGCCGCGTCCTCGATCATCTGGCCGCGGAGCAGGTTCAGAACACGCTTGTCGTTTCCATCGGCCGACAGGGCGGGATTGGTCCACTCATAGATGTTGGCGTCGCCGATCTGGCCGCCCAGTTTCGGCGCACGGTTGTCGATGAGAAAAACCCGGGTGACTCCCGTGGCTTCGCCCAGCCTTTTGACGATCTCGTGGACCCCGGTTTCCCACCCGGTCTGGCCGAGAAACTGGTGCGCCGCGTATCCCACGGCGTCCAGAATGGCATCGCGGCGCTTCATCTGATCTTCGGTCACCCGGGTCTGGGTGACGCCGGCCGCGATAATGTAGGCGTTAAGAGAGGCGACGACCAGTATGGAAAGGAGCGTATCCGCCGAAGCGCCTCCCGCCTGCATCCGCATCAGCGCCGCCGTCATGGCCGCCGTCAACAAGGGAACCGCGACCGACAACCCCTCCATGCCGCGCCGGACCGCGACCCAGATTAACGGTGCGGATAAAAGCAGAAAAACGTATATTTCTTCGGACAGCAGTCCCCGGATGATCGGGTAGAGCGCCGCCCCGACCAGAACCGCGAAGGAAATTGCGAACTGCGTTTCCTGACGGCCCCCCCTGAGAGGCTGGATGCGCCGGAGCAGAGCCCTTCGTTCCGCCTTGTTTCCGAAAAGCATCGTTTCCAGCCACGGCACGATGTGGACGAGAAGGACTGGCGTGACACAGAAAATGCCCGCCGCGAAACCGGTGACGGCGACGCGGGCGTCGGCGAGAAAGCGTTCCCATTGAAGCGGAGCGGACTCCATCCCGCAGACCGCCGCCGCGGCCCCGAGATTGACGGCGGCGAGCGCGCCGGCGACCATGAATTTGGCGACATCCGCGCTCTTTTTCAGTGAAAGACGATGATCCTGCGAGAAATGGCGCAAAGAGGCCGCGGCGGCGATCTGCACCAGGACGATAACCAGGCAGTACAATGCCGCCACGGGCATGGAAAAGGGCAGGGGGTGCAGCCAGAGGCCGTCGGCGGCGACGGCGGCGGCGACCACGGGCGCGTACCACAGGCCGTAGGCCAGAAGCAGGCCCAGGTTGAGACCGGTGGTCAGGCTGAAGGCGCCGAAGATTCCCGACAGGCCCACGGCCCGGATGCCTCCTTCGAGCGCAAGGTAGGCGGCGAGATACAGGGCCGTGGGGATCAATGGGCGCAGGTTGTGCCCCAGTCGCGGCGCCAGGAGGAAATCGGTGTTCAGCGATCCCGCTTCAAGCTTCGAGGCTTCTTCCATAAGACGCACAAGAACATAGAATCCTCTTTCTTATCGGCGGGTTGGGGAGGTGACTGTAGGGTTTGCTGTAGGCGGGAAACAGGAATAAACTGTCAATTATAAAGCAAATACCCGAAACAAATTGTTGTTGCGACTGTTTCTTTAAGGCTTTTCGATACGGCAGGAAGTCCCTGATCCAATTCTAGTTTACCAGCACTGGAATCTTTGCAAGAATCCCGTAATTGGCTCCTCCGGATAGCCCTGTCGGTTCATGAACGGTGCAGCTAGGGAGAAAATAAATCGATCGTTTGGCATAGGTGGCTGTCATGCCGTCGACATTCTGCAGATTGAAAAAATTAACGAAATGGTCCCAGCACTGAACACGGGTATATCCCGAGGGACATGTCCAGGTCCCTTTTGCCGTCGGTCCCATTGACGCGGGGGGAAAATCCTCCTTAGCTAATTCCTTTTCGCTGCCGCTGGCATCTTTATCCGAAATCCAGACGATATCTATATTGACAGCCCCAAGTACGGTAGAGCATGGACCAGGGTTATTTCCCGGGCAGTCAATCACGGGAAGCGTCATATTCCAAGGGGTTGTTCGATGCTCTGGGTCAAAACAATCGCGCAGATCGGCGTGAGATGTTGCCTGCTCGCCTCCCGTTGAACCAATACCGATTCCAAATATTATCTCCCAGGGATTGCCACTTGCACATATTAGCGGCCGGACAGAGCTTGCGCTGGCAGTCTGACAGGGTTGAGTGAAATTGGTCCATGCCGAGGTATTGTGGGTTGCTGCATCGCTTCCGCTGTTGGACATTCTTCCGGTGTTGCAGGTATAATCGCCATTGGAATCCACTATGGATTGCCTGCATATGGCAATCGGCTGATCCACCTCTTCCGGATTAAGCTTTCCCGCAAAGCCGATATAAGCTATAGCCTCAGCCGAAACATTGAATCCGAAGAAACCCAGGATGCGCGCGAAAAAGGAATTCGCCTGCGTGCTTTCTCTTCGGGTCCTCACACGTACCGCGTTAATAAAATTCGGATCCGCATCCAAAACCGAGCTGTCAACATTCCAGAGAGTCGGAGGCGTGAGCGAATCGCTGGGCGTGAATGTCCTCGTGGCAAAGCTCCAGTGTCCGCGTTCAATATCCGATCCGGTATTCTGGCCTGCAGTCCAATTGACCTCCACGGCGACTTTTTCGCTCATGTTCGGCGTTGCCGCATTGTAAGCAAACTGATTGGCGTTTGGATTGACGGTCGATCCGGGCGTAACCCCGCTCCCCATGCAGTCGTAAAGACATCGAGCTCCCGCCAGGGCTCCCGCGTCCGCGGCGTTGTGCAACTCGTTCCGAACAACATAAAGATGCGCTATATCCACAGCCATGGCGGTGAACGCGATAAACAAAATGGTCAACAGCGCAATCAGAATAATGGTCGCACCGTTTTCTTCAGTCCATTTGGAACCTGTCGTTTTTGCGTTGGTCATATCATTCCAGCCTCATGATCGTCTGGGAGCCGATGTTGACAGTGTTGCCGGAACCGATGAAATTTCCATAAACCAGAAAGGTGTGGGTGTAAGTCACCGCAACAGACACCGTGCCCCCGGTGGTGTTATACTCGGGGTGATCGGGGTCACCCGGACTGCCCCCGGTTCTGCTGGAACTTGTAGTCCAAGACGGAGTGCCTCCGAAATTAATCAGCCTTCCCTGCAGATATCTGTTGACCGCCGCGCTTACGGCCGCTCGCATGCTGGCCACGTCCCAATAGTTGCCCGAACCGTCCGATGTGTAGGTCATGCCGGCTCTTGCCCCCTCGCGGCTGGCGTTCGTCAACATTGCCTGGTTATAAAAGAGAACGCCGAACTCGATAAGGCCCAGCAGCAGGATCAGGATGAAGGGCAACACAAAAGCCAGCTCAACAATGGCTTGCCCGTTTTCGGATTTGAACTTTCTCATAGCAATGATTCATTCCATTCTCATTGTTGTAGTGGATGCGAGGTTCAAAGTGCCGCCTGCCAGGTTTGCAAGCCTCGGGAGTGCGAGAAATGTGTATGTGAATGTCACATCAACCCTCAGCTGTGTACCGTCGCCATGCGTGGACGGGAGAGTGGTCGTCCACGTGGTTCCCCCGTCGATGGACCATCTCGCTGTTACGTCTGTTGCAGGATTAAATGGAGTGCCGAAAGTGAACAACCCGCTGCTCTGAACGTAATTGTTGACTACGTTCCTTATTTCAGTCTGCGTGAGGGGCAGATAGCTGAAATCGTTGCCTGAATTCGCCCGGTACACCACTCCCGCGCGAGCGCCTTCGCGGCTGGCCCTGGTTATTATCGCTTTGTCGTACATGATGATGCTGAATTCGACGATGCCGAGAATTAAAACAAGAAGAATGACGATGATAAAGGCGAACTCTATGAGCGTCTGGCCTTTTTGTGATTTAGGCTTCCTGATCATTGTTTCCTGATCTTTCGATAAAACCCGGCGTTCCCATATCTGAGGCGGATGAGGCTTTGCCGCCCATCCAAGTAACGGCCATTGCATGATTTTCCGGCAAGTCGCTCCGACCAGGCATGAAGGCTGCGAGGGGAACTCACGACCGGACCGGCCTGCGAATCTGTACAAATCATGCTTATCATACAGCATATCGGCACAATTCTGCAGAAATTTTAGCTCCAGAATGTCAAATTCTTGATAAAAAATGTAAAAGCCGAAATAGAATTATCCGCCCTAAATTGTTCATTCTTAAAGCTCAAAATACTTATCGGAGAAAACAGCGTAATGGCTTTAGGGATTTAATTGGCCTTGAGGGAAGAATTTCAGCGCCGCCCAATGAATTTTGGCGTTGAATCATTATCTTTCGCACCCGCCGCCTGACGCTTACAAAGTGGCGTCCCAATCAGGCTGCCTCTTTACCCCGAGGGCGGCATCGATCTGCCGGGGGGAGAAGCCGGTTGGGAGATCGCCCGTGGCGGCATAGCGATAGAGCACAACCGTGAAAACTCCCTTGACCGCCGAGGTGACCGCGGCAAGGATGAGGACGTACCAGATTACAACGATGACGGCCAGCGCGGGCTCGATCCTGAAAAGCAACAGGCCCAACAGAAGACCGGGGACGAAAAGCAGAAAGTTGATCAGCCCGAAGCCCAGGCTGCCGGCTATCTGCTCTCCCCAGCGCTTCCGGAACAGTTCCGCCGAACGCTCCATCGAATCGAACATCGTCCGGTCCTCCAGAATAATCACCGGAATGATCAGATACGTCACGAGCGTCCAGGCCAGTCCCAGACCGCCGGCCAGCAGGCGGCCGATAAGTTTGTTGCTCTTTTCCTTTATGGTATTCAGGACCACCCCGACCGTCGCCGCAATAAGCGCCCAGAGAATGATCCTGTCGATGCGCTCAAAGGCGATCCGCAGACCGTCGCGCACCTTGGGGTCCCCGCCGGAAAGCCTCATGTTCGCGCAGCCCACGAGGGCGCTGTTGAAGAAAATCACGACAAAGAAGTTCAGGAAATACCAGATGAACATCAGGGCGTAGATTTCCCAGGGGAGGTTCTCCGGGTTCGTCCCTTCGAAAATGCCGCTGCGGAAAAGCGGGTAGAAAAAGCCCACGGAGACCAGAACGGCCGAGGCGGCGCTCATCACCGGGAAAAGAACGATTTCGACGTCGGCGCAGAGGACGTTGAAGCTTTGTTTGTAAAGGGTCCAGGTTCGGCTAAGGACGGCCATGGGTTTCACCTATTTCCTTTCCTGTGGATTATATCGGCTACCGCTCACTCCGCAAATATGGGGAATAAGCGGGATTTTGATGACGGACGGGTCGGGAGATCGGTTATTACGGGAAATAGTCTTAGCCTTTAGCGTTCACTCCGCAGATATGGGGGATTAGCGGGATTTTGATGACGGACGGGTCTGGAGACCCGTCCTCACACGATTCTTTCGTGAGCAAGGCTCTCCAGAGCCGTGCGTCTGCCTCTATCACTGCTTACGGACGGGTCGGGAGACCCGTCCTCACACAATTCCTTCGTGAGCACGGCTCTCCAGAGCCTTGCGTCCTCTTCTACCACTGCTTACGGACGGGTCTGGAGACCCGTCCTCACACAAAAGCAGGGGAAGCCGCGCGAAGTTCTGGAGAGCTAAGGCGAAAAGAATTCAATTCCCTTTGTGGGATAGTGCTTCCTGTTCAGCGTCCAGAGAGGAATATTCGCTGATGAGGCAGCAGCCGCGATAAGTGCGTCGCCAAGCTCCATGCCGTGCGATTTGGAATAGAGATTCAGATATTTCCCGGCCCTTTTCCCCATTTCCGGTGAAATGGACAGAGATTCAAACAAGAGAAACAGGTTGTCGAT
>CAYZTZ010000063.1:18611-19759 GCA_964481255.1 uncultured Acidobacteriota bacterium | reverse complement strand
TGACGTTCGGGCATCGCGTCGTGAAATAGGGGCCGTAGGTCTGATCCATGGTATTCCCGAAATTGGAGCTTCCCTGAACCCCGCCGTCCGCGATTGAGAAATCCTCGATGGCGGTGATCAGGCCGTTCTTTTTGAAGCCGATCTTCATGTGCACGTATCGCTGGTTCAGGTTGAAGTCGTACATATCGTAACGACTGTTGACGCATCGGACCGGCCTGCCTGCTCTTTTGGCGAGCAACGGGGTGATTTGCTGCGATTTGCGGATGCCCCAGTCGCAGTACCTGCCCCCCACGAACATGCAGTTCTGAAAAACCTTGTCCCCGCTCAGGCGGTACATTCTCGAGATCTGGTCGTGTCCCCAGGGGACGCCTTCGATTTGTATATTCTTCCCTTCCCCATGGAGAGGATCGTCAAACCACCAGGCGACCGTGCCCACGGGATTGGGAATATGCCCGGCAAAGGCGGACGTGTTCACGTCGTATTCGAGGATATGGTCGGCTTCCTTGAATCCCTTTTCGACATCGCCGTCATTGACATTGGAAAAGGAAACATTGCCCTTTTTGGGGGGATTCTTGGCGGCTCCCATTCCAGGCCCCGCCATTCCTTCCTTTTTCGCCGGGGCAGCCGGGCGAATGACGGGCGCGTCCGGCTTTCTTCCCTCGAGAAGGTCGACGACATGGGGAAGCACTTCCCACTCCACGTTAAGGGCGCGCAGAGCTTCTTCGCAGATGTCGGCGTTTTCGGCCACGACGATGACGCCGACTTCGGCGCCTTCCTGATCGGCATAGTCGCTCAAAAACCCCGATGAAGGGCCCATCGCGAAACCCCCGCCGCCGAGGTTTTTAAGGTCTTCATCCTGCCAGGTTACAATATCGACGACACCGGGAATCGCTTTGGCCTTTGTAATATCCAGGGACTTGATACGGGCGTTCGCATAGGGGCTTCGGAGGAATTTGGCCTCGAGCATGTCGGGAACGACAAAATCAATCCCGAACTTTGCCACGCCTGTAGCCTGCGACCAGGACAGCACCCCCGGGAGATTCGGCTTCCCGACGACCTTGAAATCTTTTCTTTGTCCGTTGACTCCCGCCAGATCAGCCATGTTGCACTCCTCCTTTCATTTCTTCCGCCGCGATGCTTACAAGGGT
>CAYZTZ010000063.1:0-18601 GCA_964481255.1 uncultured Acidobacteriota bacterium | reverse complement strand
GGTCCGTTTGGGTCCGCCCGCCTTTGCCCAAGGACCGACGAGACTCGCGAAATCCTCGATCTTCCAAGCAACACTGTAAAGGCGGTCTGACAAAAGGCCTTCCCCGAATAGAAATTGGACGCCTGGCAGACCTCAAACAACGCGATCGGGCCCATGGTTTTCTTCGCCATGAGTGTGTCATCAGGGCAAGCCCGGACGCAAGCGTTTTTTGGGGTGACAGGCTACCCTGTCCCCGAAAAAAGGGACAGGGTAGCCTGTCACCGGTTTCTCACATATAATCGAGCCCGCATTCCTTTTCGGGAGACCACCATGGCGGAAAGACTGAGCAAATCGCTGCTATACACCTACGGCGTCGCGGACATGTTTTTTCTCCTGATGATCAACGTGGAGATGCTCTATTTCGCGGCCTTTCTCACCGACTACGCGCAGTTTTCGATGGCGGTCACCGGCGCCATCCTCTCGATCACGGCGGCCGTGGACATCGTGTGCGCGCTCGCGGCCGGCCTCATTCTCCAGAGGGTGACCCTGAAATACGGCGGGAAATACCGGTCGTGGTTCCTCGTCGGACCGCCCATCGTCGCTCCGCTTTACATCCTTCAGTTTTCCAGAATAGGGAACGACTGGACGGCCGCGTCGATCATCGTAACCGCATTCATACTCAGCCATCTTCTATACAACGTGGTGTTCACCGCCGGCGGCTCGATGGTCGGCCGACTGAGCCGATTGCCCGAAGAGAGGACCATCCTGTCGACAAGCCGGTCGCAGGGCTGGTCCGCCGCAGGCCTGCTTTTCTCGGTCACCGGCCCGCCCATGCTCCTGTTCTTCACCAGCCGCGCCGGGAAAATCTCCGGGTTCACGATCACGGTGTTTATCTACGCCGTGCTGATGGTCCTCGGCTACTGGTACATATACAGGATAACCGCGGGGAAGGATCCCTATGACGACATACCCTCCGACGCTTCCGGCAGGGGTTCGAAACAGCCTTTGAAGGAGATCATCGGCCTGGTGTTCGCCAATCCGCCCCTCCTCCTGCTGATCGTGGCCGAGACATTCCGATACGCCGGGCTCTCGGTTTACATGGCCTTCGCCTTTTATCTGTTCAGCTACGTCTTCAGGAATCTGGAGTTCATGACCGTCTTCCTGCTGGTCGGCAGCGTCGCCATGCTGATCGGGGCCTTTTTCTCGACATGGGCCGGAATCCGCATGGGGAAGCGCCGCTGCTACTGGGTTTTTCTTGCTCTCTCCGCCGTCACATTCGCTTCCGCGATGTTTTTCGGCGAAACGGAATGGAGCTTCACCGTGATTTACGGCCTGGCCTCCTTCTTCGGCAGTATCGCAGGATCCATGACTACCGCCCTCTTTGCGGATACGGTGATTTACGGGGAATGGAAGACGGGCAGGAACATCAGCGCTTTCACCATGGCTCTGTTGAATTTCCCGATCAAACTGGGGATTCTGGCGCGAAGCGCCGTCGTCACCTTGGGCCTGGCCGCCATCGGCTATGTCGCCAACGCCGTCCCCACGCCCCGCGTGGTGGAGGGAATCCGCTCGATCATGATCTTAAGCCCGGCGGCGGCAAGCGCCGTCGCCGCGGTCATTTTCTATTACGGCTACAGGATTGAAGACCGGAACGTTGTCCGAATGCAGGATGAAATAGCCGGAAGAAAGGCCGGCGGATCCGCGGCGGCCGAGGCTCTATGATTGCGCCGCGTGGCAATCTTCACGGATCCTGTGCTAAGATCCACGCATCGATCAGGTTTGTCAGGGTTTGGGTTCCTGTACGGAGGCAAGGCCTATGTCTCAATTCCTGGACTCCCGTCGTCGATTTCTGAAAGCTTCGATACTCGGCAGCCTGGCTTTGGCCGACGGATTGCGGTTTCAGGACCCGGCCCATGCCCAGAGCGGCATGGCGCCGTCTCCCGCTCCGTCGAAAGCGGAGCCGTCCCCGGCGCGCGTCGCTCTGACGACCGGCAAAGACCGGACGGACAATACTTTTCGCGCCCTGCGCACCTTTGAAAAGGAGATCGCGCGCGCCATCGGCGACAAGCGCGTCATCGTCAAGCCCAACAACGTCAGCGTGCGCAAGCCGCTGTGCGCCACCCACGCCGACCACCTCGAAGGGATCCTCGAGTTCCTCAAGTCCATCCGCAAAACCAACGTCGTGATCGCCGAGTCGCCCGCGGACGGTTCCGCGGCCGAGGGTTTTGACAATTACGGATACAATAAGTTCGCCGGCAAATACGGCGTCAAGCTGGTGGACCTGGACAAGACGGAGGTGGGCGCCGTCTACTGCATGGACCAGAGCGATCTGCGCCCGCACGCCTGCCGGGTATCCAGGATGATGCTGGATCCGAACAGTTACATTATCTCCGCGGCGGTGCTCAAGACGCATTTCTTCACGATGGCGACCTTTTCGCTCAAGAACGTGATCGTCGCCGCGGCCGTGAAGGAGCCCGGGGCGAAGCCGGGCGAAATGGACAGGACCAACAGATTCCTCGTCCACGGCGGCGGCGTGCGTGGCATCCATTACAACCTCGCCGCCCTGGCGCCGCGCCTGCATCCGCACCTGGCCGTGATCGACGGCTTCCAGGGCATGGAAGGAGAGGGCCCGGTGGATGGGACGCCTGTCGATCACCGAGTCTGCGTCGTAAGCACGGACTGGCTGGCGGCCGACACCGTCAGCGCGGAGCTGATCGGCGTCGGGGCCGGCAAGGTCGGGCACCTGGTTTACGCCGCACAGGCGGGCCTGGGACAAGGGGACCTGAGCAAGATAGAGATTCTGGGACCCGCCCTGAAGGACCACGTCAAGGTCTATAAGCTGCCTGCCAACGCCGAGCGGCTGCTGGAATGGCAGAAGCCGCTGCCGAAAGCATAGTTCTACCGGTTGATTGTTGTTTGAAGAACTTCACGGAATTTCGCGCTGAAACCAGCCCGCAGTAGTACAATCGCCGCGGCGGACAAAGCTGCTGATTTTTTCTGCGAGGTCACCTATGGCAGACATTGTTGGAAGCAACGGACAGAGGACGGAATTCAAGGCCGTCGGCCGGGCTAACGTCCCCGGCAGACTTTCCCATACCATCGCGACCGGCAGGGCCAGATTCGGCAGCGATTATGTCCTGCCCGATATGCTCCACGCCAAGTTTCTCAGGAACCCTTACGGGCGGGCCAAAATCAGAAGCATGGACATCAGCAAGGCGAAAGAGCTCGAGGGCGTGGTAGACATCGTCACCTGGGACGACCCGGAAATCCTTAACATGAAGGGGATCCGCGAGCCTCTGATCCCGGACGAATCGGACACCGAGGACGAGGAGATAGGGGCCGTCGTGGTCGCCGTGACGCCGGAAATCTGCGACGAGGCGCTGAAACGCATCAAGGTGGAATGGGAAGTGCTGCCGACAATCGTGGATCCGCGGGACGGCCTGAAACCCGGAGCGCCCGTCGTCCGGATCGATCCCAAAGATCTGGCATCGAAACCGTACACGACGGGGGACGTCGAATCCGGCTTCCGCGAGGCGGATCATATCGTCGAATTCGACTGGGCGCACTCGCTGACTGCGTCTCATATACCGAACCCCAACGGGAGTCTCTCCTGGTGGGATCAGGACCCTCTGGGAGTCGAAGGCCCGACGCTGTATATCGAGGGCGTCTGCCCGACATGGGGAGCGTTCCAGCTCCGCCCCATGTACGACCTCACGTTCGATAAGCTCTATCGCGGCACGACGTTTCAGGGAGGCAAATACTGCGACTGGTTCATCCGCCGCGCCGCCCTCATCACGCCCCTGCTGGCCAAAAGAACCGGACGGCCGGTCCGCTGCATGAACACCCGTCAGAATGATTTCTATCCCGCGAATCCTCAGCGGTACATGCACGTCAAAATAGGATTCAAACAGGACGGGACGATCACGGCCGTCCAGGAAAGCATGATCTCGGACCAGGGGGCGCCGGGAAAGAATGCGCGCGCCTTCGCTATGGGCGCGTTTGAAGCCAGGTTCAGCCCCTTCAACACCACCCGTTGCGTCAATCTCAGAAGCGACGCCCAGGGAGTCTACACAAGTTCAGGTAAAAACACGGGAAGCCAGACCTCGCCTTTCAACTGGGACGCCATGACGATCGCCGAGCAGATCATCGCGGAGAAGCTCGGCATGGACGTGATCGATGTCGCTCTCCGGAACGTCCACGGGCCTTCATCCCAGAAGGATCCCGGGATCCCGCCCAGCCTGCAGATGTGCGTCGAAAAAGGCAGGAAAGCCATGAACTGGAAGTGGCACCCGGCGGGGACCAGAAAGCTCCCGGACGGCAGGCTGCACGGCTTGAGCTTCCGCTACGCCCAGTCTCCGCGGCACGCCATGCAGCCCTACACCGCGACGGTGACCATTCAGGGCGACAACAAGGTGTACGTGCCACTGAAAGGGCCCTGGATGGGCGTTTACGCGGCCGACGCCTGCGCCCTGGTTGTCGCCGAAGAGCTGGGTGCCAGGGTGGAAGACGTGATCCTGCTATATGACAATAAGGCTATTTTTACTCCCGTAGGAGGGGGAAGCGACGGCACATCGGCCTCCGCGTGGGTGATGAAGGAGGCCGCCGTGGCCTGCAAGAAGCTGCTGCTGGAACTGGCCGCCCCGAAGTTCAAATGCAAGCCCGAAGACCTCGATACCGAGGACACGATGGTCTATCTGAAATCGGATCCCGGCCAGCGCCAGCCCTTCGGCAAATTCATCGCCGATGAAGGATTCGGGGATCACGACCTGGACATCACGGCGACTTATTTCGGGAGACCGCCTGAAACCACATGGCATAAGGGCGGACATATCCTGGACGTAATGAACGCGAGCTTCTGCGAAGTGGCCGTGGATCCCGAAACCGGAGGCGTGGAAGTAACAAAGTATGTCGTTGTCTGCGATCCGGGAAAGGTGCTGCGCATGACGTCCTTCGAAGGCCAGCTGCACCAGGCTATGTTCTTCAGCCACGGAGGGGGCTTATCGGAGGAGTGGATTTACGACAAGGCCACGGGCGTCAAGCTCAGCACGAACATGTGGGAGTACAAAAAGCCCACCATCATGGATTTGGGGCCGATCGAGACATACGCCGTCGAGACGCGGAGCGGGAACGCCTGCTACGGCGGGTCCGGCATCAGCCACTGCATGGCCGCTCCCCTTCTGCCGGTCTGCGCCGTAGCGAACGCCATAGGACATTGGATCGCTCCGCCTGTTACGCCGGATAAGGTGCTGAAGACCCTCGGAAAGTGCTGATTCCGTTCTGCAGTGGCACGGCTGAAATATGGGTTCGTGCGCCGTCTGTCTTAGCCTATCGCATCAGCTCTGCAGAGCCGTGCTCACGAAAAAGGAGAATGTGTGCGGGCGGGTCTCCAGACCCGTCCGTCTGTCTTAGCCCATCGCATCAGCTCTGCAGAGCCGTGCTCACGTATTGCTGGCTATAGGCCTTTGGCGACGCGGTAACCATTGCCGATGGCGTTCATGATGGATGCGGGTTCCCTTTCATCCATGCCGAGAAGGTAGACTTCGGGAACCATTCCCTGGAGGGATCGGTAGAGTTCAACGTCCCGTCGGGGGCCTGGCGCCGTGATGATGGTATCGGCTTCGAGAGTCAGCCGCCTTCCCTCCGCCGTAAGGACAACCAGACCTCCAGCTGTTATTTCCTCATACCGCACCCCCGGCAGCCTCGTCACCTTTTCCATCGAGTGGGATCGCACCAGAGGTTCGTCGCCCCATATCGCAGCCTCGTCCACCAGGGTCACGTTTCTGCATCGTTCAACCAGAAACTCCGCCAGCGCGGAACCCTCGATGCCGCCGCCGACGATGACGACGTTTTTCCCAACACAGTCCCAGTATCGGGACATCCACCGCATAATGCCGGGCTCCATTATCTCGAGATCATCCTTCATCCTCCGATGAAGATCCGCGATATGCATGACGGGTCCGTTATTTATTCCGGGGATATCCGGCACCGTCGGGAAGGTTCCCGTTGCCAGGATGACAGCGTCGGGATGAATCTCCTCAATCACGGACGCCCGGAACTCCTCGCCCAATCGGACCCGGACGCCCAGTTCGGCGATCCGGCTCTGCAGGTAATTCGCAAGGACCATGGCGTCGGAGTCGACGTCAAGGCCCTTGATCAGGGCGACCCACGGCAAAAGGCCGCCCAGCCGCCTTTCCTTCTCGAAGAGGGTGACATCGTGCCCCCGTATCGCCGAGACTCTCGCAGCTTCCATCCCTCCCGGCCCGCCGCCGGCGACCACCACTCTTTTTCTTTTGAGCGCCGGAAGGATTTCATAATCCTCCGCGCCGCCCAGAGCGGCATTGACCCGGCATCGGATCGGGACGAACTCGGGCTTTTGCACCATGGCCATGAGGGCGCGGGCGCAATCGCCGCAGTCCGCGCACGGAGCGATGTCTTCGACTCGGCCCGCGGCAACCTTGTTCGCGATCTCCGGATCCGCCATAAGGCCTTTGCAGATGCCGATAAAGTCCGCCCTGCCCTCCCGTAATATCATCTCTCCAACAACAGGGTCGAGACCGCCGACGGCGATGACGGGCACGGAGACCGCCTGTTTCACGGCGGCGGCCAGAGGCGTCATGGCACCCCTCCCCTTGCGGCTCCAGTCCAGTTCCCGGGGGAGCGGTTTCGCGGTTTCGGAATGGTAGATCCCCCGCGGCGATGCGTCGATGCTTTGAAAACCATGGTAGCCGAAGGCTCTTACATGAATGGCGTCCGCGCCCGCATCCTGCAGGATTCTGGCGAATCCCCGCGCCTCCTCGACGGTAATGCCCTTGTCGATGCGGAGTTCGATGCCGTTGATCAGCGTTGAGACGGGGAAGTCCTTCCCCAGGCGTTTCTTGATTTCGCGGACGATCTCGACAAAAAAGCGGGACCTGTTTTCCAGGCTCTCACAGCCGTATCTGTCTCGGCGCCTATTCCAGGCGCGGGAAAGGAAGCTGTTGATGAGGTGCATCCTGGCGCCGTTGACCTCCACGCCGTCGAACCCGGCCTCGCGGGCCCGCACGGCCGCGGAAGCGAACTTATCCACAAGGTCCTCGATTTCGGGAATCGTCAGCTGCTTCGGTTTCATGGAAGCGGTCAGTTCGGCGACCTCGTTATCCGTCAGGCTCGATGAGGAGACCGTTTGCAGGCCGCCCGTAAGGAACGCCTGGGGCCCGGCGTGAAACAGCTGCATAAACACGGGACAGTCATGCCGGTGCACGGCGTCGGCTGTTTTTTTGAAAGCCGGAATGTTCCTTTCATCCTCGAGGTGTCTTTCGGTGATGGGAATCGTGACGCCCCTGGGATATTCCACGGCGACATCTCCCCATATAACCAGGCCTGCGCCGCCGCGGGCGATCGCCTCCAGGAAGGCTCTGTTCCGGACGCCTATGTCCTCCGCCCCGCCGCAGACCTTCACAATACGGTTTTTGATGCGCAGTTTCCCTATACGGCCGGGTTCCAGTATCTTTTCGAATTTCATACCGTGTTTCATAGGCGCGGCTCCCTGTTGCCCGCGCCATGCGAGTGAACGAACGCGGCGCGGAAACGGTTTTCCAGGACGGAACGCCGTGAACAAAGCATGCGCAAGACCGGTCCGGTTCATGGGTCCGAACGGAATCCATAAGGCTGAGGATCAATTCCCGGGCGCCTCATAGGCGCCCCCGCCGCCGGCATCGTCTCCACTGCGATCCGCGCAGTGCCCTGAAGGAACTTTGGCCCGCCACTTATCGACGGAAGCCGTCGCTGTGCAGTCGAGGTCGGAGACTTTCCACAGCGGACTGGTTTCTCCGCCCACTACGAGAATGTGGACCTTCTCCGGGCGATGGTACGGCGCGATCAGGGCGTCGCCCGGGAGCTGTTTCCATGCGGCGTAGGGCTGAACGCCGCCGAGAGCCAGGGGGGCCACCAGCATGTCGATGATGTCGTTATTCCAGAACCGGCTCGCGGGCATCCTGATGTTTTCAGAAATCCACCGGCTCAAATCAAGCTTCGTGCGGAAGCCCTCGTTCTCTTTGAGATGCCGCGCCGTAAGCGGATCAAGGATGAGGGTGGCGCTGGAATACAGAGGCGGCAGCGCCTGCATCTGGAGTTTGACTTCCTCGCCCCACGATCGCCTGGCCGCCGCGCCCGTGCTGTTGATGAGATTCCATCCCCGGAACAGGCTGACGACGCTTTCTTCCGGCTTATGGCCTTTCTGCGTGTGGAAAGGCTCCCAGACGCTGCGCTCCTCGTTTTCTGCCATGCACAGATTATTGTAGGTGTAATTGTTCCCCTGGGAGGTCCAGAAGGTCCTCTTGCGGCGGGCGAAACCCCATGTCTTGCTCATCAGTGTCCAGGCGCGGCCTATGACGGCGTTGGCGAAGTTGAAGGGCCCGAGGGCGCCCATCCCGGAATTCATGCCGATTTCGTTGCGGATGGGGCCGTTGACCAAAATTGCGCTTGTAAATGGAAGCGTGGAGGGCTGAATGGCGGGCTGACCGGTTGAGGCGATCGCCAGCAGCACAGGCAAATGCTCGGGCCGGGCACCGGCCATGACGGCGGCGGCGGCGACGCTTTCGACGGTGATTCGCAGGTTCTCCTGCGTGTCGACCATGAACGTTTTCCCCACCGTCTTATCCGGCGGCTGGCTCGTGCCGGAAAGCATCTCCGCAACGCGCTCCTCAGTCGGCAGAACTATGGGCAGTCCATCCGTCCATCCGCGATCGTAGAAAATCTTGCGCAGGTTGTCCTCTGTGTCCGGCTCCAGCAGACGCTGCCGCGGGGGATCGGGACGCGCGACAGCGAGGCTCCGGCTCTCTTCGGCCGTATAGGGTTTTGTGAGCGCCTCCAGAACCTCGTCGACGAGCCGTCTTCCGGTTTTCGGATCTTTTCCCTCGATGTATCCCCGCAGGACGGACGGGGGCATGGATACAACAGGATGGGGGGTGTAGATGAAGCGCAAGGGCACTCCGAAAAACTCCGTGTCCTCCTGGACCACGTCTTCAAATGTGATTGTTGAGAGGGGCGCGGTGGGGATCCCGTATTTCAATTCGAGGGTGCGGCAGCACCCGGCGACCGCCGAGACACAGCCCGGTCAACCCGCGACGCCGAAAATGACAGCGTCGCCCTTCTGCTTGATTTCCTCCCACAGGTCTGCGGTGTCGTCCCGGAAGATAAAGCCCGTCTTGCGCTTCAGGACGGTTTTTACCGACGGCATGTTTTCAAGAAACCATGCCTGAAATTGCTGCATGAAAAGCTCGCTCCCCCCGAAGCCCTGGTTCACCAGATATACGGTCCTGCCGTTCAGACTGTCCGGACGAGGCGCCATGGACCATGAGGAAACGCCCGCGCCGGAGCCTTCAGCGGCGGGCGTCCGCGGGGGTTCAGGATTCAGCACAACGCTAAGCGTCCTGTTCAACATAGGCTGCGACTCCTTTCAGACTCGGGACTCCATCAACAGCCCTAGCATAACGCAGTGCCCGGCTGCATCCCAAGTGACAACAGGGCGAGGGTATTGTTCCGGGAGTAACGAGTAGACAGGCAGACTAATTCTGCGTGCGGACGGGTCTCGAGAGGCCCTTACGGGGGTCCAGGGAAAAGGCAGACGCACGGCTCTGGAGAGCCGTGCTCACGAAAACATAGGTAGGCGCTGACGCACGGCTCTGGAGAGCCGTGCTCACGAAAATATAGGTAGGGGCTAACTGTAAGAACATGGGGGGAAGGCATAATTCAGTATTCGTCAGACTCCTGCTGCCTCAACGGCAGAGCCGGCGGATCTCCCTTCAGATTAGCTTCCTGCCGGGCCGCATTCCTTTGCAGCTGGAACCGACACGCCTTTCAAAGGGGATTCATGACAGGGCGACCTTGAGGCCGCCCTGTCATTCCCTGCATTCCACCTTCACGATTTTCCCGTTCACAAGGTGGTAGTGGATGAACTGGGGTATCACGGCTGTTTCGCCCGCCCTCAGGGGCTTCAAACGCGGATAATCCGAGGCCGCGACCGTCTCCGGAGTCAGTTCGCGGATCCCCTCGATCTTGACCCGTGCCTCCATGGCAATCGTATCCCGGTCCATCACGAGACGATCGACGATGACGGTTTCCTTGATGTAACTGTGAAGGAATCGGTAGAACTTCATCACTTCTTCCCGGCTCCTGAGATTGCCCCCGACATGGATCATTTCGAAATTGTCGGCGAAATAATCCAGAAAGCCCTGATAGTCACGGTTGTTGAATCTGGACAGGTAGGCGTCGAAATCCCGGCGGCTGTGTATCTCGGACCTGTTCGATGAAATCCCCTGCGTCCACGATGCTGTCCGCTTTTCTCCCTCCCCGCAGCCGGTCGACAGGGTGACGGAAAAAGCGGCCAGAAGACCAAGGATGATCCTGGAGCCTGTCATGGATGTTTTCCTCCTGCGCCTGAAAACCGTCGGAGATCCGCGAAAGCCGTCTTCGGGCCGCCGGCGTAACTGCTAGCGAAACCTTACAAGTCTGCTGCCCACTTTGTCGCTCTGTTCATCATAGACGACAATTTTGATAATTTGTCTTTTGTCCTTGAGAGGGATCACCGCCGAATAGTTGATCCCCGTATTCAGGGCCCGGCGGTAGGCCTCGTCGCTCAGTTGCCCTTCGATGTTTTTCCAGTCCGAGCCGAGAATCTTACCCTTGGAATCCGCGTAAAATATCGCGACGCACAGTCGGCAGGCGCGCTTCCCGTCCACGTTTTTGAACGCGACCCCCGCGAGGCTTATCGCAAGATCGACTTGGACCTGCGGCTCGCCGCCGGAGCCTGTCTGCTCCTTGGTCCTGACGGCAAAAGGGATGCCCGGCAGATCCACGTCGATGGAGCCCGCCGTCATGATGCTCCTTTGAACCAGCAATTGATCCGTCCTCTGAGGGGACAGCAGCGGCGCGACCCGCGCTGTCTCCGGCGGCGGGAGAGGCGCGGTCACCCCTGCGTAGTAACCGCGCCGCGCCAGCAGCCGGCACCCGGGGCACCGGCCCCCGGAGGCCAGCTTGACCTCCAGCCTGTGGAAGCTTCCCCTGCTTCCGGGGGACGACGGGTTAAATCCGAGGGTGTATTGCAGCCGGAGGGCGGATATCGCCTTCTCCAGAGCATCCTGGAGCGATATCGGCCTCTGCGCATCGAAGACTTCGCCCCCCGTATCCGCGGCGAGCCTCCGAATCGCAGTATCCGACTGAAAACACTGGCTCGCGTAGGCGCTCGCGTTGTCTCCCGGGGTACGGATGTTATAGAGAGTCGTGTTGGTTTCCAGCAATTCGACGCCGCAGCTCTCAGCGCTGCGGGTTCCCATGGCGTGGCAATTATCCGAGACCAGAATGATGGCGCGGCGCCGCCGCGGAGCCTTCTTGTACAAATAGTTCGCTGCCTCAAAGATCGTCCCGTAGATATTGGTGCCTAGCGCGACCTGGATCTTGCCTATCCTGTCGGCGATTTGAATCCGGTCTTCCGTGAGATCGCCGTGCCGCGAGATGCCGGAGTTGAAGGAATACAGAACGACCTGGTCCTCAGGCTTCAAACGCCGGAGAGCCGACGCCGCGGCGACCTGGAGCAAGGGCAGGTAGGGCCGGATGCTCAGGCTGCCGTCGATCAATACGGCGACGGCGAGCGGATACTGGTCGCGTGAAAAGTGGCTCACCGTCTGGGCGACGCCGTTGTCATAGACGATGAAATCTTCTGCCCGCAACTCGGGCGCGCTCCCGATGACGGTGACATCGGTCGTGACGAGATCGACGTCCACCTTGATCTTGAAACTCTCGCCCGCCGCCTGCTGTTGCCGGTCCTCGACCGCGGCGGCTTCCTGCGCGGTGCTCCGCGCGGCCGGATCACGCCCTGCGGCCGTGAAAACAGCGGCGGGCAAAACAAGGATGAAGATCGCGTGACATAATGTTTTCGGCGGCAGCATAAGCGTTCTCCGATCCGCAAACGGCTCCAGGCCCGCAGCCCTCCCTGTCCGGATTTTTTTAAACAGGATACATCCCGGATCGCTCCTGTGGAACGGGATTTCTACGAAAAGCCGCCGGGAGACGCAACGGTCCCGAAACGGGAGAAATGCCGCGAATTTCGCCGACTGAAGCTCGCGTGGCGGATTCATAAACCCGGAAGCCCGCGAGGGGCGGCACTTGGAACGTGATAGAATATCCGCGGGACGACCGGGTGAAGGCATCGCGCCGCAGCCGCGGCAGACCCGTTGCGGAAACCGCCGAAGGGCGCGGGGAGGTTTATGTCCAAACTGGTTCTTGTCGCCGTCGG
Source organism: uncultured Acidobacteriota bacterium (assembly GCA_964481255.1). GTDB lineage: Bacteria > Acidobacteriota > UBA6911 > UBA6911 > UBA6911 > UBA6911. The sequence continues at coordinate 6,351 of CAYZTZ010000063.1, read as the reverse complement.
AGGAAACGCCCTGATCCGGGGCGGGCAGAAGGGGACGGCGGAGGAGCAGTTTCAGAACGCCGTGGAGACGGCCGCGGCCGTTGTGGGGCTTATCCGCGCGGGCCACCGCGTGGTGCTGACCCACGGCAACGGACCTCAGGTGGGCGCTCAGCTTGTCCGCTCGGAAGCCGCGGCGGCGCACGCGTACCGCCTGCCGCTCGACTGCTGCGTCGCCTCGACGCAGGGCGAGGTGGGCTACGTGCTGCAATACGCCATGTGGCAGATGATGCAGGCCGAAGGTCTGGACACGCCCATCGTCTCGCTCGTCACCCAGGTCCTCGTCGATTCCCGCGACCCGGCTTTCAAGAATCCCACCAAGCCCATCGGTCCTTACTATACGAAAGAGGTGGCGGATCTTTACCATGATCTGCTCGGCTGGACAATGGTTGAAGACCCGGCGCACGGATTCCGCAGAGTGGTCCCTTCCCCGGAACCGGTCGCCATTATAGAACTGGAAGCGATTCGGGCCTGCGTCGACCGGGGCCTCGTGGTCATCGCGGCCGGCGGAGGCGGCGTGCCCGTGTTCAACGACCACGACATCACCAAAGGTGTGGAGGCCGTGATCGACAAGGACCACACCTCGGCGATCCTGGCGCGCCGCCTCGAAGCGGACGTTTTCGCCATAACGACGGACGTAGACCGTGTTTTTCTTGACTTCGGGAAAGCGACGCAACGGCCTCTGGACCGTCTGACCATCACCGAGTGCAGGCGGTATCTGAACGAGGGACAATTCCCGGCGGGCAGCATGGGACCCAAGATAACGGCCGCCGTCAAATACCTGGAGCTCGGAGGGAAATCGGCGCTGATCACGGATCACGCCCACCTTCTCAAAGCTCTGGAGGGAAAGGCGGGGACGCGCATCCTGCGCGACGGCGAATAATCCGCCGCCCCCCGCAGGAACGGCTGCCGGGATCCTTCCAGGGACACGTCCCCGGAGCTTCACGGAAAGGATCGGACTCGACTGCATCGACAGGAGCATCGTATGCCTCGCACACGCGTCATCATCATGGGAGCGGCCGGGAGGGACTTCCACAATTTCAACACGGTGTTCCGCGCAAGCCGGCGGCACGAAGTCGTCGCTTTCACGGCGGCGCAGATCCCCAACATCGCGGGACGCAGATACCCGGCGAAGCTGGCCGGGGCGCTTTACCCGAAGGGGATACCCATTTTCCCGGAGCAGGAGCTTGCCCGGCTTATCTCGAAGTACAGGGCGCAGGAAGTCGTTTTTTCCTATTCCGACGTTTCCAACCAGTATGTGATGGAGCGGGCGGCCCTGGTGAACGCGTGCGGCGCCCGCTTCGTCCTCCTGGGCGCCCGGGAGACAATGCTCGTCTCGAATGTGCCGGTGATAGCGGTCGTAGCGGTTCGCACGGGCGCGGGAAAAAGCCAGACCTCGCGGAAGGTCTGCTCCTATCTCCGCAGCCTGGGGTTTCGAGTCGTGGCGGTGCGGCACCCGATGCCCTACGGGAACCTTGAAAAACAGGTGGTCCAGCGGTACGCGAAGCTCGAGGACCTCCAGGAGCACCATTGCACGGTCGAGGAGATGGAGGAATACGAACCGCACATCGCGGAGGGAGGGGTCATCTACGCCGGAGTGGACTACTCGGCGATCCTGCGCCGGGCCGAGCGGGAGGCGGACGTCATCGTCTGGGACGGCGGCAACAACGATCTCGCGTTCTACAAGCCGGACCTGACCATCACAGTCGTGGACCCGCATCGCCCCGGCCATGAAAGGACTTATTACCCGGGCGCTGCCAACGCCCGTCTCGCGGACGTCCTCATTATCAACAAGGTGGACAGCGCCCCGGAGGAGAACATCGCGGCCGTCCTCGCCGAAGTGGCCCGCGTCAATCCCAAGGCTCGCATCATCCGCGCGGCTTCGCCCATCACCGTCGATGACCCGGATGTCATCCGGGGCAGGAGCGTCCTGGTGGTCGAAGACGGGCCCACCCTCACGCACGGCGAGATGCATTTCGGCGCGGGAACCCTGGCGGCGAAGCAGTTCGGGGCGCGCGAAATCGTGGACCCGCGCCCCTACGCGGAGGGCTCCATCGCCGAGACTTTTAGAAAATACCCGTCGACCGGAGTCCTTCTGCCGGCCATGGGCTATGGGGCCGATCAGATGCGCGAGCTGGAAACGACCATCAACAGGGTCCCCTGCGAAGCGGTAATCATCGGAACGCCGGTAGACCTGCGCCGGATTTTCAAGATACAAAAGCCGTCGACACGCGTCCGCTATTCGCTCGAGGAACTGGGCAAACCCGATCTGCGGGACGTGCTGGATGATTTTGTCCGCGCGAAATTGAAGCGCGGCCGGGGCGGCGCAAAGAAACAGGGCCGACGCCCGGGGCCAAAATGAAACCGCACGTTTCCCGGAGTCCCGGCCGCGGTTCCGCCTTTTCCGCCCTTTCAAAAAACGGCCGGGCGCAAACCCCAAAGTAAAATGCTATAGTAGACGGTTTGAAAACCGGGTGTGTCCTTTTCGCGGGTTCCTGTATGGCCGAAATTCCCGATAATGTCCTGCCTGAAGAGCGCTCGCGTCCCATCCGTTTCATCAAGATCCTGCTTTTCAGCGCTTCCGTCATGCCGGCGATGGTCGCGGGCGCCCTGGCGCGCAACTGCGGCCGCATAGACTTTTCCGATTGGGGGCTGGCCGCTCTCGGCCTGATCCTCGGGCAGGCCGGCGCCGACTATCTGTATTACCGCTTCACGAACTATCACACCGACAGCCGGGACGCCCACACCCGGATCTTCGCCGGCTGGAGACCGCTTTTCATAGGCGGCCCGTTAAAAAACGAGCACTCCCTGCATGCCGGAATCCTGTGCCTGTTTGCCGCCCTGGTCATCGGCGTCCATTTCTTTCTTCGACTGGGCGCGCCGGTGCTCTGGTTTGTCCTGGCCGGAGGAGTCGTGTCCCTCTTTTTCACGCCGTTGATGCTGCGAGGGCTGAAGGAGCCGGTGATCTTCCTCACCTTCGGTCCCTTGTGCGTGTCGGGCGTCGACTTCGTGCTGACGCGTCAGTTCCGTGCCGAGCCCCTTGTCGCGTCTTTGCCGGTGGGATTTCTTGTCACGGTGGTTGCCTACCTCAAGGGGGCGCGCTACCGGGTCGTCGAAGAAGGCGGATCCGAGGTGATCCTGAACCTCAAGTCCCGGGTCGTGACCGTCCTGCTCATTTTGGCTTACGCGTCCCTGGCGGGGTCCGTCATCTCCGGCTTTGTCTCACCCTGGGCGCTGTCGGGTTTGATTTCGATGCCCTTTTCCGCGCTTCTCCTGAGGCGGCTCGGGACGCAGAGACGCATCGCCGATTATCTCTGGGCCACCGTATACTCCATCGTGATTTTCATCACCACCTGCCTTCTCATGGCGTCCGGCATCCTCCTCTCAACCCTTACTCAAGAGTAGAAACCTATGAAGCAATGGTTCGTCACCTGGTTCAAAGCGGCGCGCGCCCCCTTTCTTATCGTGAGCCTTCTGCCTTGCCTGCTGGGCGGAGCCCTGGCTTATGCCCGCGGTTCCTTTGATGCCTTCATTTTTGTGCTGGCGACCGTGGGTATCGTGATGGCGCACTCCGCGGCCGATTTCGTGGACGACTATTTCGATTTCAAAAAAGGGAACCTCGGCAACAAGGCCCAACAATTCCACGACAGTCCCCTCATCGACGGCAAGGTGACTCTCCGGCAGGTGGCCGTCGCCGTCGTCATCTGCCTGGCGATCTCATTTGCGACAGGGGTGGCCATTTTCGTCAAGGTGGGATATCCCGTCCTCGTCCTGGCAGCCGCCGGACTTGTGGCGGTGTTCTTCTATACATCGCCCCCCTTGAAGCTCAACTACCGCGGGCTCGGCGAGACCGTGCTCTTTCTGGCTTTCGGGCCCATGATCGTCTTCGGGGTCTGGTATGTGCTGACGCGGCGGGTGGATGTCGAGCCGTTCCTGGTCTCGCTCGTACCCGGGATTTTCACCATGAATGTGGGGGTCGTCAGCAACACGTTCGATTACCGCGACGACGTGCGCTCGGGGAAGCGCACCCTTTCCGTGCGCTTCGGCCAGGCGGCCGCCCTGCGCATCCTCGCCGCCACGACCGTTGCGGCCTATCTTTCCATCGTGATGGGCGCCGCCTTCGGCATTCTGCCCGTCTGGACGCTCCTCGTTCTGCTGACGGTTCCGCTGGCGGTGAATATGCTGCACCACGCGGGCCGGTATGCGGACGAGCGCCATTACACCCCCGCCATGGGGCGGAGCATCAACCTGTCCTCGGCCGGCACGCTTCTTCTGATCCTGGCCTACCTCCTGGAAATCCGGCGGGCATAAGAAAACAGGAATGCGCCCGGGTTGCCGCACCAGTTAAAAAGGGGCGCCGGAATTTGATCCGCGTCACACGTGGTTTCGCAGCTGCAGTTCGCGGGGATGGGGATGGAGGTAATACTGCTCCCGGAGATACGGCTGATCGTATTTCCGCACATAGTGTTGGATGAGCGTGAGGGGGACAACCAGCGGCACCATGTCGCGCCGGTAAAGATCGATCAGATCGAGCAGCTCCTCCTTCTCTCCGGCAGAGAGCTGTTTCTTAAAATACCCCGCCATATGCATGAGGACATTGGAGTGCTTTTTCGCCGTCGCGCGGATCCTCAAGGTCTCGAGAAGCAGCCTCTCGTATTCCTGGAACAGCTCGTCGAGCGGCAAATCCTTCGCCCGCCCGACGAGCCGCCCCATTTCCTGGTATCGGCGCTCGCTGTGGGAAAGAATCAGGAGCTTGTGTTTCGCGTGGAACTCGACGAGTCCCCGGCGGGTTCTGCCGCCGGCGAGGACGTCTCTCCAGCGGGACAGCGTGAAAATGCGCTCGATGAAATTTTCGCGAAGCGCCGGATCATGAAGGCGGCCGTCTTCTTCCACCGGAAGGAGCGGAAAATGCTCCATGAACGCGCGGGCGAAAAGGCCGACGCCGTTTCGCGCCGGCATGCCACCGCCGCCGTAAACCTTGACCCGCTCCATGCCGCTGCTCGGCGAATCGCTCTTGAAGATGAATCCGACGAGGGCCTCGCTTTCCAGTTCTATAACGCGCCGCCGGGCCCACCGTATCATCTGATCCGTTTTGTCGATCCCGCTTCTGACGGTGACGAGACGCGGCGAGGCAGGATCCCCCACGAGACGCATCGATTCCCTCGGGATCGGCATCCCGCACTCGACTTCGGGACATACCGGAACATACTCCACATACCGGCCCAGAGTCTCCGTCAGAAACCTGTCCAGTTTGTGGCCGCCGTCATAGCGGACCTTGTCTCCCAGAAGACACCGGCTTATCCCGAGCCGGATTTTTCTATTCCCGCCGCCTTCATCCTCTCGCGCACCCGTAAACATTTATCCTCCGCTATAAGGACCGCACGGCTCCCAAGAGGCTGTCTCAAAACCGGCGTTCCTCCTCCTTTAGTGAGTGTAAGTTACCGACTCTATTAGAGCGATCTTTTAAATTTCCCAGTTATGAGACAGCCTCTGGAAAGCCGCACTCACTTAAAGATGGAAATCGCCTGCGGCCTCGGGCTGATACAGGACTTCCTCGATCCGCAGACGCCGGCGCCCCGAGGGCACCTTCCACTCCACCGTGTCGCCCACGCGGTAGCCGATCAATGCCGTGCCTATGGGAGCGAGAATGGATACTCTGCCCCGATCGAAATCCGCCTCGCTGGGAAATACCAGGCGCAAAACCATCTCTTTGCCTGTGTCCAGGTCCGTAACGCGAAGATTGGAATTCATGGTCACGACATCCGCAGGGATCTCTTTTGAAGGCACCACCTCGGCTTTATCCAGCTCCCCGGAAAGGCTCTCGATGTATTCCCGGTCCTTCGGGCTCCGGGTCGCGGCGCCTTCAATCAGTTTCCGTAGTCTCTCCATGTCGAAATCGGTGATATAGATCCTGCGCCTTTTCATCGAGGCCGCCTCCCTTGCGGCACGCCGCCGGCCGTGCTTTCTGAAATGATCTCATGAATGGCGCCGCAGAGCAATCCAGGCTGTTTGGGAGGGATTCTTGAAATTCACAGCCCCTTGCATCGGAAGGCTTCAAGGGCCCGCCCGTGGTGTATCATTATCGTTTGTGGGAAAACAGGCACGGGGGAGGCATGAGCATTTGTTTTTTCGCGTCGGATCTTCACGGGAGCGAGGAGCGCTATCGGAAACTGTTTCAGGCTGTCGAACGTGAGCGGCCCGATGCGCTGTTTCTGGGCGGAGATCTTTTCCCTTCAGGCCTAGGCGCGATGGCCCGCGTCAAGAAAGCCTATGACGATTTTTTTGAAGGCGTGTTCGCCTCCGGCTTCGCGCGCC
>CAYZTZ010000062.1:0-19912 GCA_964481255.1 uncultured Acidobacteriota bacterium | reverse complement strand
CGGCTGCGAGGCGGAGATTCTGGAGGCCCGCGGGGACGTGCATGAGATATTGCTTCAGTCCCTTGGCATAGGCCAGGAAACCGTAGGCCCCCAGGGCCTGCATGAGGCGCTGGGCTGAAGCTTCCCAGAAGGCCTTTTGAAAATCGTTCCAATCAAGGCCCCGTTCCGAAAGGCCGTAATAGTAAAGCAGGAGCTCCTCGCGCTCCGCTTCGGAAAAGCGGACGTAGGGATCGCATAAAAGGGACCCGAGGTCATAGAAAAGAACGCCCGCCCGCATGCCCTGGAAGTCGATGAAGTAAGGCTCTCCGTGATGGATCATCACGTTCTGGGACTGCAGATCGCGGTGGACGAGCGTCGAAGGCCGGGACGCCAGTCTTTCGGCCAGACCGCCCAATTCGGCTTCAAGCTCTCGGCTGAAGTCCGCGTCCGGCACGATTCCGCAGAGCTTCTCGACGAAATTCATCCTGAAATAATCCCGCTCCCATCGATACAAGGCGGGACCGAACGGCTCCATCATCCGCACGCGTCGCGAGACGGACAGAGAGTCAGGATGAGAATGAAGGCGGTGCGCGGCTGTCAGTGTCTTCCGATACAGCGTTTGACGGATCGGCCACGGCTCGTCTCTCAGGGCCCAGAGATCCGTGTCCCCCAGGTCCTCCATGAGCACGAGGCATTTATCGGCGTCGTGGCGAAGGATCCCGGGGACCGGGACGGCGAGATCGCGGAGGAAGAGCGCGATATCGGCGAAACAGGCGTTCTCCATCCGCTTCGGATCGTATTCGACCAGGATGGCAGACCGGGCCATGTGCCATCGGAGCCTGAAGTAAGCGCGGTCCGAGCCTCTGCCCGAAAAGGGCAGAAGCTCGACCTTTGCGGAAGACGGGAGCCCCAGAGATTCCCGGGCGAAGGCCAGCAATTCATCCTGGGATTTCATGCCTTCTCCACCCCATTCTTCAGTTTCTCGTAGGACTCTATCGAGCCGATATCGTGCCAATAGCCTTCGTCTATGATAATGCCCGAAACGGAACCGGGCCCTTCCCTGATTCGATCGATGAAGACGGAGACGATGGACTCGGCCTTGCCGGGCTCGATGTGCCGCAGCAATGAGGTTTCAACGGCATAGATCCCTGCAAAGACGCAGCTTCGAACCCCCGGATTTTTCAGGGTGAACCGGAGGTCGCAGACCTCCCCGCGCTCGTTAAGGCTCACGTTGCGGAGCGGGCCTTCGCTTCGCAGCACGAGAGTCGCCTCGGGCCGCTGCTGCTCGTGAAAACGCAGAAGCTTCCGCAGGGGGAAGTCCGCGAGGATATCGCCGTTGTAGCAGAGGATGGCTTCGTCTTCTTCAAGCAGATCCTCGATATTCTTCAGACCCCCGGCGGTATCCAGCAGGACCGGCTCATGGCGGAAAATAACAGGAACGCCCCTCCATTTCATGTCGGGGAATTTCCCGTGGTAAAGCTCCGCGCGATGGTGGGTGTTCACGATGAGGCGCTCGACGCCGACGCTCAGGAGATGGTCCATCGCGTAGGTAATGATCGGGCGTCCTCCGATATCCAGCAGGGGCTTGGGACAAAGCTCCGTCAGGGGCCGGAGCCTCGTGCCGAGGCCGGCGCCCAATATAAAGGCGGTCTTGAAGCGTCGCCTCCCGCTCACGGCGTCCATACTATTGCCCTGGCGTTCGCCGGATCCGGAGTCTCGAAAATGCTTTGTTCCACCGGCTCTTCAGAATAGTCCGGCGTTTCATTCATCGTATCCGTCCCATTCATATCGTTTGTCTTTATATAGCACAGAGACGACTGCCGCCGCCATTTTCAGCGGAGTGAGGGAGGGATCGTTCCTGTCAAAAGCGCGAGATCGTTTACTTGCGGACGGCGTAGTATCCCTGGCGTGCTCGTATGCGCAGGTCCGAACGATGGGGGACGGAAACGGCGATGCGGCGGAATCCCCCGTCGAGGCGCGGATTTGAGGAATAGTAGCTCAGCAGGTATTGGGCCCGCAGTTCCGCGGCGATCCGGTCGAAGATTTCCCCAAGGTCGGCCGCCCCGCCGCACACAAAGGCGGCCCCGCCGGTTTCGGCTGCCAGAGACTCCAGGGCCTGATGTCCCTTGCGGCTGATCTCGTTCAGCCGCACGGAGGCGCCTGCAGGATTGATGGCATAAAAGATCGTATCCGAGCGCTGCACTTCCATGGAGGCGTCCGGAATGCCTGAAAGGCTCGCGTTATCCTCTCCATCCGACAAAGCGATCAAGGCCCGACGCGTTTCGGGGCTGGCGGACTGGCGGAGCAGTCGGGCGGCCAGAGCCACCGCGTCAAAAAGCGCAGTCGTTCCTTTCGTGGGACTGAGGCCGGCGAGCGCCTCGAGCGCCTCCGGAAGGGACGAAGACTTGCGAAGACGCTCCTGGGGCCGATCGCTGAAGGAAACGATGGAGACCGTGTCTGCAGGCTTCCATATTTTCTTGAGGAAGCTGATCGCCGTCTGCCGCTCGAATTCGAAGCGGGGGTTGACGCTGCCGGAAAGATCGAACAGCAGCGCGAGCTGAAGCGGGGACTCTTCTCCTTCAGCCAGTTTCGAGAGTTCTTGGGGTTTGCCGTCCTCCTCAATCCGGAAATCCTCGATTCCCAGGTCGCCGACTGCGCGGCCTGCGGAGTCCGTGACGGACACCGGGACGGTGACGAGATTGGCGCTGACCCGAATCAGGCCCGAAGCCGGCCGGGGTATCCCTTGGGCTCCCAGGTATTGAAAAGCGCCCCATAGCATGATCAGCCCGCAGATGCACGCCGATAACCGGTACGCGCTTGCGGGCTGATCTTTGTCTGGTGCTGCGAGCATTCAGGTTCTTCGCGGCGGATAATGATTTGCCGGAACGACCACGAGTTTCACGAATGACGCGAATCCCGCCGTGAAAGCGGCCCCGGCAGGACTCGCGCCATTCGTGGGCTTCCTGTTCCCATTAAGAGCCTATTGCACGGCGCCTTCCGCCGCCGCCAGTCCCTTGCTTGCAAGTATGCGGACTTCGACGCGGCGGTTCTCTTTGCGGCCTTCGCGCGTCTGGTTGTCTGCGACCGGGTGTTTCTCCCCGTATCCCATCGGCACGATGAACCGGCGAAGGGGTATGGAGTGGTTTTCCGCCAGAAACTGAATGACGGCGTCGGCCCGGCTGCGGCTCAGACGGCGGTTGTACTCTTCGTCCCCGTCCGCCGACGCGAAACCGGCCACTTCAATCAGGAATCCCTTTTCATTCTTGGCCAGCTCCGCGATCTTGTCCAGTTCAGCCTGGTCTTCCTTGGAAATGACCGCGCTTCCGGCTTTGAAGTGCACCGTCGCCGTGCTTTTGACTTCATAATCGTCCAGGGAAGCGATGCGGTCGTTTGCGGCGCGTACGCCGGCCTTGGCCGTGTCCGCCAGGGCCTTCGCGTCATTGGCCGCCATCATGGCGCTGTCGGCGGACGCCTGGGCTGTCTTCGCATTTTCCCGAGCCGCGGCCGACAGGGCGGAGACTTCCTGAATCTGCCCTGAAAGACGCTGGGCGTTCTGTTCCGTCTCGCCCAGCCGCTTCTGCGTTTCTTTTAATTCATTCTCCACGGGCACGACTCTGGTGTCCGTCGTCTGCGCGGCCTTCAGGTCGTCATGCCTGAATCGAATCTCCTTCGCAGCCAGCGAGCCGGAACCGTCCCCCACGCCCTTGGCCTCCACGTGCAGGCCCGGGATAAGGTCTTTTCTTGCATAGACCTTGGCTCCGCGGAACAGGTTGCTCTTCTTCTCCTTGATCTGGAAGCCATCCGCGAATTTCACTCTGTAAACGCCGCCCCCGGGGCTGCGCACGAGCAGGCCTTCGGCCTGCTGTTCCAGAATGACGCCCTCAACCGTCAGCTTCTGACCGGCCGTTACGGGAACCGTGGTCGCCGAGCCCCGGCCTTGTGCCGCGGGGTTCGTGTCCTGTGTCGATCCGAGGGCGGCGAGGCCAAAGGCTGAGACGGCCCAAAGCACAAGCACCAGGCCGCATTTGAAAATCCTTGTCATTATTTCCTCCTATCATATCTCCGGAATCCCCTCGGAATCTGAAATCGTCTTCCGAAACACCACAGAGGGATCCCCTTCGAAGAAGGGAACAGCAATTATCGTGCCAGCCCGATTGGTTCTGTATGTGTTTGGAAGAAAATCACTTATTCTGCTATTATAAAATTCTCCGGTTTCCGGAAGCGGGGAATTTTTCCCTGATTTGGGCGTAAAGATCCCGGAGAGACATTGGGACTGAAAGGTAAAACCTTGAGGGCCTGGAGAGGATCCGCGGAACCCGGGCTCAAGCCTTCGCCTCCAAAGTCCCATGAACAAAGGCGGGTGTGAAATTGATAATTCCTAATCAGCAGTTGCCGGATATCGATCCCGAGGAGACCCGGGAATGGCTGGAGTCCCTGCAGGCCGTTGTCCGCGACAGGGGCAAGGGCCGTGCGCGCTCGATCCTGCGCATCCTGCTTGAGAGAGCCCGGGCGCTCGATCTCGGCGTTCCGGAAGTCGTTCAGACTCCCTACATCAACACCATCGCTCCCGATCAGGAACCCCCTTTCCCGGGAGACGAAGCCGTGGAGAAAAGGATCCGGAGAATCATACGCTGGAACGCCGTGGCCATGGTCACCCGGGCCAACAAGCGGCACGACGGAATCGGGGGGCACATCTCGACCTATGCGTCGGCGGCGTCCCTTTTTGAAATGGGCTTCAATCATTTCTTCCGCGGAAAGGACAACCGGTCCGCCGGCGACCAGGTATTCTTCCAGGGACACGCGTCGCCCGGAATTTACGCGCGGGCCTTTCTTGAAGGGCGCCTTTCCGAGTCTCAGTTGGACCATTTCCGCCGGGAATCCCGGCCGAACGCGGGCCTTTCCTCCTATCCGCACCCGCGCCTCATGCCCTATTTCTGGGAGTTCCCCACGGTCTCGATGGGGTTGGGTCCGCTGACGGCGATTTACCAGGCCCGTTTCAACCGCTACCTTCATGCGCGCAGAATCGCCGATACCGCAAACTCGCGCGTCTGGTGCTTTCTGGGCGACGGCGAGTGCGACGAGCCGGAGACGCTGGGCTCTCTCTTTTTGGCCTCCCGCGAGAAGCTCGACAACCTTATTTTCGTGGTGAACTGCAACCTGCAGAGGCTGGACGGCCCCGTGCGGGGCAACGGCAAAATAATCCAGGAACTGGAAATGGTTTTCCGCGGCGCGGGATGGAACGTCATCAAGGTCATTTGGGGACGGGAATGGGACGAGCTGTTGCGGATGGACAAGGACGGGGTGCTTCTGGAGAAGATGAATACCACGGTCGACGGCCAATACCAGAAGTACGCGACGGCCAAGGGGAGCTATGTACGGGAGCATTTCTTCGGGCCGGATCCGCGGCTTCGCAAGATGGTCGAGCATTTGAGCGATCGCGAGCTGGAGGGCCTTCGCCGCGGAGGCCATGATTACCGCAAGCTCTACGCCGCCTATCAGGCAGCCGTGGAGCACCGGGGATCCCCGACCGTGATCCTGGCCAAGACCGTCAAAGGCTGGGCTCTGGGAGAAGGTTTTCTCGGGAAGAACGTGACGCATCAGCTTAAGAAGATGAATCTGGATCAGCTGCGCGAATTCCGCGACCTTCTGGAACTCCCCATCCCGGACAGCCGGCTGGAGGACGCCCCGTATTATCATCCGGGCCCGAACAGTCCCGAGATCCGGTATCTGCTCGAAAGGCGGCGCGCCTTGGGCGGCTTTTTACCCCGGAGGACCGTTCGGGCCAGACCTCTGGATCCGCCTTCCGCCGGCCTCTACGACGAATTCAAGTCCGGGACGGGGACGGGGCGGGAGGCGTCGACCACCATGGCGTTTGTGCGGCTGCTGCGGCAGCTGATGCGCGATAAGGAAATAGGAAGGCGCATCGTCCCCATCATTCCCGATGAAGCGCGGACTTTCGGCATGGATTCCATGTTCCGCGAGTTCGGCATTTACTCCTCGCTGGGCCAGATCTACGAACCGGTGGACGCCGGGATGCTGCTCAGCTACCACGAATCCAGGGACGGACAGATCCTGGAGGAAGGGATAACGGAAGCCGGCAGCACGGCCAGCTTCACCGCGGCCGGAACAAGCTACGCCGCGCACGGCGAATTCACGATTCCGTTTTACATGTTTTATTCGATGTTCGGGTTTCAGCGGACAGGGGACCTTTTCTGGGCCTTCGCCGACGCGCGCGGACGGGGTTTCGCCCTGGGCGCGACGGCGGGACGCACGACGCTTAACGGCGAAGGCCTGCAGCACCAGGACGGGCACAGCCACGTCCTGGCTTCCGTGATTCCGAATATCATGGCCTATGACCCCGCCTTCGCCTACGAAGTCGCCATGATCGTCCAGAGCGGGCTCCGGAGGATGTGTCAGCAGGGGGAGGATGTCTTCTACTACATCACCCTCTATAACGAAAACATACAGCACCCTCCCATGCCCGAAGGCGCGGAGGGCGGCATCGTCAGGGGGCTGTATCTGTTCCGGCCGGCGGCGGAAAAACTGGAGCGCCACGTCCAGCTCTTCGGCAGCGGCTCGATCATGCAGAGCGTTCTCAAGGCTCAGGAGCTTCTCGCAGGGGAATTCGGCGTCTCCTCCGACGTCTGGAGCGTGACGAGCTATCAGCAGCTGCGCCGCGAAGCGCTCTCGGCGGACCGGTGGAACAGACTGCACCCGGAATCCAGCCCCCGCGTCCCGTATGTCGTCGAAGCCCTGAAAGACATACCAGGGCCGTGTATCGCCGCCACCGATTACATGAAAACGATTCCCGACCTGATCCGTCCCTGGATGACGCAGCGCTATGTCGTGCTGGGCACGGACGGATTCGGCCGCAGCGATACCCGGGAGTCGCTGCGGCGCTTTTTCGAGGTGGACGCGGAAAGCATCGCCGTGGCGGCCCTTCACGCCCTCTGCCAGGAGGGAAGGGTGCCGGCTCGGGATGTCTCCGAAGCAATCCGGAAGCTGGGAATCGATCCGGAAAAACCGGACCCGCTGCTCGCAGACGCGCTGCCGGCATCCTAAATGGGGGCTGAAGGGATGTCGCCGGTCAACGGACGCAGAGCAGGCGGTTTACGGAAATCGGTCGACGAGCTGCCGAGGATCGGCCTTGAATCAAAATGCGAATGGAGAGAAATGTGAAATGAGCCTACTATCGAGACGCGGTTTTCTGGGGCTGACCCTTCCGGCGCTGTCCTTTGCGGCCCCGGTTCTCAGCATGGCCCAGGTGGCCTGGGTGAAGGACTTCGACACTGCGCTGAAACAGGCGGCGAAAGAAGATAAGTTCGTGGTTCTGGACATGTCGACGACCTGGTGACCGTACTGCCGAAGGATGACCCGTGAGGTCTATTCGGATAAGAAGTTCATCGAGTTTTCGCGCCGGCAGGTCTTCCTGAGACTTTTCACGGACACGGATCCCCAGGGGGATCGTTTGGCCCGCAAATTCGGAGTCCGGGGGTATCCCACCATCTTGATCCTGGACTCTTCGGGACACGAGGTGGATCGCATCATGGGCTTCCGCAGCGCCCCCGATCTGATCGAGGAACTGGAGGAGATCTTTCGGAGCGTCTCGAAGAAGCGCATAAGAGTCTGAGGCGCCCCGCCGGTTTTCCCGGAAAACCTCAGGCTCAGTCCTGAAGATGCGATACGGCGGGCGAACGCCTGTCGTAAAAACGAAGCGGCCACTCGGCTGCTTCGCCCGCATAGGCCACGCCGATGCGCCGGGAGACGCCGATATCCGGGGCGCGGTCTGAATCGCGCCGGAACAACCGCAGATCGCCGCCGGACAGAAGATCGAAGCCGCTCCAAGCTCGGGTTATTCCGAGCGCCGCGCAGAGCTTCGCCGGCCCGTTCATCAGATCGGCCGCCGTTCCTTCCGGGCCTTCCGCCGCGCGCAACAGAACGGCTTCCGGTACGCCGGTTTCGCGCGTGACGATGTTGGCGCAGTGATGCATACCGTAAACCAGAAAAACATAGAGATGGCCGCCGTCCAGGTACATCGGCTCGACCCGCGGCGTGCGGCGCCCTTTCCAGGAATGCGCGGCGGCGTCGGCAACGCCCAGATAGGCCTCCGTCTCCACGATGCGGGCTGCGTACCACCGGCGGCCGCAGCGGCGCGCCAGCCACGCGCCGATGATCTCTCGCGCGACGCGGACGGTGTCGCGGCGGAAGAACTCCCTCGGATATTCCGACAGCCCCAGCTTTTCGGGATTGAAAACGAGGCGGGGATCGGGGACCGGCTCGTTCGCGGACGATCGTCGAATCATGGGCGGACCGCCTCCGGCATCAGTTCCCCGGATCCGGCCCGCTGAAACCGCGACGCAGCGCCGCCTCCAGTTCAGGATATTTGAACCTGTACCCAGACTGCAGCAGCCGTTTCGGCAGCACCCGGGCGCTCGCGAGCAGCACTTCCTCGGCCATCTCGCCGAAAATGAGACGCGCGGCGAAAGAAGGGAGCGCGAACAAAACAGGCCTTGAAAGGACGCGCCCCAGCGTTTTTGCGAATACCCGATTGGTGACGGGGTTGGGCGACACGGCGTTGACCGGCCCTTTCAAGAAATCGCACTGTATCGCGTGGTGGATGACGCCCACCAGGTCCTCCAGCGCGATCCAGCTCATGTATTGACGGCCGCTGCCGATCCTCCCTCCGATGCCTGCCCGGAAAACGGGCAGCATAAGGGCCAGCGCCCCGCCCCTGGGACTCAGAACGGTCCCCAGGCGCGGGATCACCACGCGGATTCCCCTTTCGGCCGCCGGTTCGGTCGCTTTTTCCCATTCCCGGCATAGATCGGCCAGAAACCCTGTCCCGGGCGCGCTCTCTTCCGTAAGTTCCGCGTCCTGCCTGTCGCCGTAATACCCTACCGCCGAAACGCTGACCAGGGTCTTGGGAGGGTTGGAAAGACGGGCCATCGTCTGGGCGAGAAGCCGTGTCCCGGAGGTTCGGCTGTCCCGAATGCGGCGCTTCCTTTCCTCGGTCCACCTGCCGCCGGCGATGTTTTCGCCCGCGAGGTGAACCACGGCGCCGATCCCTTCCAAAGCCTCCGGGTCCAGCCTTCCCGAGGGCGGGTCCCAGAATATCTCGTCCTCATGGGCGGGACGCCTGCGGACCATGCGCAGGACGCGGTGCCCTTCCGCGGCCAGAAAAGCACAAAGGCTGGAACCGATCAGTCCCGTCGATCCGGTGACGAGGATTTTCATGGGTTGCCTCCGCGGCGAAACGCACGAGGGAAGTGCGCCGGCCCCTGTCGCGGACGGGAGCTCCGGAGCCGGTGTCTACACTCTTCCCAAAATCAACGCGATCTGGCGTATCTGTTTCATCAGCTGGCTGAACTCGCGGGGTTCAATGGACTGGTATCCGTCCGAAAGCGCTTCTTCAGGTCTGTGATGAACCTCGATCATCAGGCCGTCGGCCCCTGCGGCGACCGCCGCGCGCGACAGGGGTAGGACCTTTTCGCGCCGGCCGGTCCCATGGCTGGGATCGACCACAATCGGCAAATGGCTCAGGCGCTGCACAGCCGGGATGACGCTCAGGTCGAGAGTGTTGCGGGTGTGGTCCGTGAAGGTGCGGATGCCCCGTTCGCACAGGATGACGTTGTAGTTTCCCTCCGAGAGGATGTATTCCGCGGCCATCAGCAGTTCGTCCAGCGTCGCCGAGATGCCGCGCTTCAACAGGACCGGTCTCGGCGACTTGCCGGCGCGCTTTAGAAGCGAAAAGTTCTGCATGTTGCGCGCGCCGATCTGGATGACGTCGGCGTAGCGCTCGACCCGTTCCATGCTCTCCTCGTCGATGGCTTCGGTGACGATCTTCAAGCCGAATGCGCCGCGCACTTCGGCCAGTATCCTGAGCCCTTCCTCCCCGAGTCCCTGAAAACTGTACGGGGAGCTGCGGGGCTTGTAGGCGCCGCCGCGAAACAGCCGCGCCCCGGCCTCCGCGACGCCTTCAGCGATGATCATGGCCTGCTCTCGGCTCTCCACGGCGCAGGGGCCGGCGATAATCGCAAGCTCCGGGCCCCCCACCCGCACCCCGTCCCCCAGATCGATGACGGTGGTTTCCTCCTTGAGTTCGCGCCCGACGAGCTTATAGGGTTTGGATACAGGAACGCACTCTCCGACGCCCGGGAGCGACTCGAAATGCGCCGCCTCGATGGGCCCCTGGTTGCCCGTGATGCCGATTGCGGTTCGCATGCTTCCGGGTATGGGATGCGCCTTGTAGCCGAGGGCCTCTATCTTGCGGCAGACGGCGTCAATATCCGCGGCCGTCGCGTTGGACTTCATCATGATCAACATCGCTTTTTTCTCCTGCGGCGTGACGCTCCGGACGCCGCATCCCGGGACGGCCTGCGGGGAAAGGTCGCTTGGCGCGGGCCTATGGCGCGCTCGAGCGGCCCGGCCTGAAGGCATGCCCCGTCAGGGCCGCGTGAACTGAGCGTTGCGCGCGTCCAGGGCGCGGAAAAGGGCGCTCCTTACCTGGTCATAGTCCGCCGAGACTTCAATGGGCGGGTTGGCGAATCTGCAAGCCATCCCCTCGTATTGGGACTCATGGTACCGGGTCTTGAAATGGGTGAATTTCAGACCGTGCGCCGTTGAGATGACCACGACGCGCTCGTCGGGAGCGACCTCGCCCCGGCGGACCATCTTCTTCAGCGCCGCGAGGGCGACGCCCGTGTGGGGACAATTGTACAGCCCGGTCAAATCCCCTTCGGCCGCGGCTTCCGCCAGCTCCTCTTCGGTGGCCTGCTCCACCGCCCCGCGGAACTGCCGGAGGACGCGGATGGCCTTTTTCACGCTTACCGGGTGACCGATCTGAATCGCGCTGGCCAGAGTCGGCTTCGCCTGGACGGGCTCGAAGTCCGCGAATCCGTGCAGGTAGCTCTGGTACAAGGGATTGGCGTTTTCAGCCTGTGCGCAGACAATGCGGGGGAACCTGTCGATCAGGCCGACGGCCTTCATCTGCAGGAACCCCTGCCCGAGCGCGCTCACGTTCCCGAGATTCCCGCCGGGGATCACAATCAGGTCGGGGACTTCCCAGTCGAACTGCTGGCACAGCTCGAAGCTTATCGTTTTCTGACCCTCGATTCGGAGGGAGTTCATGGAGTTGGCCAGGTAGATGTTGTTGCGGCGCGTGATCTGTTTGACGATCTCCATGCAGCCGTCAAAGTCGGTGTCGATGGCCAGCGTGATGGCCCCGTGGGCCAGCGGTTGAACCAGTTGAGCGCTGGAAATTTTGTTCCTGGGCAGGAACACGATGGCCGGTATCCCCGCCGTCGCGCAGTAGGCCGCAAGCGACGCCGAAGTGTCCCCGGTCGAGGCGCACGCCACGGCGGGGATATTCTTGCCCTCGTGGCGCATCTGTTTGACCATGCTCACGAGGACCGTCATGCCGAGGTCTTTGAAGGACCCGCTGTGGCTGTTCCCGCACTGCTTGACCCATAGATCCTTCAGGCCCCACTTGTAGCCGAGTTGTTCGGCCCAGAACAGGTTGCTCCCCCCTTCACAGGTGGAGACGACGTTTTCGTCCAGAATGTCGGGGCAGACGAATTCCTTTTTCCCCCACACGCCCGATCCGTAGGGCCAGAACGTACGCATGAAGCGGCTGTCAAAGATATCCTTCCACTCCTCGGGCGTCGTCATGCGCAGCGGCTCCAGGTCGTGCACCACTTCGAGCAGATCCTGACACCGGGGGCACTGGTAGATGATCTCGTTAAGCGGATATTCTCCCGGGCAGCCGTTGATGCAGCGGAAGACGGCGCGGTATTTGGCCGCGGGATTGGGATATTTCAGCGGAAACACCATGGCATTATCCTCAGCTCAACCATTCTAATACAACATCCGAGAAACTCGGAAAATCTTAAAGCCCGGGTTCCCATCCGTCGCCGGGTCCGGACCCGGGCCCGCGAACCCTGCAGAAAATGTGTGGGAAACGCTCATTAAGGGTATTATAGGACAGGACGCAGTGCAACGGAGGGAAATCATGGACGTCAAGGCGGCCGCGCAACAGAAGCTCGATGCCCTGTACCCGCGTCTGGTCGATTTGAGCCGGAGGATTCATTCGAACCCGGAAGAGAGTTTCAGGGAAGAAATGGCGGCGTCATGGACCACGGAGATTCTGGCGGAGGAAGGGTTCGAGGTGACGCGCGGGCTTTGCGGGCTCCCGACGGCATTTTCCGCGCGGTCGGGGAAGGGCGCCCTTCAAGTCGTTTTTTGCGCGGAGTACGACGCCCTGCCGGGCATCGGCCATGCCTGCGGCCACAACATCATCGCCGCCGCGGCGGTCGGAGCCGGCGCCGCGGCGGCCTGCGCCGCCGAAGAAGCGGGCCTGACTGTTAACGTCGTCGGGACTCCGGGCGAAGAGATCGGGAACGCGGGAGGGAAGATTCTGCTGCTCGAGCGAGGGGCTTTTGCGGGAATTCACGCGGCGATGATGGTGCACCCGGCGCCCATGGACATGCTGACCCCCACAATCATAGCGGCGTCCATGTTCGAAGTCCGCTACAAGGGCAGGGAAGCCCACGCATCGGCTTTTCCCGAGATGGGGGTCAACGCCGCCGACGCCCTGACAATCGCCCAAACCGCCATCGGGCTCCTTCGCCAGCACATCCTGCCGACGGACCGCGTCCATGGAATCACGGTTCATGGGGGAGACGCGCCCAACGTGATTCCGGCCCGCACCGCCGCCCGGTATATCGTCCGGAGCCGGACTCTGTCTGAACTCGAGGCGCTCCGGCCGAGGGTCTATCGCTGCTTCGAGGCGGGCGCGCTTGCCACAGGATGCGGCATGGAAATCATCGGAGGGGACAAGCCCTATTCCCAAATGGTCCACGACCCGGATATCGCGGCATTGTACCGGCGCAACGCGGAGGCCCTGGGCCGTTCCTTCCCCGATCCTAACGGGTCGTCCCATGGGGTGGTCGCGTCCACGGACATGGGGAACGTCTCGCTTTGCGTGCCTTCGATTCATCCGATGATCGGCATCAACTCCATGCCTGCCGTCAATCACCAGCGGGAGTTCACGGAATGCTGCGTGACGGAATCGGCGGACCGGGCGATTTATGACGGAGCGATGGCTATGGCGTGGACGGCGATCGATCTGGCCATGGACGGTGCATTACGAGATCGCCTGCTTTCCAGGGTTCATGATTGATACAGGATTGAAGATGTTCCGTATTCGTCATAGCTCTTTCCTCAACCAAACCCACGGATCATGAATAGATCATGTTTCCTTTGAAAGATGATAACCCCACAACCATCCTGCCGGTCGTCACCTGGGCGCTGATCGCCGTCAACGTGATGGTTTTTTTGTACCAGTTTTCCCTTGGGCCCTCCCTTGGGCAGCTCTTCGCCTATAAATATGGAATGATTCCCGCCGTTGTCGTCGGTGAGCGGGCTCTGCCTCAGCGCGTGGGGGCGGTGGCGCCTGCAGGGAGTCTCTTTACGAGCATGTTCCTGCACGGGGGATGGCTGCATCTCATCGGGAATATGTGGTTTTTATATATCTTCGGCAACAACATCGAAGAGGCCATGGGCCACCTCCGTTATCTCGTGTTCTATCTCCTGTGCGGACTCTGCGCGTCCGTCTGCCACATTATTTTCAACGCCGACTCGGTCATCCCATCCATCGGCGCCAGCGGGGCCATTTCCGGGGTCTTGGGCGCCTATGCCGTGATCTACCCTCACGCAAGAGTCTGGACTCTGATCTTTTTTATATTTTTTATAAGGATCCTCTATATACCGGCCGCGTTTTTCCTCGGGATCTGGTTTGTGATGCAGCTGCTGAGCGGAGGCGCCGCCATCGGGCAGCAGGGGGGCGGCATCGCGTTCTGGGCTCACGTGGGCGGGTTCGTGGCCGGCGTTCTTCTCGTCGGGTTCTTCAAGAAAAGATCGGTGCGTTTCTTCAATCCGTCCCGTCGCCATCCTTCGTTCTACGACTATTGACAAAGGGGGCCGCAGACGGCCCGCGCGCCACAGATTGCCCGGCTTTTTCAGACGGGACGCGGCTTGTCTGAAAACCCGTGCGCCGACCGCAAGGAAAGCGCCGGGAAAATCCGCGCAATCTGTGACGCTTCATACGCAAACAAGCCCCGCAACGCGGACCGCGGCCGCGGGGTCGGAACATGCGACATCCCGTTAGGCGGACAGGCATGCCTGGAGGTCCGCCTCGACGTTCGTGATCGGCTTGATATTGAATTTCTCCACCAGCACGTTCAGAACATTCGGAGTGACGAAGGCGGGCAGGCTGGGCCCGAGACGGATGTTCCTGATTCCCAGGTGAAGCAGCGTCAATAGAATGGCGACGGCCTTTTGCTCGTACCAGGAAAGGATCAGCGAAAGGGGCAGATCGTTGACGCCGCAGCCGAAGGCCTGGGCCAGAGCGCCCGCGACCTTGATCGCCGAGTAGGCGTCGTTGCATTGACCGCAATCCAGCAGGCGCGGGATCCCGCCGATATCTCCGAACTCCAGCTTATTGAAGCGGTATTTGCCGCACGCGAGAGTGAGAATGACGCAATCCTTCGGGACGGCTCTCGCGAACTCGGTGTAGTAGTTGCGTCCGGATTTGGCTCCGTCGCAGCCGCCGATCAGGAAGAACCGGCGCAGCTTTCCGGATTGGACCGCCTCGATAACCTTGTCCGCCGCGCCCAGGACGGCGTTGTGGCCGAAGCCGACGAGAATCGATTGCTCCGGCGCGTCGGCGTCGAAGCCCGGAGCCGCCAGCGCGGCGTCGATCACCGGTTTGAAGTTGCGGTCGCTGATGTGGAGCACTCCCGGCCAGCCCACAAGCCCGCTCGTGAAGATGCGGTTTTTATAGTCCTCCCGCGGCATCTGGATACAGTTGGTAGTCATCAGGATGGCGCCCGGAAAGGCGTTGAATTCCTTCGCCTGATCCTGCCACGCTCCGCCGTAATTCCCGACAAGATGCGCGTACTTCTTCAGGCCGGGATAGCCGTGGGCCGGGAGCATCTCGGCGTGGGTGTAGACGTTGATCCCAAGCCCCTGCGTCTGCTTGAGGATTTCCTCGAGATCCTTGAGATCGTGGCCTGAAACAAGAAGGGCTTTTCCCTTCACCGGCGTGACGCGCACCCTGGTGGGTACGGGGTTGCCGTAGGCTCCGGTATTGGCGGCGTCGAGCAACTCCATCACAACCAGGTTGGTTTCGCCGCATTTCATGTTCAAGTCGAAAAGCTTGTCCACTGTTGGATTGGACCGGGTCAGATAGTCGAGAGCCTCATGCATGAACGCATAGACTCTTTCGTCCTCCTTGCCGAGCACGAGCGCGTGATCGGCGTACGCCGCGAAACCCTTGATTCCGTAGGTCAGCAGCTGCTGAAGTCCGGCCAGGTCGTCTCCGAGGGCGGCCCTGGACTGCGCGACGCCCACATGCGAAGCCTGCTCCAGCAGGCCGTCCCGCGACGGCGCCGGAATCCACTGCGCCGGCCCCTCGGGCTTCTCCGGCTGTCGCCCCGCTTTACGGCAAGCCTCTTCATAGGCCTCCTGGACTCCCTTCTTGACGGCCGCCGCTTTGCGGATCATCGCCTCGATCTCGGCCGCGTCGAAGTTGACATTCGTCACCGTGGTGAAAAGAGCTTCGATGACGAAGACGTCCGCCGCGTGATCCCGGACTCCGAGCTCGCGCGCGCGGTGCGCGTATTGACTGATGCCCTTTGCGGCGTAGATCAGCAGATCCTGAAGAGCGGCCACGGTGGGATCTTTCCCGCAGACCCCCGCTCTCTCGCAACCCTTGCCCCCGGAAGCCTGCTCGCATTGATAGCAAAACATGTTCATTTTTGGTCCCCCTGTAAGATTTTCATTTTCCTGCCAACAGAGGGTAGTCTAACGGCACTTTCCGGGAATAAAATTGATGCGGATCAAGAAAAGGGATATTTTTTCATTGGATTCGGTTCCCTGGCTGATGAGGTTTCGGGATGGATGTCTATCGGATTCTCGAGCAGACGCGGTTTTTCGAGGGGATATCCCGATCAAGCCAGGAGTCTCTGGCCAAATTCTGCGTGCCCAGTCACCGTGCGAAACACGCCGTGCTTTTCCGCGAAGGCGAGCCCGGAGAGGCGATGTTTCTGCTGGTCCGGGGACGCGTGTCCCTGCACAAGCTGTCGCCGGATGGGAAGGAAACGGTCATCAAAGTCATCAAGCCCGGCGAGGTGTTCGCCGAAGTTATCCTGTTCGAAAAGAGGCTTTATCCGGTGACCGCCGTGGCGCTGACGGACGTGCTGGTTTTCAGGCTGATGCGCCGCGATTTGCTGCATCTTCTCCGGCAGGAGGACTTCCGCAACGATTTCATCGCTACGCTGCTGCGCAAGCAGCGCTATCTGGCGGAGAGGATACAGCAGCTGACGAGCCAGGATGTGGAGCAGCGTCTTCGCGCCTTTCTCCTGGAGCAGTACGGCGCGCGGAACGAGATCCACGCGGAGATCAACAAGAAGCAGCTGGCTGCGGCCATCGGCTCCACGCCGGAGACCCTCTCGCGCCTGCTTCAGGATCTGAAGCGCCGCAAATGTCTCATCTGGAAACAGAAGGTCATTACCGTCGAGCCGTCTTTCTGGAAAGGGGCGTGACGAGGCGCGGGATGCAATGTTGAGGAAGCGATTGGGTCGCCGCAAGCCGGTCGCATGGAAACGTGCGGTCAGCGGTCCCGTGATTTTCTTCCGGACGGTTCCGCCGGCAGGCGGGCCAGGCCCGATTCGGCCCCTTCCCGGGCTCCCTCGGTAATATCGATGGCCTGATTCACGAGGTTCCAGAGCTCCTCTTTGAGATTGTCTTCCGCCATTTTCTTGAGGACCTCGAGCTCCCTGGCGGTTTTTTCCGAGCTTTTCTTCAGATTTTTCAGGGCGCTTCGGATCTTCTCGGTGTCGCGGCCGCGCTTTTGAAAGGCTGCGTCGAGGTTGATCATCAGGCTTCGGTAGATGCGGTAATATCCGTCAAGCATGTCCTCAACGGAGAAAAACTCGTAAGGGTCCGGTTCCTCGGATTCCTTGCCTTGAAGTCTCTCCTGGGCTTTTTTCAGACGCATTTCGGCCGCGTCCAGGTAAACCTGGACCCGCTCGTGGATCTCCTGGGCATCCTGGACGCGCTCGATTTCCCGGGCTGTCAGGAATTCCTTTCCAAGACCTACCCCGGAAAGGAACGGCATGCCCGCTTCCATGGCCGCGATAATCAAGATCGTGAAAACGCGCCGCATGCTTTTCTCCGACGGATCCTGAAGGGTTTCTAAGGGGTGAAGAGTATCTCGACGAGCCGTTTGTGAATGTCTCCCGCCCTCGCGATGCAGGAATCGAAAAGATCATGGAGATCCACCGGGGTCCGGATCTTGCCGTCCTTGAGGGCGACGATGGCCTTGCGCACCTGGATTTCGAATCGGATCAGGGGCCTGGACTTCTTTTTGGGTTTGGGATCGGCCTCGATGTCTTGCAGGGCTCCCTCGAGCAGCTGGATCCACAGCCGCACGGCCTCGGGGATTGTCCGGAAATCCTCCTGGGAAATCGCCTTCAGGATGTTCCCATGGATTCTCGAGGACGCCTTTTCATATATTTTGATTCGATCGTTGACGTCTTTTTCTCCCTCGATCCTGCTTCTTTCCGCCGGAGTCAAGACTCCCTCCGGGAAGGCCGGTACGGGAACGGCCTGCAGCAGAACGGTCAGGATCAAGCCGAGATGGATGCAGGGAAACATGGCCGTCACATTTTGGGCGGAACGTCGCATCCCAGCAGCTCCAGAGCCTTCCTCAGCTGACTTCGGACCAGATCCGCCGCCAATAGAAGATGCCGCTTTCTGCGCGCGTCGTTTTCCGACAAAATGTGGTGTTTGTGATAAAAAAGGTTGAACTTTTGGGCCAGCGAAAAAGCGTATTTGCAGAGCTGCCCCAATTCAAGCGTCTGGGAGATCTGCCGGACGATTTCCGGCAGGCGCGCCGCCTGGTAGACAAGCTCCCAGATTTCATTCTCCGCGGCCAGAAAATCCCCGAAATCGGGATGATCTGCGCCGAGTCTCGGCGGTTCCTCTCCGGAATCGGCAAGCTTTCTGAAAATATTATTCGCCCGCACCACGGCGTACTGCACATAGGGGCCTGTTTCCCCCTCAAAATTCAACGCTTCTTTGAGGTCGAACGCGATGACGGTGTTTCGGGCGAACCGCAGGAGGAAATATCGCAGCGCGCCCACCGCGATCATGCGGGCGATCGCGGCGGAGTCCTCCTCCGGGAGGGCGTGCCGCGCCCGGACTTCGGCGAGCGCTTTCTCGACGAGCGCGTCGAGCAGATCGTCGGCTTTGACTCCGAGCCCTTTTCGTCCGGACACCTCCACGTAGGCGCGCTTCTTATCCTGCTCGGACAGGGGGAATCCGAGCTCCTCGCAGCAGGCCGGCGTCAGAGCCACCATCTCATAGGAAAAGTGGATCGAGTTCCTGGCTTGGGCTTCGAACCCCAGAGCCCTGAGCCCCTGGACCACGATGTTCTGGAGATAGGACTGGCGGCTGTCGATGACGTTGTAGACTTTTTGCCCCCGGCCGAAGCAAGGGGGCTCGAGCCCCGGCTCGGATTCGGGGGCCGTGATCCAGAGCCATCGGCCGTCCCCGGTTTCGAATCGCCTGTAGTGGAAATCCAGGCCGAGCAGGCCGAACTTCCAGAGCTGATACGCAATGTCCTTTCCGACGTAAGTCACGGTGCCGTCGGACCGCACGATTATTTTTTCATCCTCTTCCGCTTCCTCCCGCGGGACTGCCGCATCGGCTGCATCCCCCGTCTTCATGACCCAGCAGCCGCGGTTCTTGCCTTCATGGACGAAATAAATGGCTCCGCTCTCCTTCAGAAGCCGGCAGGCTCTCTCCCAGAATCGAAGGTGGAGGATGTCGCTCTCGCGCGGCAGAAGGTCGTAGTGCACGTTGATCCGCCCCATGGTCGCCAGGTGGGCCTTGACGATCCGCCCGACCACGTGCTCGGCCAGATCCGCAGTCGGGTTGCCGCCGGCCTCGATGGCCTGAAGCGTCCGGCTGCGCCACTGGATGTTCTCCTCGGACTGCTGATAAAAGTCGCCCGTGCGCGCGTACACATCCCAGCAGTAGTAGTCGAATCTGCCGTCGATCGCCGCGACATCGGAAAGCGTCAATCCCAGCATCCGCTCCAGGCCCACGACGACGTCCGCCACCTGGACTCCCGTGTTGTCCAGGTAGTTCTGCACTTCCACCTCGTGGCCCAGAAAGCGTAGACAGCGAACGAAGGAGTCTCCCAGAGCGGCGTTGCGCAGGTGCCCGATATGGGCCGCCTTGTTGGGATTGATGTTGGTGTGCTCCACGATGATTTTTCCGGTTTCCTCGGGGGCGGAGATTCTTCCATAGCGGCCTTGCGCGATGCTTCGGGCCAGTTCCAGCGCGAAGGCCCCCCGGTCCAGGTGAAAATTCAGGTAGCCGCCCCCGGCGACGTCCACGGACCCGATGCCGGGAATGCCGCGCGCGTCGGCCGCGAGGTCCCGGGCTATCTCAACAGGCGCCCGCCGGATCTTCCGCGCGATGTCGAAGGCGGTCGGCAGGGCAAGCTCCCCCAGTTCGATTTTGGGCGGGATCGTGAAGATCAGGGAGTCGTAACAAATGCCGTATCGCTCGGCGATCCTGTTAAGAAGAGCCTTTTCCAGGTTTCGGGTCAGTGCAAGCAGCATAATCCGCAGCGCTTTCCAATATCCTCAAAAACATACCCCATGGGTTGCGCTAAATCAACCGCAGCAGCGGTTAGCGGTCAGCGGTCAGCGGTTAGCGGTCAGCACATCGTTAATGGCAGACAGAATTTTAAAAATAGCATTCATTGTTTATGAGAGAGGCGGTTGTTTGTGGGTGTTGTTTTGTGTCCGCTTAAAGGATCGACAGGCCTATTCTCCCAAGCCGTCAATCCGCGACTGACCGC
>CAYZTZ010000061.1:0-20014 GCA_964481255.1 uncultured Acidobacteriota bacterium | reverse complement strand
CGTCCGCACACAATTCTACATCTTGACCGGCTGGCAGAGATTCTTGGCGCTTTTCGCCGATCTGCCGCAGAGGAAGCAGATGTACTGGGCGTCCTTGGCGAGTTTCGCCGCCGTGTGCATGTTTCGAAGGGAAACGATGTGGCACAGGTGGTGTTCGTGGTTCGGGTGCGCGTCCGACAGCATGGGTTCTATGACTTCGATGATCTCAGGCAGCACGGATTCCTGCTTTTTCTTGGCGGCCATCTTTAGCTCCTTTTCTTTTTCGGGTCCATTCCTGTTCAACCTCTGTCTTCGAAACAAATATAACGCCCGCTTCTCTCCATGGCAAAGGCGGAGGCGCTTTTTTGCCCGGCGCCTCACACGGAATTCGCTTTTCTTTGAGAGATGGAACTGTCGGGCGGCACGCTCTGGGTGAGCCATACGTTGCCGCCGATGACCGAGCGCGCTCCCACCGTGATCCGCCCGAGAATCGTGGCGCCGGCGTAAATCACGACGTCGTCCTCGATAATCGGGTGCCGGTCGATCCCTTTGATGGGGTTGCCGTGCTCGTCGACCGGGAAGCTCTTGGCGCCGAGCGTTACGCCCTGGTAGATGCGGACGCGGTCGCCGATGATGGTCGTCTCCCCGATGACGACTCCGGTCCCGTGATCGATGAAGAATTTCCTGCCGATCTTTGCGCCCGGGTGGATGTCGATGCCCGTGGCGCTGTGCGCGTCCTCGCTCAGAATCCTTGGAATCAACGGCACGCCGAGGAAAAAAAGCTCGTGTGCGACGCGGTGATTCGTGATGGCGAAGACTCCCGGGTAGCAGAAAATCGTCTCGCCGGGGCTCTTCGCCGCCGGATCGCCTTCGTAAGCGGCCTGCACGTCCTCCCCCAGATACAGCATGATCTCGGGCAGCCGGGCCAGAAAGTCGCGCGTGATCCTTTCCGCCCTCTCGTTGCACTCCTCGGGGTTCCCGTCGCCGAGGCAGGCGAAGCAGAAGCCGCGGCGGACCTGTTCCTTCAGCTTGATGGCGATGCCGTCCAGGATGGCGCCCACATGAAAGCGGATCCCCTCGTCGCTGTATTCGGCGAGCTGAAAATAGCCGGGGAAGAGGACGGAGCGGAGCTGCTGCATGATTTCGACACAGCTCGCCCGCGAAGGCAGTTCGACCTTGCAGTCTTTGGGGCCGCGCGGGTGAAACGACAATTTTCGGCTCGCCGCCACCAGTTTGTCCGCCACTTCCGCCAGCAAATTCTTATCCATTTCGCTCATAGCAGTGCTCCCTTCAGCATTCCCATAAGCTTAGGTTACAGAGTCCACGTTCGACGCGCAACGCTCAACCTGCAAACTTCAACGCGCGACGTAAAATCAGAATTTCCCCTTACGAATGATATCCTCCATCACGTCGCCGAAGTAGTCCATTTCCCTTACGGACAACGAGACATTGACCACCACTCGGATGCCGTCCATCCATCCGTCCGGGTGCTTGAAATGCGTGACGATGATGCCCCACTTGTCCAGGAGGTGCTCGGCGAGCTTGCCCATGTCCATGCCCTCGACGCCGAAGGCGGCGATGCCGCAGGACTCGGCGGGGTCGAGGCTCGAATAGAACCGCACCCTGGGAAGGACGCGCAGGCGGTTGGCCCAGCGCTCCTTGAGGAAGCGGAGGCGCGCCGATTTCCTTTCGATGCCGATCCCCTCGTTGAACGTGATGGCTTCGGCGATGGCGACGCGGTTGGACGGCGTGCGGGTCCCGACGTCCTCGAAACGGCGGATGTCGTTGGGGTCATCCATGCCCGGAGGGGTCAGCGGCCATATCTTGGGGATCTTTTCCCTTGGAATCCGGACGAGCCCGTTTCCGGGGGGAGCCATCAGCCATTTGTGCAGACTGGCCGTGTAGTAATCGCATCCAAGGTCGGAGAGTTTGAAGGGCAGGTGCATGAAGCCGTGGGCCCCGTCGACGAGCACTTCGATTCCCCTGGAATGCGCCATGTCGGAGATCCTCCGTATCGGCGCCATCTGCCCGGACCAGTGCGTCATGTGGCAGACGAGGATCAGCCGGGTCCGCGGCGTCACCTGCTGTTCCACCAGCCTGTAAAACACGTCGAGCGGCACGGGCGGCGGCGGCAGAGGCACGATCTTCAGCACGATGCCTTCGCGCCGTTCGCGCTGTTTCCAGGCGTTGATAAACTTGGGGTAATCCTGGCTGGTGGTGATCACCTCGTCTCCGGGCTTCAGGTCAAAACCCATGATCGGGATCTGCCCCGCTTCCGTCCCGCCGCGGCAGATGACGAGCTCCTCCGGGTCGCAGCCGAGGTGCGACGCCAGACGGCGGCGGCAGCTTTCGATTTCCTTGGCCAGGGCGGCCATGGAATGAGCGGCTGCGTTCCCCGTGTATTCGTTGTGCCGTCGGACGGCCTCCTGAACGATGCGGAGACCGTTCTGGATGGTGCCGTTGTTGAGATTGACGAGATTGCGGTCTTCTGTGAAGGCCTGCTGGATTTCAAACCAGAAATCCTCGTTGGCCGAAACCTCCTCGGGGCTGAGGCCCGCCGTGGCGCGCACGGCCGCGCGGATCCTTTCCTGCGCGCCCGGAACGGCTCCGCCCAAAAGCCCCAGGCCCGCGGCGCAGCCGCGCAGAAAATTCCGTCGGTTCCACATAGCGTCTCCTTTTGATGTAAAACAATCTATAGAGCTTTTTATCGCAAAACGCCAGAAAGAACGCCGCCGGGCGGGGCCGGGACGGCGCGGCTGTGCCCGCGAGGCGTGATCCGTTCGCGAGCGCGTCAGCGGGAGCGGCGGAGGCCGAGACGGGGACAGTAGCGCGCGACGGGGCACCTGCTGCACCACGGCGATACGGGGACGCAGAGGTTCTGGCCGAAGGTCACGAGAATATCGTTGTAGGTTTTCCAGTGTCTCCGGGGCAATTTGCGCCGCAGCGCGAATTCGGTCTCCTCGGGCGTCCGCGTGGCGACGTATCCCCAAAGGTTCGAGATGCGGTGAACGTGCGTGTCCACGCAAATTCCGTCGTCTCCGAATCCGACCGTCAGGACGAGGTTCGCCGTTTTCCGGCCCACGCCGGGGAGCTTCAGCAACTCTTCCATCGAGTGCGGAACTTTGCCTCCATGCTCCCGCAGAAGGATTCGACAGGTCTTCACAAGGTTCTCGGCCTTGGTGCGGTAAAAGCCGACCGGGTAAATCAGGCGCTCGACGGTTTTCACCCGCAGGGACGCCAGGGACTGCGGCGTCGGCGCGCGCGCAAGCAGACGGCGCGCCGCGGCGTCCGTCACCTTGTCCTTCGTGCGCAGAGACAGCATGGTCCCGACGAGCGTTTCAAAAGGGCGGTCGGCGGAGGCCTCGGCGATGGCGCCGACAGACGGAGTCTTCCACCGGGGCAGTTCCTGTTTCAGCGTCCGGAGGACCTTGTGGATCGTCGGCGTGTCCATGGTCATGCAAGCGCCCGGGCCTTTTCGAAGGGAAAAATGTAGGCGAGTCCGAGCTCGTCCCTCATGGCGCAGAGTTCCTGCTGGATCACGGGGTCCACGGGCACCCCCTTGTCCTGGCGCTCCAGCCAGGCGAGGTATTCCTTTTCGCCGCACGTATAGATGCGGTCCCTCCCGGGGACTTTCCGGGAGGCGCGCAGGGCCCTCAGGATGTCGCCGGCGGTCTTTTTAAAAGCGGCAACATCGGTGAAGCAGGCGATGTCGATCGCCAGGAAAAAATGCCCCAGGCCGTAAGGGACGGGCCGCCCCTGCTCGTCCATGCCGTTAAGCTGTTTGAGATAGGATCCCTGCTGGAGGGCAGCGGAAAGGATCTCCACGACGGTCGCGAACCCGTAGCCTTTATGGCCGCCGGTTTCCTCGCTCAACCCGCCGAGGGGCGTGAGAGCATTCGTGCCGCGGATCAGATCCTCCAAAATCCTTCGTGGATCCGTTTCAGATCTCCCCCGGGCGTCGATCACGAGCCCTTCCGGGCAGCTCTTCCCCTCGCGGGCGTACTGCTCGATCTTGCCCCTCTGGGTGATGGAGGTGGAGTAGTCGTTGGTGAAGGCGAAAGGCTCGTCGGTCGGCATCGCGAAAACGAGCGGGTTGGTCCCCAGCATGTTTTCCGTGCCGTGGGTCGGGGCGATGGATGGGCGCGCGTTGGTGCCCGTCAGTCCGATCATGTCGGCATCGGCGGCCATGAGGGCGTAATGGGCCGCGTAGCCGTAGTGGGTGGAATTTCGGGCGGCGACCATGCCGAGTCCGTGCACGCGGGCCTTTTCGATGGCCATTTCCATGCAGCGCTTGGCGATGACCATGCCCATGCCGTGATGCCCGTCCACCACGGCGGCGGCCTTGCAGTCGCGGACGACCTCGAATTCCGTGACCGGGCGCTGGACCCGGCTTTTGGCGATCCGGTCGTAATAGATCAGTTTCAGCCGTCCCACTCCGTGCGAGTCGATGCCGCGTTTGTCGGCGGCGATCAGAACTTCGGCGCAAACTCTGGCGTCGGCTTCCGGGACTCCCACTCCCCTGAAGACGTCCACCATGAAAGCTTCCAGCAGGTCGAAAGGTATCCAGGCAACGTCGGCATTCAACTTCTTTCTCCAGATTTCCCTAATCCAGTCGGTGAGAGCACCCAAGTATAAGGCAGTCCGCGCCGCGGCCGCCACACATTTCCCGGATTATGTTTTATGGATTCGGCGCGAAGTCGGGTATATTAAATGATTTCTGCATGGAGGTACAGCGCCATGATTCCTACGACGAAGCACGCGAAACTGCTGGCCTGGGTGGATGAAATCGCCAGGATGACCCAACCGGATTCCATCGTCTGGTGCGACGGCAGCAAGGCGGAGTACGACGGGCTGATGCGGGGAGCGGTGCAATCCGGACTGGCTATACCCCTGGCGCGGCGCCCGAATTCCGTGCTTTTCCGGTCCCACCCGTCGGACGTCGCCCGAGTCGAAAACCGGACTTTTATAGCCTCCCGATCCAAAGACGACGCCGGCCCGACCAACAATTGGATCGACCCCGTCGAGCTGAAGGCGACTCTCCGGAAGCTGTACACAGGCTCCATGCACGGCCGTATATTGTATGTAATCCCATTTTCCATGGGTCCCATCGGCTCTCCGATCGCCAAGATCGGGGTCCAGATCACCGACTCGCCCTATGTGGTCCTGAATATGCACATCATGACCCGGGTCGGAACAAGAGTGCTTGAAGCGCTGGGGGACCAAGGGGAGTTCGTCCCCTGCCTGCATAGCGTCGGCAAGCCCCTGCTGTCGTGCCAGGACGATCTGGGGCTTTGGCCGTGCGCCCCCCTGGAAAAGAAATATATCGCTCATTTCCCCGAGGAGAGGACTATCTGGTCCTACGGTTCGGGCTACGGCGGCAACGCACTCCTGGGGAAGAAATGCCTGGCTCTGCGCATCGCTTCGGTGATCGCCCGGGACGAGGGCTGGCTCGCGGAGCATATGCTGATTCTGAAGGTGACAAACCCCGAAGGCCGGTCCAAATATATCGCTGCAGCCTTTCCATCCGCCTGCGGCAAAACCAATCTCGCCATGCTCGTGCCCACGATCCCGGGCTGGAAGGTCGAGACCATCGGCGACGATATCGCCTGGATGAAGCCCGGGATGGGAGGCAGGCTATACGCCATCAATCCCGAGGCGGGATTTTTCGGCGTGGCCCCGGGCACGTCCGAGAGCTCAAACCCCAACGCGATGAAGACGGTCGAGAAAAACACCATTTTCACAAACGTCGCCCTCACGCAGGACGGGGACATATGGTGGGAGGGGATCGGCTACGATCCTCCCGGCACGCTGATCGACTGGACGGGCAAGCCGTGGGTTCGGGACAAAAACAACAAGGCCCAGCCTCCGGCCGCTCACCCCAATTCGCGCTTCACCGCCCCCGCGGCCCAGTGTCCCTCCATCGCCGAGGAATGGGAGGACCCCAACGGTGTTCCCATCGACGCGATCCTTTTCGGCGGCCGCCGCGCGTCCATAATCCCTCTGGTGACCCAGGCTTTCGACTGGAACCACGGGGTGTTCATGGGTTCCATCGTGGGCTCCGAGATCACGGCCGCCGCTCTGGACCTTACAATCGGCGCCGTGAGGCGCGACCCGTTCGCCATGCATCCCTTCTGCGGTTACCACATGGGCGACTACTTCGCGCATTGGTTCCGCATGGGCCGAAAGACTCCGGTCGCGGCCCAGCCCCGGTTCTTCCTGGTAAACTGGTTCCGCAAGACGAAGGAGGGCCGGTGGCTCTGGCCCGGCTACGGCGAAAACAGCCGCGTGCTGAAATGGGTTTTCGAACGCTGCGACGGAGAGGGGAAAGCCGTCGAGACGCCCATCGGTTACGTCCCCGCCGTCGACGCCATCGATCTGCCCGACCGAGTCAGCCCGGAGGATATGAGCCGGCTGACGGCTGTGGACATCGAAGGCTGGAAAGCCGAGCTCGCCGACATCAGGTCCGAACACTATCCCAGGTTCGGCTCGCGGCTTCCCGAGGAGCTCCAGCGTCAGCTCGACGCCCTGACAAAGCGGCTCGCTTAAACGCGTGCGTGTGCCCAAACGGGGGAAAAGGGGAAGAGTTTCGAGTCTTTGAGGGCTGTATAGGGAAGTCGGGATTAGCCCGGGGAACGTTTGTCGGACCCCGGCATTCGCTATGATGCACGGAGGATGACTATGGGAGATTACAACCCTCTCGCCGAATCCCTGAACCGGGATCTGCGCGACGGCGCCCCGCAGATCTTCGAAATGCTTTCGGAGCGGGGCAAGGCGATCTATTTTCCTTTCAAGGGGATTCTCGGTCAAAGCGCCGAGGCCAAAGGCGCGGCCATCAACGCCACTCTCGGGACCGCCTTCGAGGATGACGGCTCGCCGCTCACTCTGGAGTGCCTGGAGGCCCTGGTCCGCGTCCCCCCGGAGTCCTTTCTCTACGCGCCCAGCTTCGGTCTGCCCAAATTGCGGGAGGAATGGCGGAGATTGCTGACGGTCAAGAATCCGGGCCTCGCGGGCAAGACATACAGCCTGCCTGTGGTGACAGCCGCCCTGACCCATGGGCTTTCGGTCGCCGGATACCTTTTCCTCGACCCGGGCGACGAGGTTATCCTTCACGACCTCTACTGGGACAATTACGAACTCACGTTCGCCGAAACCTACGGCGCGAGGCTTGTTTTTTACAACACCTTCCTTAACGGGGGATACGACATTTCTGCGTTTTCGCGCGCTCTCAACGCCGGAAAACCGGGGAAGCGTTTCGTTCTCCTGAATTTCCCCAACAACCCCGCAGGCTACACGGTTACCGAAAAGGAGGCGGCAGCCCTTTTGACCGAGATGCGCAGGTCGGCCGAGGCGGGCAACCGGGTCATTGTGGCTCTGGACGACGCCTATTTCGGGCTCGTGTACGACGAGGGGATCGCGAAGGAGTCTCTGTTCGCTTCGCTCGTCGATCTGCATCCCAACGTCCTCGGCGTCAAGCTCGACGGCCCCACCAAGGAGGACTACGCGTGGGGATTCCGGGTGGGGTTCATCACCTTCGGCTTCAAAGGAGCCGGCGACGCCCATTTAAAAGCCCTCGAGAACAAAGCGGCGGGGGCCGTGCGGGGCACCATATCCAACGTCTCCTGCCTGTCCCAGTCCCTTCTGCTCCAGGGCTACGCCGCTCCCGAATACGCGGACCAGAAAAGGCGCAAGTACGGTGTCCTGGCGAACCGGGTGCGCAGAATCCGAGAGGTTTTCGCGGCGCATCCCGAATACGCGGCCAGCTTCGAGGTCCTCCCCTTCAATTCCGGCTACTTCATGTGTGTCAAGCCCCTCGGCGTCGAGAGCGAGGCGGTGCGAAAGGAGTTGCTGGCGAACTACGGCATCGGCGTGATCGTTCTTTCAGGCATGATACGCATCGCTTTTTCGGCGGTGCCCCTGGACAAGATCGACTACGTCTTCGCGAGCCTGCACGGCGCGGTTCAAAAACTGCGCGGCCGCTTTGCGGCTGACGATCGCCGACAATAGAAAGCCTTGAAGAAGCGAAACAGCGGCGCCCGGAGAGCAAGCCCCGGGATAAACTTCGCAGTCCAATTCTCGGCCCGCAAGGCAAAAAGCATTCCTCCTCCCCGAGCGCTTCACCAACCGCTAGCCGCTGACCACTAACCGCTAACCGCTGCCATCCCCTTCCCATTATCTATTTCCCCGCGCGGCGGCTCTCCGCTACAATAGCTCCGAATCCAGGCGCGGGATGATGGGATCCGGCGACGCGACAGGAGCGCTCCCACGCCCCGTTTCCATTGTTTCATGGCTTTTGCGAAAAAACAGGAGAACCGGAACGATGAATGCAAGCAAGCCCGAAAAGGCCGCCTGCGGCCGGGGCGCGGCACCCGTTGCGAAATCGTACAATCCGTTTGTCGTGGCCCAGGAACAGTTCGACAGGATCGCCGATCTGCTCGATCTCGACCAGCCCACGCGGGATCTGCTGCGCCAGCCGCTGCGCGAATATCATTTCAGCATTCCCATAAGGATGGATCACGGAGGCATGCAGGTCTTCCGCGGCTTCCGGGTTCAGCATAACGACGCGCGCGGCCCGTGCAAGGGAGGCGTCCGCTTTCACCCGCTTGAGACGATCGACACCGTCCGTGCGCTCGCCATGTGGATGACGTGGAAGTGCTCGGTGGTCGACATACCGCTCGGCGGCAGCAAGGGTGGGATCGTGTGCGACCCGCACAACCTCAGCAGCCGCGAGATCGAACAGCTCTGCCGCGGCTGGGTGCGCCAGATCGCGCGGGACGTCGGCCCCTACCTGGACGTGCCGGCTCCTGATGTGATGACGAATCCCCAGGACATGCTCTGGATGCTGGATGAGTTCGAGAAGATCCACGGCGGCAAATACCCCGGGTTTATAACGGGGAAGCCGGTGACGATCGGGGGATCGAAGGGCCGCGTCGAGGCGACCGGATACATGGTCGTGCACACCATTCGCGAGGCCCTCAAGGAATTGAATATCGAGCCGCAAAACACGACCGCCAGCATCCAGGGGTTCGGCAACGTCGCGCAATACGCCATCAAGCTCTACCATAAAATCGGGGGCATGGTCCGCTGCGTCTCGAGCTGGGATCCCGCGGACAACAGGAATTTCTGCTGTCGGAAGAGCACCGGCGTGATTTTCGATGAGCTCAAATCCGTCACGGACGCTTTCGGCACCATCGACCGGAACAAGGCGCGGCAACTGGGATACGAAATACTGCCCGGCGGCGCCTGGCTGGAACAGGAGGTCGACATCCTGATCCCCGCCGCGCTGGAGAACCAGATCACGGCGGACAACGTGTCCAGGATTCACCCCCGGGTCAAGGTCATCGCCGAAGGCGCCAACGGCCCGACAACGCCCGAGGCGGACGTCATATTGCAGGAGAGAGGGATTTTTCTCATCCCGGACATCCTGTGCAACGCCGGGGGGGTCACCTGCAGCTACTTCGAGCAGGTGCAGGGCAACATGAATTACTACTGGGACGAGAAGGAGGTTTTTGACAAGCTGGAAGCCAAGATGACGGCGGCGTTCCAGGCCGTGCGCGAGACGGCGCGCCGACGCAAGCTCGGCAACAGGGACGCCGCCTACGTGCTCGCCGTGGACCGAGTCGCACGGGCCTGCAAGGACCGCGGCTGGGTATAGTGGTCCGTCGGTTCGTCGAAGCTCCAGGGATCGGGCGGGCCCTCCTGTCCCGATGGTCCCGGAGTCTGCGCCTGGGGGTCGAGGGAGTCTCATGGAAAGCAAATCGGTCGGGAAACTGCTGGTCAATCTCAGGGAAAGGGCGAAAGAGCTCAACTGTCTTTACGAGGTTGAGGAAGTGATGGCGACGCCCAACCTGTCTCTGGAAGATGTTTTCCGGCGGATCGTCCACACCCTCCCGGCCGGATGGCAGTATCCCGATATCTGCGAGGCGAGGATCACCTATGGACACTTCGTCGCGCAGACGCTGCACTTCCAGGAGACCCCATGGATCCAGCACGCCGACATCGTGGTGCAGGACGAAGTCGTGGGCCGCATCAGCATCTGTTACAGGGAGGAGCGGCCGCTCGCCGACGAAGGGCCTTTTCTCAAGGAAGAGCGCAAGCTGATCAACACCATCGCGGACCGTCTCAAGCACCGGATTCTGCATGAAAACCTCAAAAGGGTTTTCGAGATGCAGAAGCGGAGAGGGGAGTCGATCGGCGAGTGGCCCGTCATCCTCGATCTGCTGAAGAGGACCGACCCGGGTCTGCTCACGCGCATTTCAAAAAAGATGCTGACGCACCTCGCCTGGGCGGGGTTCGAGGGGGCGCGCCGGATCCTGGAGCGGGTGAGCCCGACGATCAAGAGCGACGCTTCGGGAGAGGAACCGGATGAGAACCGGCCGCTCCGGCTCGCGGCGGCGCAGGACCTGCTCAGCGCGAGCGAAGACATATTCAAGCTTGCCGGCGCGCACCTGCGCGAGGACGAGATCCTCGGCCTCATTCAGAAGTGGATCAAGGAGGACCGGTCGGGGTTTCTCGTGAAAATCATGGAAAACCCCAACTCGTCCCTGGTGGAGATCGCCAGCGCCCTGGAACGCTTCCGCCACCTCATCCCGCAGGGAGTCGAGCTGTCCCCCTACCGGGAGAGAGCCTTCCGCGTTTCCCTGATCCAGGGCCTGCTGAGCGACGCGCCCCAGTTCGTCCAGGTCGCCAAGCGCTTCGTCAGCGTCAACGATTTTCACGATCTGCTGCAACAGACTGTTTTCCCGGCCGGGAGCCACGGGAAGCTCGGCGGAAAGGGAGCGGGCCTTTTTGTCGCCTCCCAGATCCTGAAGCAGGTCTCCGCGGGCGACGAGCTCCTGGAGCGGATCAAAACTCCCAAGACATGGCATATCACTTCGGACGGACTCCTCCATTTCGTCAATTACAACGACCTGGAGGAAGTCGTCGAGCATAAATATAAGAACATCGAGCAGGTGCGGCAGGAGTACCCCTACATCGTCCAGCTATTCAAGAACTCCTCCTTCCCGCCGGAGCTTGTCCACGGTTTGTCCAACGCCCTGGACGATTTTTCTGAAGTCCCCCTGATCGTGCGCAGTTCCAGTCTGCTTGAGGACAGCATGGGGACTTCGTTCGCCGGCAAGTATAAGAGCCTTTTCATCGCCAACCAGGGGAGCAAACAGAAGCGTCTCACAGCGCTCCTCGACGCCATCGCCGAAGTTTACGCTTCCACGTTCGGCCCCGACCCGATCGGCTACCGGATCGAGCGCGGACTGATCGATTTCCACGAGGAAATGGGGATCATGATTCAGGAGGTGGTGGGGACCAAGGTCGGCCGCTACTACCTGCCGGCCTTTGCGGGGGTCGCTTTCAGCCGGAACGAGTTCCAGTGGTCCCGCCGCATCCGCCGGGAAGACGGCCTGCTGCGCATGGTTCCGGGGCTGGGCACCCGGGCGGTGGATCGGGTCCTCGATGATTACCCCATCCTCGTCTCGCCCGGCCAGCCGTCTCTCCGTGTCAATGTCAGCGTCGAGGAACAAATGCGGTACTCCCCGAAGCGCATCGATGTCGTCAACCTGGAAACCGGTTCCTTCGAGACGGTTGAAATCAGGGATCTGCTCCGGGAATTCGCCGAGGAGTATCCCATGATCCACCAGATCGTTTCCATCCTGAAGGACGACCGGCTGATCCTGCCCTGGAACCATGGCATCGACAAGGAAAAGGACCAGCTGGTGGTCACGTTTGAGGGGCTCATCAGCCGGACGCCTTTCATCAGGCAGGCGTGGTCCATGCTGAAGACCATCCAGGCGGAATTCCGCATGCCCATCGACGTCGAGTTCGCTCACGACGGGAACGATCTGTACATCCTGCAGTGCCGTCCGCAAAGTTACGGAGCGCTTTCGGCGCCCGCCTCCCTGCCGCGGGAAACGCCCAGGGAAAGGATCTTCTTCACCGCCAACCGCTACATATCCAACGGGACGGTCCCGGGGATCACCCACATCGTATACGTGGATCCGGAGAAATACGGGCAGCTGACCAGGAGGTCGGACCTTATCGCGGTGGGACAGGCGGTGAGCCGCCTGAACCAGGTGCTGCCGAAACGCCAGTTCATCCTCATGGGCCCCAGCCGTTGGGGCAGCCGCGGCGATATCCGCCTCGGCGTGAGCGTCACCTACTCCGACATCAACAACACCGCGATGCTGATCGAAATCGCCGGCAGGAACAAGGAAAGCATCCCGGAGCTGTCGTTCGGCACCCATTTTTTTCAGGATCTCGTCGAGGCGTCCATCCGCTACCTCCCCTTGTATCTCAACAACCCGGGGACGGGACTCAACGAGACGTTCCTGACGAAGTCCCGGAACTGGCTGCCGGAGCTGTTGCCGGAGTTCGCACACCTTGCCGACATCGTACGCGTCGTCGACGTCGCGGAGGCCACCTCCGGCCTGACTCTTCAGGTGCTGATGAACGGCGATGCTCAGGAGGCCCTGGGGATCTTCGCGGAGCCGACGCTGGAAGCGGCCGAGGAAACGTCGAAAAACGCGGTGATCCAGACGCCCGAGCCTTCGACGGAGTCTCATTGGCGCTGGCGTCTGCAGAGCGTGGAGCGCATGGCCGAGCTGATGGACCCGGAACGCTTCGGCGTCCAGGCGATGTACGTCTTCGGGAGCACCAAGAACGCGACTGCCGGGCCCCAGAGCGATATCGATCTGCTGATCCACTTCCGGGGGACGCCGTCTCAGAGCAGGGAGCTGATGGCCTGGCTTGAGGGCTGGAGCATGTGCCTGGGCCACATGAACTACTTGAGGACGGGATATAAATCGGACGGCCTGCTCGACGTTCATCTCGTCACGGATGAGGACATCCGGAAGCGCACCAGCTACGCCGTGAAAATCGGCGCCGCGACCGACGCCGCGCGCCCCATTCCCCTCGCCAAAGAGTCCGGGCGTTGACCCGGTTTTCGCTTCAGCCTCTGCCGCCGCAAAGGCCCTCATTGCGGGTTCCACGTTCCAGGCTTTACGTTCGACGTTGCGCCGTCGACGTCGAACCCGCCCGTATCGCGCGCCGCTCCGACGCGGTCATTTTGCGCCCGGCCGTGCCGTTTTGCTTGCCGCCTCTCCCCGATTATAGTAAAAGAAACTCCGTTTGCTCGAGCGCGATAGAGGGGATAGAGGGACATGGCGGAAAAGACCTGGGCGGATTACAAGCAGACCAAGTACCTGAAGCCGGCACCGCTGAAGGGTATCCGGGTTCTGGAAGTCTGCACCATGCTGCTCGGCCCCATGGGGCCGGCGCTTCTGGCGCAGATGGGCGCGGAAGTCATCCGTTGCGAAATACCGCCGCTCGGGGACTCCACCCGCTCTCTGAACCCCTTCGGCTGGTTTTTCAAGGACCAGAGCCCCCTGCTGCTGCATATCAATCAGAACAAGTATTGGCTCGGCCTCGATCTGCACAGGCCGGAAGGGCAGAAAGTGTTCTGCGAGCTGGCGGCGAAATGCGACATCGTGGAAAACAATTTCCGGCCCGGCGTAATGGAGGAGTGGAATATCGGGTACCGCGAGATAAGCCGGATCAATCCCCGCATCATTTTCCTTTCCAAGAATGGATACGGGCAATGGGGGCGGTACGCCAAGGAGAACCGCCCTTCCAACGACGGCGCCTCCCAGGCCCTCACCGGCTATTCGTGGATGTCCCGATGGCCGGGGCATGTCCCCCTGAAAATGCGCGCCTACATCGGCGACAACCTCGGGGCCATGAGCGCGGAAATCGCCGTGCTGGCGGCGCTGCATTACCGCGACAGGACGGGGAAAGGGCAGTTCATCGAGTTTTCCCAGACCGAAAACATATTCCGGATCATGTCCTGGATCTGGCCTTACATCCAGCTATCGGGGAACAAAGCGGAGCCCGCAGGCAACAGGGACGTGTCGATCTGCCCGGCGGACACCTTCCGGTGCGCCGACGACACCTTCGTCGCCCTGGCCGCGCCGGCCCCCGACGAGTTCTCGGGCTTGTGCGCCGCCATGGGCAGACCCGAGCTTGCCGAAGACCCTAGGTTCAAGGAACACGCCGTGCGTCTGAAGGAGGAAAACGCCGTCGAAATCCTGGGGATCATCGCGGCCTGGGCTCGGACGAAACGCCCGGAAGAGATCGAGGCCCTGGCCGAGCGGCACGGCTTCGCCGCGTCGCACCTTTACACCGCGAGGGATCTCGTCGAAAACGAGCATTTTCTGGCGCGCGATTTCCGCACCGAAATCGACGACGCCCTGCTGGGACGCTACCGCAATTATGAGTTTCCCGTCAAAATGTCCGCCACGCCTCCTCAGACCAAATGGTCCGTTCGGCCGGTCGGTTTCGACAACGAGTACATCCTGAAAAAGCTCCTGGGTAAGAGCGACGAAGAAATCCGGCGGCTGTATGAATGCGGCGCGCTGGGGAAATGGGCGGACGCGCAGGGACGCAGGCCGCCTCCCGATTGGGACGGGAAGGCGGGCCTCAACACCGTGGAAAGCGGGCCGTCATCGAGCGCGGGGGGATAGGATGGCCAGAAGGGAAAGGCGCGATTGGTCGGAATGGGCGGATTGGATAAGGGAAAGGGACGATCCGAAGATCGCGCATACCAGACCTGAAGCCCTGGACGACATCACCGTCCTGGATCTGAGCTATAAGAATTTTTCCGGGTGTGTGTGCTCCTCGTTTCTGGCCGAGTTCGGCGCCAGGGTGCTGAGGATCGAGCCGCCGGGAGGTGATTTCATCCGGACCTGCACACCCTACGGTTTCATGCACATGGGCGAAGGCCTGAACTATCTGACGGAGGGCCGGAACAAGCATCACATCACCCTGGACCTCGAGAAGCCGGAGGCGAGGGAAATACTCAAGGATCTCGCGCGCAGGGCCGACGTGCTCATCGAGACCTACCGGCCCGGCACCATGGACGCCTGGGGCGTCGGCTACGAGCAGCTCAGGGAAATCAACCCGCGCCTGATATTCGCCTCCCTCACGGCCTACGGGG
The DNA here is from genome assembly GCA_964481255.1 of uncultured Acidobacteriota bacterium. Taxonomy (GTDB): domain Bacteria; phylum Acidobacteriota; class UBA6911; order UBA6911; family UBA6911; genus UBA6911. The sequence continues at coordinate 5,055 of CAYZTZ010000061.1, read as the reverse complement.
GATTCGGGCCGATGAGCCGGAGCCGGATGCCGGATTACGACAACGTCGCCCAGGCAAGATCAGGCTTCCACTACGACACCGGGGAAAGACTGCCCGAGGGAAAAACCATCGACGACTGCCCTTGGGCCGTGCCCACAAAGTCCGGCCCCTGGATAGCCTGGTACATGTCGGGGACCTTCATGGCAATGGGCGTCCTCGCCGCGCTTCATTGGAGGACGCTCTCAGGAGAGGGACAGGCCCTGGACGTCTCGAGCGCCGAAGCCTACGCGCGCATCGACGATTTCGTCGCTCTGTGGTACGAACACCAGGGGCGCATCAACGAAAGGTTCGGCAACCTCGACACCGCCATATGGCTCTACTGTTTCGCGCCTACCAGAGACGGCGCGGTTTTCCTGGGCGGCCTGAGGCTGGAAATGTGGCAGGCCTTCGCCGACATGATGGGGAAATGGGACGAATGGGGAGCGGCCTCATGGACGAGCATCGCCCCTTTCACGCAGGAGGAAGAGCAGCTCAAATGGTCCGAGCTCGTTTTCGCCGAGACGCGCAAATACACCGGGGACGAGCTGGTCCAGATGTCCCTTGAATATTCCAGGCACGGGCGCCTGGCTCCCATAACCTGCGTGGTGGCCAAGGTTCTGCCGCCCGAAGACGCCTTGAGGGACCCCAACTGGCTGGACCGCGGGATCTTCACGCCCGTCATCGATCCGGTCTACGGGGAAATCATAGCGGCCCAGGCCCAATACAAGCTCACGGAAACACCCATCCGCGTCCGCTGGGTCTGCCGTCCCGCGGGCTACGACAACGCCGAGATCTACCGCGAATACCTCGGCCTGGGCCCCGACAGGATCCGGCAACTTAAAGACAAAGGCGTCATCTGAGTCAAGGCTCAACGTTCAACCTTGGAATGGTCAACGTTTGGCGGCGGCGGCATGACCCGCGTAAAAAGCCTTGATATTGATGTCGTGCAGCTTGGCGGGAAGCAGTTCGCGGATCGCGTCCGTCCACCGCTCGGGCGAAAGGTCGGGGAAAAAACCGGACAGGGCCCCGACAAGGACCACGTTGGCCACCTGGAGATTGTCGAGCGAACGGGCGATGCCGAACCCGTCGACGACCCATACGTTGTCCTTGAAATGCTTTCGGAATATCTTCTCGACGTCCTTGGGATATTCCGCCTTGCCCAGGCTGACGGAAGGAGGCAGTATCGACTGATTGTTCAGCAGGACTTTAGCCTCGGGCTTCAGCCAGTTGATATACCGCAGTCCTTCCAACAACTCGAAGGCGACGAGATAATCGACATCCCCTTCCTTGATGATGGGCGAGTACACCTTGCGGCCGAACCTGAAATGGGTGGTGACGTCCCCGCCGCGCTGGGCCATGCCGTGCACTTCGGCTTTTTTCACGTCATAGCCGGCTCCGAGCAGCACGTTGCCGAGAATATTGCTCGCGAGGATGGTCCCCTGTCCCCCCACCCCGGAAAGAAATATATTTGTTGTTTTTGCGTCCCCGGACATCACGCCTCCTCCTGTGGCGCGCCCGGCAGGATGCCCTCAAACTCGCATATTTGAAAGCAAACGCCGCAGCCCACGCATTGATCCGCATTGATGAAAGCCGTGCCCTTCCTCTTGCGGCCGCTTCGGGCGACCCCTTCGCCCGGCCGGAAGCTCAGGGCCGGGCAGTTGATCTCGAGGCACAGCCTGCAGCCCATGCAGGTGTCCTCGTTGATCCGGTAGAAACGGTTCGGGAACCGCTCTCGGGGTTTCATCCGGCGCAGGAGCATGCAGGGGCTGTTGCGGGTGATGATGACCGAGGCGGCGTCCCTGTTTAATTCCTCCCGGATCACGTCCATGGTTTCCCGGACGTTGTAAGGGTCCACCGTGCGGACGTGCTCGACCCCCAGGGCTTTGGCGAGCTGCGCGTAATCGACCGACGGGGCCGGTTCGCCCTGGATCGTATACCCGGTCCCCGGATGCTCCTGCTGTCCCGTCATGGCCGTAATACTGTTGTCCAGGATGATGGTCGTGGAGTAGCCGCCGTTGTAAACCGCGTCCATCAGCGGCCCGATTCCTCCGTGGAGAAATGTCGAGTCGCCCAGGACGGCGCAGATCTTCCCGAGCCCGTCGGCGCCCAATACTTTCCCGGCTCCGTAAGCGCCCCCGACGCCCGCGCCCATGCACGTGGAGACGTGCATCGCCGAAAGAGGCGGCGCCACGGCCAGGCCGTAGCAGCCGATGTCCCCGAAAACGAAAGCGCCCAGTTTTTTCAGGGCATAGAAGAGCGGCCTGTGCGAACACCCAGCGCACAGATTGGGCGGCCTCTTGGGAAGGTCCTCCGTCTTATACACCGGCTTCGGAACCTTGAAGCGTCTGCCGGTGACGGCCTTCGACAGCGATCTTTCAATAACGGCGGGCGAAAGCTCCCCGACGGCGGGTATCAGGTCTTTCCCGTGCCAAACCTTGCAGCCCATGGCCCGGATCTCCGTCTCAAAAAACGGGTCGAGCTCCTCCACGACGATTACTTTTCGGACCTTCCGGAAGAAATCCGCGATCCTCTTCTCCGGCAGGGGCCAGGCCATGCCGAGCTTCAGGAACGAGTATTCGGGAAACACTTCCTTCGTATACAGGTAGGAGACACCGGAGGCGATGAAACCGATGGATGGATCGTTGATCTCCATGATGTTATAGGGGAACTCCTCATCGGCGTAGGCGGCCAGCCGGCCGATCCTTTCCTCCACGAAAACCCTCCGGACCCTCGCGTACATGGGCACCATCACCTGCTTGGGGACGTCCTTTTTCTGGAGACCGAGGGGAACCGGCGATTCTCTGCGCTCCTCGAGTTCCACGGCCGAGTCGCAGTGGGACACCCGCGTCTCGGTCCTCAGGAGCAGAGGCGTATCGAATTTTTCGCTGATATCGAAAGCGAGACGGGTGAAATCCCTGCACTCCTGCGCGTCCGCCGGCTCGAGCATGGGAACTTTGCCGAAACGGGTCCAGTGGCGGCTGTCCTGCTCGTTCTGGGAACTGTGCTGTCCCGGGTCGTCCGCGACGACGATGACGAACCCTCCCCGCACGCCCGTGTAGGAGATGGTCATGAAAGGGTCCGCCGCGACGTTGAGGCCGACGTGTTTCATACACGCGATCGCGCGCCCACCGGCCAGAGACGCTCCGTGGGCGACCTCCACCGCCACTTTTTCGTTGGGGGACCACTCCGTGTAGACTTCCCTGTACTCCGAAAGCGCGGACATGATTTCGCTGCTGGGTGTCCCGGGATAGGCGCATCCCACTACGACGCCCGCTTCCCAGGCGCCCCTTGCAATCGCCTCGTTCCCCTGCAGTAACCTCTTCATGCTTCCTCCATCCCTGTATCTCTCCTCGCGAGCGCTTGCCCCGCCCTCAAAGGGCAGAAGTATATATTAAATCGCGGGCGTGACAGGCGCAAAATGCCGGTCCAGGCTTCGCCGCAGGAAGCGCCTCCAGGCAGGACCGGCGACTTTTCCGTCCCGAGACCTGCGAGCCTTGTGGATGTTTCCATTCCAAGCCGCAAATCGAGTGGACTCAGGAGAAGTGGTATTCACCCGCAGAATGTCGGACTCCGAATGTTGAAGTGGGGACGGTGCGGGCTTTATACACGGGGTTATAATAATCCCGCAACATTCAGGCTTTTCTGCTTCCAGGCCCATCCCATGCTCGATAACCGCAGAAGTTCAGGGTTATCCGACTGTTTCTGCGACAACGGGGAATCGGGGAAAATCCTCCGGCCCACCGGGGACTTTTATTCCGGCTCCTGCCTTCCGACTTCTTGAATCCCCGCGCGCGGGAGAATGTCTCAAGCTCAACGACCGTGTCCTGCTCGCGGGGATTTCAAGGGGCGAAGCCCCGGGCTAGTCTTCCGAAACGGACGGCCTTCGGATCTCGGATACGAGAATGCCGGCGATGACGAGCGCTCCGCCCGCCCATTCTCTGGCCGTCAGCACCTGTCCCAGAATCCAGTAAGCGAAAACGGCGGCGAAAAATGGTTCGAGGCTGAATATCAGGGCCGCGCGATTCGCAGTTGTGAACTTCTGCGCCCAGGCCTGAACATACAGGGCGAGGGAGGTGGCGAGGACCGCGGTGATAAAAAGATACAGGGCGAGACTGGAATCCCAGACGATAAAGGGATCTTCCAGCAAGAGTGCCGCCAGGGTGCTGAGCACGGCGGTGCCCGCGATCTGGAGCCAGAGCAGATCGCGGTAGTCCGTTGTGGAAACGAAGCGGCCCAGCAGCAGAATCTGGAACGCGAACATGAAGGCGCACACCAGCGTCAGAATCTCGCCGGCGCCGGCTTTCACGGCGGAGGCGCGCACAAGCAGAAGGAAAAGTCCCAGCGTGGCGAGCGCCACCCCCGCCGCCGTCCGCATCCCCGGGCGCCGGCGGAATATCAGCAGGCCCAGCAACGGGACGAGGAGAACGCTCAGGCTCGTGATGAAGGCGGAATAGGAAGGGCTGGTGAACCTGAGACCCAGGGTTTGAAAAATGAATCCGGCCGCCAGGGTTGCCGCCAACAGCAGGCCGCGGCGCAGGCTGCGGCGCGATAGCCCCAGGATCCGCCTGGGCATGCAGGCGGTCGTGACCGACGCCGCGATCCAGAACCTAAGGGCCACAAAGAAAATAGGCGAGGCCTGGTCGAGGCTTTTCTTGACCACCGTGAACGTGCTGCCCCAGACAAAGGTGATGAAAATCAGTGCAAGGTCGGCCTGGGCGGCTTTGGACAGCTTCACGGGACAAAGATACTACCAGATGCGGCGCCCGCGTCCTATTGCGGGCTTTAACAATTTTTGACAGCGATTTGACATTGTCCCGTCCGGGCGTCTGCTAGGGTTGGCCCGGTAAACCCTGAATCAGCATCTCTTTTGGCAAAGGAAATGGCAATGAATCGGCTCCCCTACATTGTGCTGGCCGCGGGATTGGTCCTGCTCGGCCTCGCGATCGTCCTTTTGCTGTTCGCCTTCATGGTTCAAAAGATTCAGGAATCGGGAGCCAAAAGGGTGCATAGAACAGCGCGGGAAAATTCCCGCGCTCG
>CAYZTZ010000060.1:17221-20058 GCA_964481255.1 uncultured Acidobacteriota bacterium | reverse complement strand
CGGTGCTTTTATAAATACCCTGAATCCACCAGCAACATTCCGGAAACACACCAGAGAGCCTGGAGCGGCGAGGCCATGCGGCTTTTTCAGATGGAATCTTTCCCGGAACCGGAATTTCCGGAGTTGCTATTCAGGGCGAGAAGCGATACGACGCACAGCAGGGCCCCGACACAGAACGATGGGGTGACTCATGCGCAGTTTCCAGGAACTCGACGGTATTGCACAACATGCACTGTTCCTAAAAAACAGGGATAGAGCCGATCAAGAGAACCCTTTCTCAAAATACCAGACTGCGCCTGCTAGGCTTCATAACACGCTTTCCCAAATGTAGTGCGTTCTCAACCCGCTGCAGTGCCGGCGGCGCTCTTGGTGTAGCCGGCCGGTTACGAGGCGGAAGGCCGCTTTTGGGTCGCTCCGCGGATCAGGGATCGTACCAGAGCGACGAAGGACCCGCCCGTAAACATGCCGAGCACATAGACGAGCAGCACCAGGACCGATAGCGGCAGGGTGACGCTGGCCGAGAGGAAAGAGACGGTTACCCGCTCCAGGTTTTGAAATTTGAAAAGCAGCACGATCGCAGTCAGAACCACAATGAGCGCTATATAGAGATAGCGTATCGGGGACGCAGTTTTTGAATTCGCCCGATTTGTCCTGTCTTCCATAGACTCCTCCTTCTGCAGCCGGCCATGTTCCGGCGATGTGTGAATAATCTCCTTTTGGGACGCAATGGAACGGGGCTGCGGCTCGAAGCTGCCGTTTTCCGTGTGCTCCGCTTCCGCCTCGATGGCGGCCGAACGGCCCGGGTTGCGCAACAGCCGATCCGCTTTTACAACCTGTTCCACCATGCGCCGCGTGGCGCTCAACGCATCGAGCAGGGACTGGGCGGAATCCACGGGAAGGCCTCGGTATACAGCCGCGGCCAGGATTTCCGACTTGGCCTGCTGATACAGTTGCTCAAAGCTCCGGAGTCCGGACGCGCTTTCGCCGTCGTCTGTGTGCTGCGCGGCAGGGCGTTCGGCGAGGGTCAGGCAGTCGGCGGCGGCGGCCCGCGTACGGTGGAGGACATCCCGCACCTTTTCCGTGATGCCGTGCGCTTCTTCGCTCTGCAGCGCGGCGGCGTTCGGCGCCATCCGGGCCGCCTCATCCAGGTATCGCGCGATGCGAAGCGCCTGAGCGAGATCGCGTGCAACCGGTGGCGTCATGATTTCGGCACGCACCGAAGCGACAAATCCGGCGATGGCGGCGCCCAGGGAGCGCACCGCTCCAGCCCGGTTCCCGATGGCAGGCTCGGGGCCGGCAGGCCGGGAAACAGCGCTGCGCACGATCGACGCCACCAGGGTGCGCAACCGCGCCAGTTCCTCCCTCAGGGCCGGCACAGCGAACTCGGGGTTGGCCGCCAGCGTGGTGTCGAGGTGCCGGGGTTTGCCGAGATCCTCCTCCTCGCTGCGGAACATGCGTTCGATGATCTTCACCAGGCGGTTTGTCAGCGGCAGCATGATGATCACGCCGAGGACATTGAATGCCGTATGGAACAGCGCGAGGACGGCGGCCGGACTGCCCTCGATGTCGAGCCAGTCGGCTGCGCGGACCACGAACCACAGCATGCCCGGAAGCAACGCCAGGGCCGCCAGGCCCGTAATTGCGTTGAAGACCACATGCCCCATCGCGAGGCGTTTCGCATTTTGCGTCGCCTTCAATACCGCCAGGACGGCCGTCGATGTGGTGCCGACATTGGCGCCGATCACGGCGGCTGCAGCCGCCCGGAGGCCGACGACGCCGCCGGAGGCGGCCGTCAATATGATGGCGATCGCCGCGCTGGAGGATTGCGTGAGCAGGGTGGCCACAAAGCCGATAATCAGAAAATACGGCCACGCAATGCCGCCTCCGTTCTGAAGGGATGTCCCGTAGGCCGTGGCCAGGCCCGCGAAGGCTTCCTTGAGAATCGCCAGCCCGAGAAAAAAAAGGCCGAAACCGGCGAGAGCTTCCCCGAGTCCCCGGGTGCGCTTGCTGCGGGAGGCCAGGCGCAAAGCGACGCCAACGGCCAGCATCGGCAGCGCGAAAGATTCAATCTTGAATCCGAAGCCGGAGATGCTCACCAGCCAGCCGGTCATGGTCGTGCCGACATTGGTTCCGTAGATGACGCCCAGGGCTTGGCGCATCGTGAGCACCCCTGCATTGACGAACCCGATAGTCGCGACCGTAACCGCGCTGGAGGACTGCACGATGCCGGTGATGAGCATGCCGGAGAACACGCCGCGGACCGGGGTGGACGTCCATTGCGCCAGCAGGTGCCGCAGGCGGTTCCCGGCGAAGACCTTCAGCCCCTCGGTCATCATCAACATGGCCAGGAGAAACAGCGCGAGTCCTCCTGCCGCATTCAGAACAACCTGTATACTCATAGGCGCTTCCCTCGCACCGTCAACGCGATGCCCCGAGCCGCCTGGCGGAACGGAACAGATGGGGATTCCTCATCCATTCGTAGAAACTCTTGACCTCCCCAAGAAAGAGCGCAGCGAATATAAACAGAACGGCGAGAGACTGAAACTCCGGCGGGATGTCGACCGGGAGGCGTTTCCGAAAAACCATCGGCGCCGCCGTGATTGCCAGGATCATGCTGACAGTGAATGCATCCTGCCAGCGGCCTTCCAGGATCACGGCGGCCAGGTCCACCGTCATAATTACCAGGAGCGCGACTGAAGTCCACCGGTGTGCCTTCGCCGCAATATCTTCGGAAGAAACATCGGATGCCTGTACGCCGGCGTTTCCCATCGCGGCGGAATATCCCCCAAACCCTTGTGTTCTCGGTGCCATAACGAATCGGAGATGCATGCGAAGGA
>CAYZTZ010000060.1:15354-17121 GCA_964481255.1 uncultured Acidobacteriota bacterium | reverse complement strand
TCTCGATGGGATCTTGAATTCCCGCCGCTTTCTTGCGCAGTTCGCTCCCCGGCGCCACGTGAATGCGAATCAAGAGAGTGTCGCAGGATCGGCGGGGTTGCTATAACGAGGAACGGCTGGATGTCGCGGCTCCTTAGAAGTGCTCCCCCCCGGGAGGGGCAAGACTGTCCTTGACATCCCCCTTTCATGGGACCCGGGTTTTCTCTAAAAGGAATACTTGACCGCTATTTCTATTTCGCGTGCGTTTTCGGCGTTGGAGATCACCCCGAAGGTGGGCGTCCCGATAAAGCTGCCGGGCTGCTGGAAATTGGCGCGATTGAAAGCGTTGAACAGCTGGAACCTGAATTCCAAAAGGTTGCCGTCCTTTGAGACGCGGGTTCTCTTAAGAATGCTGATGTCCCAATTGTGCTCGCCGGGAGTTAACAGGATGTTGCGGCCCGAATCTCCAAACCACTGAGGTTCGGGTCCGGCATAGTCCGGGATGACGAAATCCGAGGTCTCGAACCATTTGTCCACGGAGCGCCGTGATGCGGAGAGAGTCCCCGGGCCGATGCGATTGGGCCGGTCACCCCACACGCCGTCGCTGTTGGGGTCCCCGAAGATTTCCGGGTGGAAGGGCCAGCCTGTCGTTATCGTCGTGATGCCTGAAATCCTCCATCCTTCAAGGAGGACGGAGAGTTTCCCCGCCCAATCCGTCGACAACAGCTTGCCCCGGCCTACCGGCAGCTCCAGAATGTAGTCCAGATTGAACCTCATGGGCGGCTGGAATCCCCACAGGGAACGCTCCCCCGCCGTTTGCCGGGGGTTGCCGGGGTTGGCGAAGGCCCATCCCCAGCAGTCGCTGATAGCCTTGTTCCACTCGAAACCCGCTTGAATTGAAAACGCGCCGGTCAAACGGCGCGTCAACTGCGCGTTCAATTCATTTCCGGAATAGGAAGAACCGCTTGTCAGGACGTCAAACCGGCCATAGGCGGGGTTCGGGCGCCGCGCCTGGATGGGGGTGCCGAAGGCGGCCGGCAAAGGGACATTGGCGGGCATGGTGCGATACAGCCGCGTCGTCTTGCGCCCTTCGTACGCGAGTTCTAGGCTCCAGCTGCGCTGGAACTCATACTGGACGGACAACTGCCATTGTTGAATGTAAGGGTTTCGCAGATGAGGATCCATGGCCTGAATCGTCTGCTCGGCCGGTGCCGCCGAGGCAAAAGGCCGGGACAGGTCAATATCCGGCCTGGTCGGCGACTCCGCTCTTTCCAGATAGAAAAAGGGATAATTGCGCCCGATGTTATTCTGGGCCTGCCGGAAATTCATGGGGCTGTGGAACATGCGGTAGGAAGCGCGCCATACAAGACGGTTATCGCCGAACGGGCTGTAGGCCAGTCCGAGGCCGGGCTCCCAGTCGTTTCTGTCATTGTAGGCGGCCTGCCCCCGCCCGAGATCCAAGCCGAGCTCCCGGGCTCTTGGGCTGCCGGCGACAACGATTTCCCCGTCCATGGGCGGCTCAAAAAGAAGCGGGTAAAACAGCGAAACGTTGTCGTGGATCGAAAAGGGGAAAGGAGCGTGGTTGTATGCAAGCGCCACTGAGAGCGTCCAGTTGCGGTTTATTTTCCAGTCGTCCCTGACGGAGAGCTGCCCCGAGCGCTGGCGCAGATCCGCCCGGTCCGAGCCGATTCCCCGCAGAGCCGCGTAAGGGATCCCCAGGAGAAAATCCGCGAAGGAGTCGCCGCTGAACTGCCCGGAGAAGTTGAACTGGCCGCGGCGCGTGCCCCA
>CAYZTZ010000060.1:0-15254 GCA_964481255.1 uncultured Acidobacteriota bacterium | reverse complement strand
ACCCTCGATTCCCAGAGAATCGAGCAGTCCCGACTGATAGGCCTGCTCCGAAAGCTGAAGATTGGAATTCCGGTCGAAATACGCGCTTATATTCAGAACTTTGTTGGAACTGAACGAATGCGTCAGATCGAGCGAAACGGTCTGAACCCGGTTCTGGATCGTCGTGGCGAAAGAGGGAAGGTAAGCCGTCGTCCGCTGTTTTCCATTCCCGATGCTGTAGTTCCCGAAAATCTTGGTCCGCGGGCTAAATTCGTAATCGACGCGCGCGCTGACGACGTCGCGATTGTTGACAAAGGGATGGTTGTTGACGTAGTTGCGCGCCGAGTCCTCCCGGTTCGGGTCCGGAAAGAGCGGCAGCAATTTGGCCGCGACGGGGTGAATTCGCCCTTCCGGTATCCTGTTGCCGGGGAAAGCAAGGCCGGTGAAAGGGTCGATGAGGCGCCGGCCGATGAATCCGCTGAAATCTCCCCGCTTCATTTCCGGAGTAGGCACAAGCGAAAGCTTGGTCGAACCCTTGATAATCCGCAGGCCGTCATAGCTTCCGAAAAGCTTCAGTTTGCCGGTCACCAAAGCGCCCAGGCTGAACCCGAACTGGTTTCTTTTGAATTCCGGCAGAGGCTCGCCTAGCGGATCAAAGAAATTGCGCGCGTCGAAATTGTCGTTCCGGTGATATTCGTAGAGCGAGCCGTACATCTTTCCACGCTTGCGCGCCGAAAACGGATTCACGATCAGGGCAATGGCATCATCTCCGGTCGGCCCCTCCCGGTCGCCGGCTCCCTTCAGTCCCACGCCGAAGGCTTCAATCTGTTCCAGCTCCGCGGGCACAATTTCGCCGGGGCCCGGGGCAGGGTCGGGCTCCGGATCCGAGGGAACGACGGCCGCAGGCCTGTCCGGGGATTGTTGTTCACCGTCGGCGAGATCCGCTCCCGGCACCAGGGCTGGCGACAGTAAGAGCAGTGCGAATGGCAGAAATTTTATCATACCGATCCAATGGGAGTGCTTCACAGGAAGGAGCGCCCCGGCGGCAACCCGGCTAGAACACGAGTTCGTCGCCCACAATCATCGGCTTGACGGGAAAGACCGATCGAAGGCGGGAATTGGCGCCCATGATGTCCAGCAATTCGAGCGCGACATAGCCGCACTGCGCATTCAGGACGGGCGAACCGTTCCGCTCCCTGTGGAAGACGAATTTTGCGCCGATGCTTTCCTCTCTCGGAGGGAAATAGGCGCTGAGTTCCAGTTGCGGACATATCGGAGTCGAAAGATAGACCCTGTTTTTCAAAGTCGAGGCCGTCTGGCTCTGGAAAAAACGCCTTACGTCGCTTTCCTCGTTGGGATCGTTGGAACGGAAGCCGACCGACACGACGATCCAGCGGGACAGGTCCATGTCAAGATTCGCGAGATGCGCGCGATCAAACGACCTCTTTTCTTCGGCCGGCATCCTGTCGTAGCCGCTCTGTATCTGCTGGATGCGCGCGAAGGCCTCCCGGATCGGCCGGGCCGAAAGAAAACGAATATAGAAGGTGTTGTAAATTTCCTTTTCCCCCGAAATGCCGCTGCCGACCCCCCCGATAACGCGTGTAAGGGTCTCCTGACGGGCCCAGGGCGAGGCGTTCAAAATCTGCACGGCCTTGTCCAGGGACCAGGAACTGAAGTGGTCATGGGCATATTTCAGAGAACCGGCTCCCGGAAACGGAGCCAGTAGAACTGCAAGCAACGCGAACCCGATCATGCTTACCCCTCACCCGATCTACCTTAATAAAGAACAGAAAATCAAATTTTATCATCCTGCATGCGCCGTTTCAAATATCATGGATTCCTTGGGTGCGCGCCGCTTAATTTTTTGTCGATTGCACCGCTGCGGGTATGGATGCGGATTTCTCTTCATTTCTGCTGTTTTCAGCTCAGATTTTCTCCCTGCCCTCTACATTCAATTAACACCGGATATGTGTCTCCCTATTATCGGCATGGAGGGATACCCGGGTTGCAGGGCACCCTGACGGCGCCCCAGGAAGCGCCGGAATCGGTGTTGAACAGGAATTGATTGCTTTTGAAACCGCCGCCGGCCCTCATGCGGGGACAGGGTAGACAGGCACTCGTTTGCGGAAATCCCGAAACAAACCGGCGCGCGCTTCGTATTCACCCATCGTGAAAGGAGCGGCCGTGAAACTCTTCACTCGATCGCTTCTGATTTGTTTCAGCCTCATCTTTGCGGTATTGGCCGGCGCAAAGGACACGGTATCCATCGCAGGCAGGGTCACGGACGACAAAGGCGTGGCGATTCCCGGAGCCGGCGTGCGCGTTTCCCGGGACGGCCAAGGCCCGTCGCTTGAGACGCTTACGGACCTGAACGGAGCCTTCCAGTTTCAAGCCCTGCCGGAAGGCGCCTACAAACTCACCGTCGAAATCGCGGGCTTTATCAAAGCCGCACTGGATGCCGTCGACGCCGGATCGGAATCGAGCCGGATGCTGGAGATCCGACTGCAGCCTTTGCCGCGTCCACAACCGCCGGCCGCCGCGAAGCGCCCGGCAACGAAACAGCAGACGGAGCCCGCGGAGGCGCTGAACTTCCAGACAGCCGAGATCACGGACCTGCCCGGTCTGAATCAGTTCCAGCAGGATCTTGCGCCGACGGGGGACGCCGGCGCCGCACCCCGCCAGGACAGCCTTCTGCTGATCAGCGGGAACGCCGCGAGCCTAGACGCGGGGAACATGAATGACCCAGGATTCCGCATGCAGATGATGGACGCCGCGCGCCAGATGGGGTTCCAGCTTCAGGAATTCGGGCCCGGAGGCGAAGGGGGGGCCTTTGGGATGGGCGGACCGGCAGGCGCCGGCGCGACGGGAGGGGGCGGCGGTCCCATGGGGGGAGGTCCGCCGGGCGGCGGTGGCGGATTCGGATTCGGCGGAATGGCCGGCAGAGGCGGGCGGGCAGGAAGTTTCAAACAGCCGGTGATCGAAGGCAACCTCAGCGAAACCTACGGCAACTCCGCCCTCAACGCCCGCAATTATTCTCTGACCGGAAAGCTCCTCCCGAAGCCTGTCCGGATCCAGAACGATTTCAGCCTTACGGTAGGAGGCGTTTTCCCATTTCTTAAGGCTAAGACAGCTTCCCAATCTCCGATGGGACCCGGCTTCGGCACGGGTCCGCGCGCGGCAAGCCAGCCGGGGTGGAGTTTTTCCTACAGCGGCAGCCGGAATCGCAACGCCCAGGATATCCTCACCACCGTCCCGACCGATCTTGAACGGGCGGGAGATTTCTCGCAGACCTATGTCCAAGCCCTGGTTGTCGACCCCGCAACGGGAAAGCAAACCATGGTCAACCGCCAGGCGGAGCTGTACTACAACCCGAACGACCCGGCGTCAAGATTCACGACCATCGCGTCGATCGATCCCATCGCCGAGCAGCTGCTTCAATTCATACCGAAAGCCAACATACCCTGCCCCGCAAACGCCCCCTGCGTGAACAACTACGCCCTGCAGCGCAGCCTTCCGACGACGTCGGACCAGTTTCAGGTCTCCGTAACGGGATTGAGGCTCGGCTCCAGGGACAATCTGGCCGTGAACTACGCCATGCGCCGCGGCAGTTCCCTGAGCGCGGCGACGTTCACCGGGTTGGACACAACCCTCGGGAATTCCGCCCAGAACATAGGCCTTTCAGGAACGCACCGCTTCCAGCAGAGAATGTTCGCGAACTGGCGTGTCACCCTCAACCGGACCCGCGTGGAAAGCGCGAACGCGTTCGCCTACGTTTGGGACGTGGAAGGCGAACTCGGGATCACGGGGGTCTCGCGCGACCCGATCAACTGGGGACCTCCGACGGTTCAATTCACCAACTACGGCAGCCTGTCCCTGGCCGCCCCCTCCTTCAACCGGAATCAGGATTTCACGGTATCGGGCGGACTCTCCAGAATCGGGAGCAAACACTCCCTGCAGGCAGGCGCGGACGTTCGCTGGAACCAGCGCAATACCCGGAGCGACAGCAACGGCCGCGGGACTTTCTCCTTCACGGGCTATGCCACCGTTCTGCTGGACTCCGCGGGCAATCAGGTCGCGGGGACCGGGCACGATTTCGCCGATTTTCTCCTAGGCCTGCCCTACTCGACGTCCCGGCGTTTTGTGGACCCCGCGGTCAATCCCTACGGAAACAGCCTGTATCTGCGGAGCCGCTCCTGGAACCTTTTCGTCATGGACAACTGGAGGGCGAAGTCCACCCTTACATTCAATTACGGCGTCCGGTACGAATACACCGGCCCCGCCTTCGAAAAATACGACCGCCTCGTCAGCCTGGATGTCGCTCCGGGTTTCGCTTCCGTGGCGCAGGTGTTTCCCGACAGTTTGGGCCCGATCAGCGGTCGATACTTCCCAAGATCCCTTATAAAGGCGGACAGGAACAATCTCGCTCCGCGCGTCGGCGTCGCATGGAGACCTTCGACCCGTTCCCGCTTCGTGATCCGGGCCGGCTACGGGATCGGCTACAACGCGGCAAGGGTATCATCGCTCGCCGGCCAGCTCGCCAACCAGGCTCCCTTCGCCGTCACCCAGAACCTTGCGTCCGATCGGGCCGACCCGCTGACGCTGCGCGTCGGTTTCCCGAACGACCCGGCCGTGACGATCATGAACACCTATGCCGCGGACCCCGGCTACAGGCCCGCCTACGCGCAACAGTGGAGCCTGGACATCCAGACCCAGATCTCCCGTTTATACGTTCTGACGGCGGGCTACACCGGATCCAAGGGAACGGGACTGGACGTCCTGCGCGCTCCCGCCGGCGTCAGCAACGCGGGATGGTTCATCTACCAGACAAACGGGGGCAGCTCGATTTATCACGCCCTGAACCTGCAGTTTTCCCGGCGCTTTTCCCAAGGTTTCAACGTGACGAGCAGCTACACGTTCTCGAAAAGCATCGACGACGCGTCGGCAAATGCAATAGCGCAGAATGATGCCGACCTCAGGGCCGAGCGTTCGCTGAGCGATCAGGACCAGCGCCACAGCTTCCGCTTGAATTTCATGTATGATCTCCCGATAGGAAAAAACCGGATGTTCTTTTCCGGGGCTTCCAACCGTCTGCTCAACATTATCTCCGGATGGACCTTCAACGGCAGCTACGCGCTCGCGAGCGGCCAGCCGCTGACCGCCCGTTACGCGAGCAGCGGCGGGGGCTCCTCGGGAGCCGCCCTGTACAACTCCCTGAGAGCAGACGCCACAGGCCTTCCCGTCGAGCTTCCGCGGGACCAGCGCACTGTCCAGAGGTTTTTCAATACCGCCGCCTTCGCCATCCCCGCGGGACTCTACGGGAACGCGGGGCGCAACACCATCACCGGCCCGGGACAAAATATCATGAATCTTTCGGTCCGGAAAAGTTTCAATCTGGATGAGAACAACCGCCGGCTCGATTTCAGCTGGCAGGTTCAAAATCTTCTGAATCATCCCAGCTGGTCCGGATTGAGCACGACCGTCAACGCGC
This sequence comes from uncultured Acidobacteriota bacterium, assembly GCA_964481255.1. Lineage (GTDB taxonomy): Bacteria > Acidobacteriota > UBA6911 > UBA6911 > UBA6911 > UBA6911. Next base: position 9,787 of record CAYZTZ010000060.1, on the reverse strand, counting down.
TCAACTTCGGCCAGGTGACCGGCGTCCGCCCCATGCGCTCGATGACGGTCAATGTGAGAGTCAGGTTTTAGCCGTGGGCGGCAGCGGTATTATCTCGTAGAAACGGGACATATGGGGTTCTCAGTTCCCCGTTATGAAGCCGCCGAATTCAGAAGACTGGCAACCGGCGACTGGGAACTCTCTGATGACGGCAAGCCGGCGCATCGCCGCGCGCCGGTGAAGCCTCGTACATGTTTCCTATGCGCATAAGGAAAAACGGAATCCCGGCCGGCTCTGTTCTCGGCGTTCTTTGCGCCCTGGCATGCGGCATCGCGTCCTTCGCCTTGTCCCCGGCGCCGCAGCAGACTAACGAGCCGCGCGCCGTCGAGCGTCAGAAAACGCCTGTCTACGCGGTGGAAGCGGCCATGGTCGTGGTCGACGTCATCGTCCGCGACCGGAAAGGGAAGCTGGTGGACGATCTGAAACGGGAAGAGTTCAGGATCTTCGAGGACAACGTGCCGCAGCAGATCGTCACCTTCTCCGCAGAGAACGTCGCCGTAGGACCATCCCCGCCCGAAACCTCGCAGCCGCCCGGGCCGGGGGCGGCCAAGTCGGCGATCGTCAATCTCGAACTCCGTCCGGGCTCGCCGCCCCGAAAGGAGGACCTGGCCAATAAGAGACTCATCATCCTGTTTTTCGACCTGAGCTCCCTGGGTATGGAAGGCCTGATCCGCTCCGTCGACGCCGCGCGGGACTTCGTTTCCAGGCAGACGGGGCTTCAGGACCTGATCGCCGTTGCGACATACAGCAGCACCCTGTCGCTGGTGCAGGATTTCACCAACGACCGGGATCTCCTGCTTCAAACGATCGACCGCCTTTCTTCCCCCGATTCGGGCGAAGCCGCGGCCGAAGACTCAGGCGAAGCGGACACATCGGAGGAGACCTTCGTCCCGGATACGGTCCAGTTCAACATCTTCAACACGGACCGGCGGCTGTCGGCCATTGAAACGCTGGCGAAGATGTACCGCGACATTCCCGAACGCAAGTCTCTAGTTTATTTCTCGAGCGGCGTCACGACCACGGGCGTGGAGAACAACGCGCAGATACGCTCCACAGTCGACAGCGCCAACCGGTCGAACATGTCCATCTATACCGTGGACAGCCGCGGACTGGTCGCCCTGCCTCCCGGCGGGGACGCTTCAAGGGCCAGCGCCGGGGGAGCCATGTTCAGCGGCGCCGCCATGGGCCGCCAGAGGGCCAATTTCCTCAGTTCGCAGGAAACGCTGACCACGCTCGCCTATGACACCGGAGGGCGGGAGTTCGCCGATTCCAACGATCTGAGCCTCGCCCTCAAACAGGTTCAGGAAGACACGCACATCTACTACGTTCTCGGGTACTTCAGCTCCAATCCCAGAGAGGACGGCAAGTACCGGAAGATACGCGTCGAGGTCTCGCGTCCGAACGTCAAAGTCGAGCACCGGCCCGGCTACTTCGCGGCCAAGTCATTCGAAAGGCTGAACCAGGAGGAACGAGACCTCCAGCTTCAGCAGGCGATGGACGTCGACCGGCCCTTCGTCGACGTGCCTTTGATCCTGCAGGCGGACTTCTTTCGCAAAGAAAACAACTTGACGATCGTCCCTGTGTCGATCGAGATCGCAGGCGACGGGCTCCAATTTATCGCAAAAGGCGCCAACCATGAAGGCAAGTTTGAGTTTGTGGCCCAGGTGACCGACGCCAAGGGGAAGGTGTCCAGCGTGGCGCGGGACGCCGTCCAGGTGCGTCTTCCTGCGGAGAAGGCCGAAAAAATCAGGGCCGGCGGGATTTTTTATTCGACGAATTTTCAGCTCCGCCCCGGCCCCTATAAGCTGAAGTTCCTGGTGCGCGACAATAACACAGGAAAACTCGGGAGCTTTGAACAGCCGATCGAGGCGCCGGCCCACGATCTCAAGAAGCTGACGGTCAGCTCCATCGTTCTGGGCACCCAGCTGGCCGGCGCGCAGAGGAGCGCCGAGTCCTACATCACCCGGCAAGGCTCGATGAGAAAATTTCAGCAGATGCTCCCCGACTACGACCCGCTGGTGGTGGGGAACAGGAAAATCGTCCCGAGCATCGGCAACATTTTTGCCGCGCGGCAGACCGTCTATGTCTATTTCCAGGTTTACGGCGCCGCCGAGGACAAGGAGACCCAAAAGCCCTGCGTCGAGGCGGACCTGACGCTGATCCGGGACAACACAAGGATTTTTGAAACCCAGCCCTATTATGTCCAGGAGTGGTCCAAGGTCGGCTTCGGGCCGGGTTCCGGCTTCGGAAGAGGAGGCGCCGGCGGCAGAACCCAGGAGATGGGCCAACGAGGCGGGCCGGGCGGCATTGGACCGGCCCCGGGAGGAGGCTTCGGGGGAATGGGCGGGCCGCCGGGAATACCCGGTATGCCCGAAGGCGGCGAGAGAAAGGGAGAAGTGAGCGTCGCGATATCTCTTCCGCTGAAAGACCTTAAAAAGGGAAACTACATTCTCCAGGTTCACGTGCGGGACGCCGTGGCCGACATCAACCAGTTCCACCGCGTCCCTCTCGTGATCCACTGACAGCCGCGGATTTCAAGGAAAAACCGCGCTGCCATCCGCGGCCGTCGACAGGAATGGCTCTGCACCTATTTGTTCTTGCCTCTGGCTAAGCCCTGACCCTTGCTTTCCGAGCCGCCCTGTGGCGCAGGCGCGGCGGAATCCGGATTCTGGGTCGCTTGCGCGCTCTCGGCGACTTCCTGTGGCTCCGTTTCCTCCTCTTCCTCCACGACGACGGGCGCGACATGCTGATATACGATCAGGTTGCCTTCAAAAAGGTAGGATGCGGGATTCCAGCCGACCATATGGGCCGCATATACGGGCTCTTCATTTTCATCAACTTCACCCGTATCCGTGGCCTCACATTCGACGTCATCCGAAAGCACCAGCCAGATCTTGGCGCCGACGGCGCCCGAGGGCGCCACGGGCGAGAAGTTGGCGTCATAGGCCTGAGGCAATCCGCCCGGAATGCCGGCAGTGACGCCTGTCACAGAAACGGATTTTCTGCGGCTCCTTTGCAATTCGCGGGCAAAGGCGCGCATCTTCGGCGGCGGGCCGGGGCCCGTGTATAATGCAGACGTTGGAGACGGGAGCTCCCGGCGCGCCAGCCCGCATTCGGCCGGCCCGTCTCGCGGCATAAAGATTTCCATCGGAGGGAAAACGTCATGGCAATGTTCAACGAAGGCGGAAACCGCGTCATCACCATCAATCCCCGCTCCGCGTCCCGATTATTCGCGTGGGCGCCGGCCGCGTTAGTGGTCCTGATCCTGATCTTCGCGTCGATCGCCAAAGTCGATTCCGGCCATGTCGGCGTGCTGACGCTTTTCGGACGCGTCACGGGCGAGGTGCTGGCCGAAGGGATCCATCTGGTCAACCCTTTCAAAATCAATCATCAGATGTCCATCCGCACGCAGGAGATCAAGGAATCCGCCAGAGTCCCTTCGAGCGAGGGTCTTGTGATCAACCTGGACACGTCGATGATTTTTCATCTGAACCCGCAAAAGGCGGCGGAGGTCTACCAGAAAATAGGGCCGAACTATCTCGCGGTGCTGATTGAACCCAATCTGAGGGCCGCTATCCGCGAAGCCACGGCGGCTCATACCGCTAACGCCCTTTACACCGGAGAACGGGAAATGGTGGCGAAACAGATCTATGGTCAGCTGAATTCTCTTCTGGAAAAACGGGGATTCGTAGTGGAGAGCATCCTCCTGCGCGATATTCAGCTTCCCGCGACGCTCAAAGCCTCGATCGAGGCCAAGCAGCAGGCCGAGCAGGAAGCGCTCGCCATGAGTTTCCGGCTGCAGAAGGAAAAGCAGGAGGCGGAACGCAAGCGGATCGAGGCGCAGGGGATCCGCGACTTCCAGCAGATCGTGGCGCAGGGCATCAGCCCGCAGCTCCTGGAATGGAAGGGGATCGAGGCCACCGAAAACCTGGCCAAGAGCAGCAACGCCAAAGTCGTCGTGATCGGCAGCAACAAGAACGGCCTGCCGCTCATTCTCGGACAGTAGGCCCCGGCGCCGGCGCAGCTATAGCTTGAGCTCCCTGCGGATCCCTTCGGCCAGCCACTGCCGGATCAGGGTCTGGTACGGGATTGATTTCATGATGGCGACTTTCTTAAGTGCCACTATTTGTGCCGGATCAAGCTTGATCGAGATGTTCTGAAGCCTGCGCCGTCGCTTGCCTTCCAGGATCTGCTTTCGCAGCTCTTCGCTCAGGGCAAACTCAACCGGCTCATCTTTGATTTCACCGAGAATGCGGTGAGTGGTGTAGTACTCCGCAGGATCTTCCTGTATCCTGCCGCCGCCTTTTTTCATCGTCTGGCCCTTTGTCATAGTGCGGTAATAGCGCTTCTCCGATTCGTCCATGTCCCATCCGGTGATGACGCGCGCGACGCCTCTCTCCTTTTTCTCGAAAACGACCACAAGCAGGCGTCCAGACAAAGATCTTCCAAATGCAGCATAGTGGCCGTGTCGGGTGCGGCGGAAGACCGGATGGACGGCGAATACCTCTTCGGCCTCCTCCGGTTCAATGCCGTGTCTTAGCGAGAGGTGCAAGACGTTTCCCGTATCCCACTCGAACGCGGAAATCTTCACCGAAAAGCCCCTCAATGGTAATACATAGCATTACCCGGATCGGAGGTCAAGGGAGTCTGGGACAAACGCATCGTGCCGGCCGAAGGCGGCACCAGGATCCAACATCGTCGCGTCATGATGTACGGACCAGACGGGACTAACTCTCCCAAGCGCCGGCCCGGCCGGCGCATCTCTCTGTTTGAACTCAGGCGCGCGCTCGGTAATAATGATTCTTTCAATCCGAACCGGACGCCTTTCCGGTTCGTCTGTTGGGAGAATTGCCATGACGCCTAAAAAAGCGCAGAAAACCGGTTCCCTTTGCACCGTTCTCGATCCCAGGGGCCAGCCGACGATGCTCGTGAAGCCTCAGCCGCTCGCTCCCCGCCTCGGCACCCTCGAGGGCAAGACCGTCTATCTGGTGGACGTCGGTTTCGGCGGCGGATGGGAGTTTCTGGAAGAGGCCGCCGGCTGGTTCGCGCGCAACATGCCCGGAGTCCGAACCGTGCTTCAGCGCAAAAAGGGTATCATGTTCGTGGACGAACCCGAGATGTGGGCGGAATTGAAGCGGAACGCCGACGCCGTCATCTTCGGGGTGGGCGGCTGAGACGGGTGCACGGCGAGTGTCGCCGCGCACTGCAGGGAACTGGAATCCAAGTACGGCATCCCCACCGCCCCGCTGGCCAGCGCCCGCTTCGCCGAATTCGCCGCGCAGGACGCGCGCAATCACGGCATGAATCTGCGCTTCACCTTCCCTCCCTACCCGCTCGTCGGCAGGCCGAGGGAGGTCCTTCGCAGATATGTCGAAGGGAACGACCCCGTATCCGGAAAACCCCTGATGCCGCAGGTCGTCGACGCTCTCACGCGGCCGCTCACGGAAGACGAAAAAACCCCCAAGGCTGCGCGGCGGAGTCCGAGGCCCAGGCTGCTGCAACCGGACACAGAGGAGAATCTCCACCGTCTTTTTCTTGAAAACGGCTGGACCGACGGAGCCCCCATCGTGCTCCCCACGGAGGAGCGCGTGGCGCACATGCTGACGGGGACCGCCGCCGATCCGAACGAGGTCGTCGGCCAGATGACCGTCACGATCCACCAGGAGAGGCTCGAATACACCGTGGAAAAGGTCGCCGTCAACGCCGTCATGGCGGGCGCCGGACCTGAGCACCTGCCGGTGATTCTCGCCCTGGCGGCCAGCGAGGAGACCTCCATGCCGAGCTCGACGACATCCTTCGGCAGGATGGCGTTCGTCAACGGGCCGATCCGCGGGGAAATCGGCATGAATTCGGGCCTGGGCGCCCTCAGCCCCTTCAACCACGCCAATACCGTGATCGGCCGCGCGTGGACGCTGATGACGATCAACCTGGGCGACGCGCGGCTCGGCGAGACCTTCATGGGATCGACCGGCAACAACATGAATTACAACAACATGATGTTCGCCGAGAATGAAGAGCGGAGCGTCTGGGAGCCCTTCCACGTCCGCAAGGGTTTCAAAAGAGAAGAGAGCACCGTCAGCATCTTCCAGGGCTGGAGCGCGATCAACAGCATGGGCGCCGCCGGGTGCCGCCGTCCCGCGCAGGAAGAAACACTCATCATGATGCAGGCCTTCCCCTGCCTGCGCGGCGCCCTGACGCTGGTCATGGATCCGCTGGTGGCCAGGCACCTGAAAGAGCAGGGGTTCGACACGCCGGAGAAGCTCGCCGCATACCTCTGCGAAAATTTCAAAATGCCGGCCGGACAGTTCTGGGCGTCGGATGTCGTGTATTCGCTGGTGGAACCGAACGCGCGCAACGGAATCGAGCCTTACGCCTCGTGGCTGAAGCTTCCCCAGGACGCGCTGATAGCCCCCTACACGTCCCCCGAGAACATCCACGTGGTCGTCGTGGGAGGCGAAACGCAGGCGCTCTGGCTGACCACCGACATGTGGCATGTGAAAACGGTGTCCATCGACAGGTGGCGGCCCAAAGGCTGGATCTTCAGGGAAGATGAACAGACCAGGCGGCGGCGCGAGGCGCTCCGGAAGCGTCACGCGGCCGCGCTCCAAGCCAGCGGCTACGAGCTGAAATAAACAAAGCCGGGCAACCTATTCCTCATTCTCCAGCAGCCGCTTCCCCTCGAGCAACTCCCGCCTATGGGCGTCGCCGACCTCGGGGTAGCGCAGGCCGAGGGATTTCAGTTTGTCCGCGACGATGTCGGCGACGGCGGCGCGCGTAAACCACTTCTTGTCCGCCGGGATCACGTACCAGGGGGCCCACCGCGTGCTGGTCGCGTTCAGCATGTCCTCGTAGGCCTCCATGTAGCGATCCCAATGTTCGCGCTCCCTGATGTCGCTGAGGGCGAATTTCCAGTTTTTCTCCGGGCGCTCGATCCGCTCGAGGAAGCGCTTCTTCTGCTCCTCCCTGGAAACGTGGAGAAAGAATTTCAGGATGACGGTTCCGTTGCGCGTCAGGTAGCGTTCGATATTGTTGATGTCCTCGTAGCGGTGCTTCCAGATGTCCTGGTCCTCCAGTTCCTCGCGGGGGATGCGCTGGCCTTGCAGAATTTCAGGATGCACGCGCACAATCAGCACTTCCTCGTAGTAGGACCTGTTGAAGATGCCGATGCGGCCTCTTTCGGGCAGGGCCTTCATGTTTCTCCACATGAAGTCGTGATCCAGTTCCTCGTGCGAGGGCGTCTTGAAGGAGAAGACCTGGCAGCCCTGCGGGTTGACGCCGCTCATGATGTGCTTGATGATCGCGTCCTTCCCCGCGGCGTCCATCGCCTGAAAGATGAGTAGCAGCGCGTATCGGTTGTCGGCGTAGAGCACGTCCTGCAACCGCGCGAGCGTCTCGATGTCTTCCTGGAGCTTTTTCGCCGCCGCCTCCTTCGACTTGAGTTTTCCGGCGTAGCCCGGGTCATAATCGCAGAGGCGGATCCTTTTCCCCGGCGGAACGATCAGTTTTTCATCTTTCATGTCGGTCTCCTGTGGTCCTGAATTCCGCGCTCGGATCATAAAACAGCCGCGGAAGCGATGATATCCTTTTTCGGAAGCGGCGCGGCCGTTCGCTGCCCTCACGACTCCGCGTGCGTGTATTCCTTGCGCACGGAGAACCCATGGGCGCCATAATAGCGCCGAAGCCGTGGCCATCCTGCGCCGGGGAGACACCCTGCCGTCCATCCGCGACATTGAAAAGCAGACGGGCGTTCATCGCAGCCAGATTCACAAGGCCTGTCCGGCGCTGAATCAGTCCGGACTGCTCGCGCCGGAGCGCGGCAAGCGCATCCGGAACTCCCCGTACGATTATTACATTTCAGGGCCGGCCGATCGTCGCCTCGCTGGATCCGCAATTTTAGGATCCCGGATTTTTGTTTTTTAGAAGCCCGCGAAGCAGGGGTCCCGCGAACAAAAGATACAAAGCAGGGATGAGCATCAGGCTGTCGCGGGCAATGGTCTTGGGCGAGATCCGGTCCTCGAAGCTGAAGCATCCGCAGTCCACTTCAATACCGCGCAAATACGTGATGGTAAGAATAACGATGAAAAACAGCAACAGCGCACTCGAGGCGCCTGCCAGATAGCGAATTTTCCATCTGAATCCGATCAAAAGGAGCAAGCCGAGCGCCATCTCAAACCAGGGGAAATATCGGGCGATGATCGGAATATACGCATTGGGGAACAGGTCATATGTATAAAGCACAGCCTCGAACAGCAGCGGACTTTCCGCCTTGATGTAGCCGCTGTATATAAAGATCCCGGCTAAAATAAAGCGAAACAGCCAATGCAGAATGCACGCGACATGGCTGCAGAGCCTGTCCTGCATCGGCGAAAGGAAACATGGGAAAAGCCATTGCATAATGCGCGCGGTCATGTCCATCTTTCAGAATTTAACGAGAAACCTTTCCCCCGAAAAAGACAGCCCGTGGAAACGGCCTTGCCGCCGTCCGCCTTGCCGGGCCGGTGCCTCTCCATGCTTCGGATGGATGCGCAACGCAAGATGCAGGCACGGATTTCCGGATAACGGCGGTTATTTCTCGTGTCAGCTCCAGCCTGAGAGCCGATCACACGGCAGGGCAAGCAGTGTCCTGGGTCCCTTCCCGCCGTCGGGCGGCACGGCAAAGGGGCCGAGCCCGAGGTGCATAAAACCAACCCCGCATAAAACCCGTTTGGTCCTCGCCGATACGATGGATCCTTTCAGGGACCCACGCCCTTTCGAGGACGGCCTTGAAGGGCCGTCCTCGAAAAGCGCCCGTGCCCTTTAGAAGTCTCTCCACCGTCCTCGGAGAAAGCCCTTATGGAAGAGCCGCACTCATCTGGATTTGAGCAGGGTGAGCCCCTCCTGCCATTTACTTACCGTCAAGAACTTGCCGTCCCGCGAAATAAAGGGTTTCCCGGATTTGGCGGGCACGGTTTCCTTTTTCCAGGTTTTGCCGCCGTCGGCCGTGCGCAAGGCGATTAGATTGGTATTGCCCTCCAGGCCAAGAACGACCAGCCCATTGTTGGCGTCGGTGAATCGCACAGCCGCCTGCGGGGTCTCGTTGATCCAGCCGCCGCTGCCGAAGCCCAAAATAACCGGGTTGTCGAGCCCCAGGGACCTGGATGTCCAGGTCTTGCCGCCGTCCTGGGTAATGTGCAGGACACCCTTCTTATCGATCAAATACCCGTCGGTCGGAGTGCGGAGCGAAATTGCAGCGACACCGGTTACGTCCTTGGGCAGAACCAGCGCTTTCCAGGTCGCGCCGCCATCCGTGGTCATCTGGAATTTGGACCCGGAACCGACCCACCCCGTCTTAGCGTCGGCAAAGGCCAGGATACTGGCCATACCGCCGACATCCTTTGCAACGACAGTCCAGTTCTGACCTCCGTCCGTACTCAAACTGGTGCCGCTCAAGCAAGATTGCCAGATCGTTCGGGTATCCACGATGTCCACGGAAAACATGCAGCCTCCGGTTTTGGCCATTGTCCAGGTTTTGCCGCCATCCAAGGTATAATGTTGCGCGCCCTCATCTCCGGCCCCGCCCCAGACGCCAAAGTTTTCATTATGGAACGCAGCCATTCTCACCTTCACACCCTCGATCGATTTGGGTATTAGTATCTCCCATTGCTGCTGAGGGGCTGCCAATAAGAACCCAGCGACCAGGGTCGAAATCCATACACCTGACAAAACAGTTAACCGGACATATTTCATCTGTATTTCCCTCCAGAATAAA
>CAYZTZ010000059.1:9263-20064 GCA_964481255.1 uncultured Acidobacteriota bacterium | reverse complement strand
GGTTTCTTCGGCCGCAGCCAGGTCAGTATCGTCCGTATTCCTTGGTGAACTCAATCATGGCTTTCAGGTTTTCCGGCTTCACTTCGTCCGTGGCGCTGCGCGGCCCAAGGATATATCCTCCGCCCTTTCCCACCACGTCGATGAGCTTCCTGCAGTAGTCCTTCACCTCCTGCACGGACCCTACCTGCAGGAGCGAGGACGGCACGTTCCCTTCGATGCACAGATGGCCGCCGAGTATTTCCTTCGCCTTGAAAATATCCGTCGTGTCGAGCCGGACAAGCAGTTTCCCCTTGGGGAACTCAAGCAGGAACTCCAGACGCGAGGTGAAATTGCCCTCAAAGAAGATGCAGGGCGTGGTTCCGCGGTCTATCAGCGCCATGACAAGCTTCTTGAAGGTCGGCCAGTAAAAGGTCTCGAACTGCTTCGTCGAAATGAAGTCGTCGGAGCCTCGTGTGTTGGTCATGAAGATTCTCGTGTTGCCGTATTCATTCGGGGGCGGCATCGGCTTTTCCAGGGTCTTTTGGAGGAGGAAGTCGCACAGTTCGAGGAGCTTGTCGGGCCGGCGGTACATGTCCATCATGGTGTTCTTCATGCCCCGGATGCTGTGGGACACGACATCGTAAGGGGGCATGGCGGCTCCCTGGTAAAGCTGGGGGATGCCGTAATCCAGAAGAATCCGTTCAAATTCCTCCATTTTCGGCATCAGCTTTCTGAATTCCCGGCCTGCGTCCTGGAGCCTTTTGATGCCGGCCTCCACTTTGGGCTCCGTGACGAACATCGCCAGGTTCTGAGCGGCCCAGGGATCGATCCAGCTTGTGCTGGAAAACTCCGGGAGCATCGAGAGAAACTCGAGGCTGCCGTCAAGCCGCGGCAGGCGGCGCCGTATCATGTAATCGGCAGGACTTTTCATAAAGAGGTCGTATTCGTCGTCCTGCATGGCATCGATCTCAATCGCCTGCATCCCATGGTATGGGTTGACGCCGTAGCCCGGCCACCGCATATGTTTGGGATCGAGAAGCTCCAGGCCTTTCCCGGACGCCGGGGGACGGGTGAAAGCCATATCGGGCTGGAAATCCTCCAGCGTTTTGCGGTAGGCCGCCAGCCAGGCGTCGGCGTCGTAATAGGCCGCGGAGCAGGGTATGCCGGCGTATTTGGCGACGAAAAATCCCATGTCGCAGACTACCGGGACCCGGTCCGTCGGCTGCAGACGGATGGCGTCCATAACCCTCTGCTCTCTTTCACGGCGCAGTTCCTTTGCGCTTTTACCCTCTTCAAGTTTTTTGCTCATACGCAAACCCTTTCGTGCGCGTTTTTGGAAAAAGCCGGATGCATTCTTTCCCGATGCGGAATCCTCTGGTTCCCCTCTCTCTGCTCATGATCCCGCCCGCCGCGAGCGGCGCCCTGATCAAAGCGCCCGGCGGCATGGGCGCGGAAAGGGTCCAAAAGACAGCCCATTGTAACGCGGCGGCCCGGTTTTTGGTCACGTATACTTTCATTCGAGGGCCTGCCCCGCCCATGACTGTCCGCTTGTGAAAAATCGGGATTTTGACTGGGGTATCCGTTATGGAAACCCGGACACGACCATGAAATCTCCAGGCAGACACGGAAGCTCCGCTGTTATGAGCGCCGCCCTTCTGGCCGTTTTACCGGGCGCGGTGTCCGGCCCGGGCGAGACGGCGCTTGAAAGATCCTTTGCCGACCCGCCCGACGATTGCCGCGTCATGATGCGTTGGTGGTGGTTCGAAGCGACGGTTCGGGAAGCATCTGTAGTCTATGTCAATGACCGGCGCGCCGGGCCGGTCTGGTGTCGGCTCTATGGGCTGGATGCAACGGCCATGCTAAAGCCCGGGGACAACAGAATACGGGTGCTGGTGGCGAACACGGCTGTGAATCATATGGCGGGAAGGGCCCCTCCGGGCTACCGACTGCTGAACTTCAGATACGGCAAAAGCTTCGATCCGCAGGACATAGACAGGATTAAGCCGGTCGATTCGGGCCTTCTCGGCCCCGTCGTCCTCGCGGTGGGTTCACGATAAAGATGCTCAAGGGGGACCGGGAGAGCCCCGACCCTCGATCGAGGGTCGATGAGAAGACAATGCCGGGTTTAACCTGATTTATGAATACGAGGCGGCGCCCACTCCGCAGGTCCCCGCCGAATCGGCGATCCGGCCCGAGGAGGTTGTCGACCTGACTTCGAGGATGTCCAAAGACGGCGTGCTGAATTAGGACATCCCCCGGGGAAAGTGGACGATTCTGCGGATGGGCTGCTCGCCTGCGGGCTCGCGCAACCGTGCCGGCACGGCCGCGGGCTTGGGGCTGGAAGTGGATACGCCCAACGCGCGGCACGTCGAAGATTATCTCCAGGCGTACATGGACCCCATCGAGAGGGCTCTGGGGCCTCTGCTGGGCCGAATTCTCGGCTGCATGGTGATGGACAGCCGGGAAGCGGGGATGCGGAACTGGACCGACGACATGATCGGCCTGCTCGGGACCCGCCGCGGTTACGATCCAAGGCCGTTTCTGCCGGCTCCTGCCGGACGCGTCGTCGGGAGCGCGGATTTGAGCGACCGCTTCCTTTGAAATTTCCGCCGCACCGCGGCGGACTTCTTGGCGGAAGCTCACTACGCCGAAAGAGCGGGCATGCGAGTCATGAGACAGCCTCCGGTGAGCCATGCTCACATTGTGGCGCCGTCAAGCAAGGAGTTCCTGCGCCCGGATCATGCGTTCCTGTACATGCACCCCGTTCGGACACTGAACGGCGCAGACCGAACATTCGCTGCAGCGCGCGTCGCGGATCTCCTTCGGCAAAGTCCGGTAGCTCATAGCCGCCTGATGGTAGTTGCCGCAGAAATCGTGATACGCGAGGAAGCGGAGAACATCGGGTATCGGCAGGCCCTTGGCGCATTTCCCCTCGCACTCGTAGCACATGCGGCAGTAATCGGGCCGGATCATCTCGTTCAGAGTGTAGAGCAGCTGCTCGTCCTCGGCCGTGTAAGGTTCCGACATTGCCCGGACGTTCATTTCGAGTTCGGCGATCGACCGCATGTGGGGCACCGTCGTCCCGATTCCCGGATTCGTCAGGACCCACTTGATGCCTGCGAGAGCGCCTTCAGCGGACATTTTGGGCTTGCTGCCGAAATCCTTCATATTCAGGCCGCTCACGGCGACCACGACCTTCATCGCGATGACGCCTACGCCCGCCTCGCGAAGCCTGTCCACCGCATCGTTCCTAAGGCGTCCGCCTATCGGGTAGCTGTACGTCATCTGCATGACGTCGAACACTTTGGTTTTCAGGACGAAATCGACCATCGCGTAGGGCTTGTGGCAGCTGAATCCCAGGTAGCGCGCCTTGCCCGACTGTTTGGCCATACGCATGGCCTCCAGCGCTCCGTCCGGTATCGACGCCGGCGCGTCCCTGGCGTGCAGATGCCAGACGTCGATGTAGTCCGTGCCGAGCGCGGCAAGGCTGGTGTCCAGATCCTTGAGAATCTGTTCCTTTCGATAGGAGGGGGACTTGGTGGCGATAATGATCCTGTCGCGCTGTCTGCCTTTGATAATCTCCCCGAAAATCTTTTCGCTGTCCTTGTAGTCCCGCGCGGTATCGAAATAGTTGACGCCTATATCCAGGGCGCGCGACACCACGTCCCGGTAGGGGACGTACCCAATGCCGTAGCCGACGCCCGAGGGCTTGAGGTCCGTCCTGCCCAGAGTCCGATACACGACTTTGGGAGGCTCCTTGGGTTTTGGAGGTTCCTGCAACGTCGATTCCAGCCTGTCCGAGGAGACAAGCCCGGCGGCGGGCAGAGCCATTCCCGCCTGCAGAAACTGCCTTCGTGATGGATTGGCTTTCACAAATCCTCCTTAAATATCTTCCCTGGATTTCTCATCTGGACTTAAAGCCGGTTCCAGGGGACACCTTAGCGCACATCGGCCACACCGGCAACGATAATGTGTGGCTTCCGAACCGTCGTTGTAATAACTTGTTTGGGGCCCATCCGCGAGCCGGCGGGCTGAAGTCGAGGCCGGTGGTCCCAGCGCGCCGGATCGGATCGATGGAAGGCATTCGGATAAGGAGGCGGCGCTTATGCGTGATCCCAGGCGGATCTTCGTCGGCCTGCTCCTTGGGGTGATCGCCGTTTTGCCGGGTGGGCGGGCCGCTTTCGCCCCCGCCGATGAAAAGAGGTCCCTACCGGACCACTCAAGCTTCGAGACCTGTGGAGGCTGCCATGCCGACAAAAAGGCCGAGTGGGAGGCGTCCAATCACGGCAAAGCCGTTCGCGCGGTCGCTGAAAAAAAACCGGACGCAACCGATTGCAGCGGCTGTCACTCGACCCGCAGGGGCACGGAGGGGAGCGGCGCCGGCAGGGGCGATTATCACAAACCTTCCTGCCTGGCCTGCCATGACCCGAAAAACGGCGGCTACGAACGCAAACTGCGGGTGGACCGTGAGAAACTCTGTGATTTATGTCATGCCCAGAGGTCCGTTTTCCTGGGAAAGGGAGCAAAGGGGATCACGGATTCAAGGAACTTTCATTCCGGGGTGCCGTGCGTTTCCTGCCATATGACGGAGGGGAACCACCGGATGAAGGTGCTCAGGCCCGACGACGCCGGTCTGACCGAAAAACGTCCCGACACTTGCACCGCCTGTCACATGGACGATAACAGGGAGGCGCGCGTCAGCCAGATCCAGGAATGGCAGTCGACCTACGATGAGAGCATGGCTCCGCTTCTGGCGGAGGTGAAGGAGATTGAGGCGTTGCTGGCGAAGAAGGAGGATCTTCCGGACGCCCGCCTGAAATCGAGGCTCGAAGATGTAAAGCACAACCTGTCGATTCTCGAAAAGGACGGATCCCGCGGCTTCCACAATTTCGTTTTTCTTCTGGAGATTTCGTCGCTGGCGGCTTCCGATCTGAAGGAAATCAAAGCCGGGATCGGCCAGGGAGCGCGTTGAATTCAGGCGGGGCGTAAGCGGGCGTCTTGATCCCTGGAATTGAATTGCATCCCGTGGGAACGTAAGCTAGGCGATCCAAAGACCTTGGTTTTGAGGAACCGTCCATGAATTCGCTTTGGCTCATGCTGTTCGGCATTGCCGTGTTCGCCCTGGGCTACCGCTTCTATTCCGCTTTCCTGGCGGCCAGGGTGCTTGTGGTGGACCCGTCGCGCGTCACCCCGTCGGTGGCCGTCAACAACGGACGTGACTTTGTACCCACCAACCGGATTGTGGTCTTCGGGCACCATTTCGCCGCCATCGCGGGGGCGGGCCCTCTCATCGGGCCGGTTCTGGCGGCGCAGTTCGGCTACATGCCCGGGGCTCTTTGGATCGTCCTTGGGGCGGTTCTGGCCGGCGCGGTTCATGACATGGTCATTCTCTTCGCCTCGGTGCGTCACGGGGGCGAAGCTCTGCACAACATCGCCGGCCGCTACATGGGCAAGCTCGCCGCTGTGACCACGGCGGCGGCCACTCTTTTCATAATGATCACGGCTCTCGCGGGTCTGGCCATCGCTGTTGTGAACTCCATGGCCGAAAGCTCGTGGGGGACTTTCACCATCGCCTGGACCATTCCCGTGGCCCTTCTGGTCGGCTGGTACATGAAAGTGCTGCGCCCCGAGAAGATCGTCGAAGCCTCCGTCATCGGGGTGGCCCTCGTGGTATTCGGCGTGCTGTTCGGGCACGTGGTCCAGCAGTCGGCCTACGCGTCATGGTTTCTTTTCACGAAACCCCAGTTGTCCGTCCTGCTGGCTTTGTACGGCTTCGCCGCCTCGGTTCTTCCGGTCTGGCTCCTTCTCGCGCCGCGCGATTATCTTTCAACTTACATGAAGGTCGGCACCGTCGCCCTGCTCGCGATCGGGATTTTTGTCGCCCACCCGATACTCAGGATGCCGGCGTTGACCCAGTGGGTTCACGGCGGAGGGCCGGTGATTCCCGGAACTCTGTGGCCGTATCTTTTCATTACGATCGCCTGCGGGGCGATCTCAGGGTTTCACTCCCTCATCGGCTCGGGCACGACGCCGAAGATGATCAAGAGCGAGGCGGACATCCGGTTTGTGGGATACGGCGCCATGATTACGGAGGGATTTGTTTCGGTGATGGCCCTGATCGCCGCGGCCGTGCTTGAACCGGGCGACTACTACGCCATTAACGCTCCTGCGGAGGCCTTTGCCAAGCTGGGGATAGCCCCTGGGCAGTTGAAGGAGTTGAGCATTATGGTGGGCGAGGAAATTGCCCATCGCACCGGCGGGGCCGTCTCCTTGGCCGTGGGGATGGCGTCCATTTTCTCATCCATCCCCGGGCTCAAGTCTCTCATGTCCTACTGGTACCATTTTGCCATCATGTTCGAGGCGCTGTTCATCCTCACCACGATCGACGCCGGTACGCGCGTCGGACGTTACATTCTGCAGGAGTCCATCGGGGTTGCCGTCCCGAAGTTCAGGGAAATCTCCTGGTGGCCCGGGGTGATCGTTACGTCCACGATTATCTGCTTTTCCTGGGGGTATCTGCTTTTCCATGGGAGCGTGGCCACCATTTGGCCCATGTTCGGGGTGGCGAATCAGCTGCTGGCGGTGGCGGCGCTGGTGATCGGCACGACGTTCCTCCTCCGCAGGTCGCGGAAGCGGGTTTACGCGCTGGCGACTTTCCTGCCGTTTTGTTTCATGTTCGCCGTGACTTTCACGGCCGGCATCAAAAACATGGTCGGGATCTACTGGCCGCAGAACACCGTTCCGTCGCGGATCAATTTGGGGTTGACGCTTGTCATGCTGGTCCTGGTGACGCTGATTACTCTCGAAGGCGTTCGCAACTGGGCGGCGATTCTATTGGGGCGGCGGCTTCCCCCGGTCGACGGGCCGGCGAAGCAGCCGTCCGAGGAACAGCGCCGGGTCGTCGGTCAATTGGATTGATATTTGGATCGACGGCCGTCCGAGACTTATCGGGGACAGAAAGCGCAGGATCCGGGAAGAGGACCGGGGATCCCGGGCGCTGATCCCGGGCGCTCAAGGAAAATGCGCTCCTGCATTTTCGCACCCCGCACTCCTGAAGCTCTCAATTCCAATAGGCAACATAAATATGGACATAAATATGGTAAATATGGACACCCACTGATTCCCTATTTATCGCCCCTCTCCTGCGGGTTTCAACCCGGTGAGGGGGCGGCGAGGGATCCACTCAGCCAAGCTGAATTTTGCTGGTGGAATTGGATGGAATTGGACACCCACTTTTGCCCAATTTTTTTAAGTTTTTTTCGCTCAATCCATGAGTCCGCCATTAATAACGCGGGAGATAAATCATGGGATTGCCAAGAAAAAAATACGTCAAGGAAGATCAAGTCGGTGTCTATCATTGCTTCACCCGATGCGTCCGCCGCGCTTTTCTCTGCGGCCAGGACCCTGTTACCCAACGCGACTACTCTCACCGTAAACAATGGATCGTCGATCGCTTGCGCGAACTCGCCGCCATCTTCGCCATCGAAGTCTGCGCCTACGCCGTCATGGACAACCACAACCACAATATCCTCCGCACCCGTCCCGATATCGTCGCTACCTGGCCCGACCGCGAAGTCGCCACTCGCTGGCTGACCCTCTTCCCTCATCACGCCGGCTTGAAAGGAACCGCCGGCCCGCCCGGCGAAAAGGATATCGCCGCCCTCGTCGATAACCCCACCCGCATCGCCCAACTCCGCAAACGTCTGTGCAGCCTGAGCTGGTTCATGGGGCGTCTCAACGAATACATCGCCCGGGCCGCCAACAAAGAGGACAAGGTCAAGGGACGCTTCTGGGAATCGCGGTTCAAATGCACCGCCCTCCTGGATGAGGCCGCCATCGCCTCCTGCATGGTCTATGTCGATCTCAACCCCATCCGCGCCGGCCTGGCAGCCACTCCTGAAGCTAGCGACTTCACCAGCATCCAGGAACGTATCCGTGCTTGGCACGATGAGAAGATGAAGGCCGAGACAAACGCCGCCCTGCCCGGCAACAATTCTTTCCCAGCCTCTCGGGATGCAAATGCGCAAAACTCCGCGGCCGTCGCCTATAGCCCCGTCCCTGTAGAAGCCCCAAATCCTCTATCCTGCTGGCTCTGCCCGATTCAATCAGGTCCCAAACACCTCTATCTCCTGCAGATGACGACGGAAGAGTATTTCGATCTCGTGGATCGCTCCGGACGCTTGCTTATTCCGGACAAACGCGGCGCCATCGATCCACATCTGGTGCCGATCCTGCTGCGACTCGGAACTAAACCTGAAGCGTGGATCGATACCATATCCCGATTTGACCGAAGGTTCCGTCTCGTCGCCGGAACAATCTCCAGCCTGCGCAACTACGCTAGACAGCTCGGCAGGAGTTGGTTTGCCGGAATTTCGGCGGCTAAGCTCGCTTTTTCTGAAATGCAGCAATCAGACTGAAGTTTGCGGATCTCACAAGCGGATTCGTCGAAGGTCTTCGGAACATAACCGGATTTATATCCCGGCTTGCTTTATTTTAAGGATCCCATTAACCCTTTCCAGTTCTGCAGTTTCGCTTTTCATCCTGACCGCTTTTGCGCCAGTGGCACCCAACATTGCTGCATGTCCTTGGAAATGAATGGGTTGTGTTTAGCTGAACTATATTGACCTATCAGATATGCCACCTATTGCGCTGTCTTTGTAAGGCTATGCGAAAACATCCAGGTCCTTCTCATTAAATCTTCCTCATCCCAGGCCGCAGGATTTAAGATTGAAAAATACCATATGAAAAAACGCGAACCCCTTCCACCCAATATGAATTATGCATTTAGATTGTGGATGTCCATGTTCCATCCATATTCCATCCACATCCAAATTGCTCCCCCTTCAATGGAGTTGACGATGCAAGTGAGGATTCTTAAGGCCCTGGCAGACAATTACATTTATCTCATCATCAGCGAAACAACGCCGGAAGCGGCGGTAGTGGATCCTGGGGAGGCTGAATCCGTGATCGAGCATCTCCAGATCAGCGGCTACCGTTTGGCCGCGATTCTAAATACTCATCACCACGCGGATCACACCAGCGGAAACAGCAAGCTGCTTAAGCACTTTCCCGGCATCCCAGTCTATGGCGGAGCGTTGGATCGAGGACGCATCCCGGGACAGACGGAGTTTCTTAAAGAAGGCGATGAAATCAGGCTATGCGGTGTCTCGGCCCGCATCCTGGACGTACCGGGACATACCAAAGCCCATATCGCATACTATTTCCATGCGGATAATTACGATGGAGACTTGTTTTCTGGAGATACTGTGTTCGGCGCAACAATCGGCAATCTCTTCGAGGGATCCCCGGAGGTGATGTTTGAATCGATTCAAAAGATACGCGCGCTGCCGCTAGAGACTCGAATTTGGTGTTCCCATGAATATACCTTGCAGTACGTGCGCGAATCAGCCGCCATCGATCCCAGAAATATCCGTCTGGCAGCTCGGCTCAAAGCGCTTGAGGCTCTGGCGCAGCAGGGCAAACCTACTGTGCCGCTTATCCTGGAGGAGGAGTGTGCCACAAATCCATTTTTCCGTTGGGACGATCCGGAACTGAGCAAACATTTATCCCAACCCCCTGGAATCGCTGTATTCCGTCATCTATGCCAGATCACTTGATAAACTGAAGCGTGGATGAAGGGAGAGGAAATGAAAATGGAGAAAATGGGGACACCCACTTTTTCCCTTCCGAGAGATGTCCCGGCCTCACGATTTCTCAGGCCGTATCGGTGGGAGCAACAACCGTGGGTGTCCACGCTTCCCATGCGCTTCCGCTTTCTTGGTAAGTGCCCAGGCTTCTCCAGTCCTCTTCTCTGCGCGTCCCGTTTTGCATAGCACTACCTGCACTTCGAGTCCTCTTCAGTCTGTTTCGCTTCGTAACTTTCCTCAAGATCGAACTCGATATATTTGACGCCTTTGGATTGATACATCATGCAGAATCGGCATTTTTGGCCGCTGGTCGTTTGAGCCAGGACATAGAGCGTAGGACCGTTTCGAAACTCCGCCGGAACATCGAATTCCACTGGATCGCCGGGAGTCCAAACTCTCCAGAACATGTACGATTGACCAGTAGCGCCGACGTAAAACGCCATCATCTGGGATCCCTGTTTACGCGGATCCGCCTTCAGCCACCAGCCGTCCTTTTTTGCTTCCTGGGCGAACGAGGCACAGGCGAAAAGCAAAAGGCAAACAGCTACGATAAGAATTTTGTATCGCATTCCATTCCTCCGGATGATGACGCGGCCAAGGGAGCCGCACATTTACTCGGGCCAAAGCAAATTGAGCCGCCACGAAACGGCATATAACATATAAGAACAGTCACAGCCTACGAGTCAACGGGGATATGGACGTCCCGGCTGTCATGGGGGGTTCCGCCAGGTTCCCAAGTCCCCAAAGTGCCGGAATTCCGGACTATGGGGAATGGAGATGTGCGCATCGAAAAAAGACGCGTGCGGGCGAGTGTGCAATGTGCGAATTTGGAATTTGGGAATGTGGAGGCAATCGTGGAATGCGGCAAAATTTGGGAATTTGGGTGTCCAAGGTTTCGGAATTTGGGTGTCCAAGGTTTCTGGGAATTTGGGTGTCCAAGGTTTCCAAGGTTTCAGGTTTCGGAGGTTTCTGCGGGGGCCGAAGGGCTTAGAAGTGAGGGCACCTTGGGGATGCCCCCAAGGAAGAAGGAAGGAAGCCAGAAGATGTCCAATGGTACCGGAGGAGTGTTATGGTACCGGAGGAGTGTTATCGCGGGCTCCTTGGAAAGAGGGCGCCGAATCCCTGCCGAATCCCTGCTGGTAGCCCGCGAAGAACGTTCGGGGATGTGGCGGGAA
>CAYZTZ010000059.1:2829-9163 GCA_964481255.1 uncultured Acidobacteriota bacterium | reverse complement strand
GGTATCCAAGGTCCATCCAGAGTCTGCGACACGGTAGCCGCGTGACTTTCCCTGCCGTCGCTCATAACCTCGCTCCTCCCGGCCAACTGCCGGGACCCTCGGAGCTTCTTCCCGAATCGCTCCCAGTCACCCGGAACCTCACCCGGGACTTCACTCGGGACCTTGCCCCGAGACCTTGCCCCGGGACCGCCCGAAATGTTGCGCCAAACTCCGGCTCCCGGCGCGCGAAAAACCGACGGCGCAAGTCCCCGAAGTCCCCGAAGAGAATATCCCAACGAAAAAATCCATTGACAGCCCGAACGCGACCTGCCATACATCGGCACCGTACAGGTGGGCTTCCTGACGCTTTAAATCTCAGGCATCGCCTGTCGATGCGGAAGACGCCGCCGGCCATGACGAATGCGACAATAGAACCTGGGAAGGAAGGAAGCGGGCCGCCCGGCGCGGTAGACACCTGGGACTCGGTCTCGATCGCGCTGCCGGAGAAGCGGCTTTTTACCCCCGACTTTGTCCTTGTGTCTTTCGCGGCCTTCGCGAACTCCCTCGGCATGCAGATGCTGATCGCCACGCTGCCCGTCTATGTCATAAGCCTTGGAGGAAGCCAATCGCAGGCCGGCCTGGTCAGCGGCGCGCTCGCCTTCACGGCGCTCCTTTTCAGGCCCATCATCGGCTGGCTGACGGACGCCTGGCGCCGCCGACCTCTGATCCTCATCGGCACATCCTGCTATGGCTTTGCGAGCGTCTTCTATCTTCTCGCCGATTCAATTCCACTCCTGCTGTTCGGGCGTCTCGTTCACGGCTTCGGGCTGTGCTGCTACACCACCGCGGCCAACGCCTACGTGGCCGACATCGCTCCATTCCGCCGGCGCGCCGAGGCAGTAGGAATCTTCACGGCGGCGCAGACCATGGGGTTGATTATCGGCCCGCTTGTCGGCTTCATGATCATCGGAGCGCTCGGCTTTCACAGCCTTTTCTATTTTTCGGCCGGCCTGGCCTTCGCCGCCTTCATCATCTCGTTTTTCACGAAAGAAGCTCGCCCGGCCGGTGAAATCAAGCGCCAGCCCTGGACACCCCGCACGGGCATCGTGGCGGTCGACGCCCTGCCCATGGCCTGGATGACGCTCTGCATGGGCATGGGGATGGGGACCATCAGCGCATTCATCGCCATATTCGCAAAGTCGCGGGGCATCCAGAATCCCGGCTTCTATTTCATGGTCCAGGCGATCGCGCTTCTGGTCTCGAGAGTGTTCGCCGGGCACCTGGCCGACAAGTACGGGCGCGCCGCCACAATATTCCCGGGAATCATAGTCGCGGCCGCGGCCCTGTCGCTCCTCCCCTGGGTGCACGGGATTGTGTTGTTCGCAGTGTCGGCTTCTCTTTTCGGCCTGGGATTCGGAGCGGCTCAGCCGGCGACCATGGCGCTGCTTATCGACCGCATCAAGCCCGAACAGCGAGGCCTCGCGACAGGCACCTACTACACGGGATTCGACGCCGGCATCGCCATGGGTTCCATCTTTCTGGGAATGGTCAGCGAAATCTGGGGCTTCGGCGTGATGTGGCCGATTTCGGCGGCCTGCACCCTTCTAGGCCTCACGGGCCTCCTGCCCGGCAGGCGCCGCGGCCGTTCTATAAATAAGTAGCGCTTCGGGGTGCTTGTCGAAGGCCGGACCCTCTGTGAAAACCGCGGCGTCCGCCATTGCAGTATCAATCTGAAGCCGAATCCGCTACAATACGCGCCATCAGCAAAAACGGATTCCAGTGGTTCGCGCCGGCTGCCGATTTGGAGGAGGCGTTCCCGATGATCCGTGAAGTATCGCAGAATCCAAGCGGCCTTTTCCGCTTCCACCTGCGCTGCCTGTCCACCCAACCATGGTTAAGGAGACCCCTATGGCGGAGAGATTAAACAAGTCCCTGCTTTACACGTTCGGCATCGGGGACCTGTTCTTTACCCTGATGATCAACATGGAACTGTATTTTTTCCCGGCCTTCCTCACGGATTACGCGCAATTCTCCCTGGGCGTCGTCGGCCGGATCCTCTATATCACGAGCTTCGCCGATATCGTGTGCGCCCTTGTGGCCGGCGTCATCCTCCAGAAGGTGGCCCTCACATTCGGCGGGAGATACCGATCCTGGCTTCTGGTCGGACCGCCGATCGTCGCGCCCCTGTTTGTATTGCAGTTCACGAAGATCGGAAGCGTGTCCACGGCGGCATGGATCATCATCGTGGGGTTCATCGCGAGCCACCTGTTGTTTAACGTCGTCTTTGCGGCGACAGGATCCATGGTGGGAAGCCTGAGCCAGCGGCCGGAGGAAAGAACGATACTGTCCAGCAGCAGAGCGCAGGGCATGTCGGCCGCGGGCCTGATCTTCTCGGCCACCGCCCTGCCGATGATCACCTACTTCGGCGCGCGCACGAACAGCGTCGTGGGATTCTCGATCGCCGTCGCCGTCTATTGCGTGCTGATGGTGCTGGGGTATTGGTACGTCTATAAAATAAGCGGCGCCGCAAGCGCTGCGAGCGACAGAGCGGTTTCCGCCGACCAGAAGCAGACCCGATACTCCATAGCCACGATCGTCGCCCTGGTGTTCAAAAACCCCCCTCTGCTGATGCTGATCATCATCGAGACCTTCCGCAATACGTGCATGTTCATGATCACGTCCTTCGCCTTCTACTATTTCGGTTATGTCCTGAAAAACGCGGCCTTTCTGTCCGTCTTCATCCTGGCTATCAGCGTGGCGGCGCTGCTGGGGACTCTCGCGGCCGCGTGGATCGGGGTCAAGATCGGCAAGCGCAACTGCTATTGGCTGTCCCTGGCCCTGGCCACCCTGGTCTTTATTTCCGCGCTGCTGGTCGGGAAAGCCACCTGGGGGTTCACCATCATTTTCTGCGTGGCCTATATGCTGGTCATGATCTCCGGCTCGATGAGCACGGCCTTGTTCGCGGACACAGCGGTTTATGGAGAATGGAAAACAGGCAGGAATATCCAGGCCTTCATCATGTCCCTGCTTACGCTCCCCATCAAGGTGGGCGTCCTGCTGCGAAGCGCCGTCATCACGATGGGGTTGACGGCCATAGGGTTCGTGGCCAACACGGTTCCCACTGAGAAAGTCGTGTCCGGGATCAGCTCCATCATGATTTTCTCCCCGGCGATAGCCAGCGCCGTAGCCGCGGCCGTCTTTTATTTCAGCTACCGGATTGAGGACAAGGACGTCGTAAAAATGCAGGAGGAAATCCGGAGCCGTGCCGCGACAAACTGAGATCCCGGGCGGGATTTCGCCTGTCTGAACAATCCCTGCTTGAATAGAGGGGACATCGCCAGGCGGCAACCAAGAATCTGCGCCGTTTGCGGCAGGACAGGCCCGTCTTCCAAGCGAAAACGGGCCTGAAAATCCGCGGGAGGCCGGTTCCTTGGTCCAAACACCAAGGGATCTATGGCGGTAGTCACCCTCTGCGAGGGGAGGCCTTTTCATTACTGTTTTATGGAGGAGGATATGAAGGAAAAGATTTTGTTTATAAGTTTGATTGCCATGGTGGTCGCCCTGCTCGCGATCGGGACGGCGCCCCAGGCGACGGGGCAGTCAAGCGCCGACAAGGCCTGTGAGGAGCGGCGGATCACCGTCCTGAATCCGGCGATTTCAAGCAGGATGGTGGAGCGTGTCCCGCTGGCGCCGCGCGCCGATACCCTGGAAGGGAAGACAATCTACATGGTCGACCTGCAATGGGGCGGCCCCGAAGCCGCGTACAGCGTTTTTGAGGAAATGCAGGCGTGGTTTGCCCGGAACATGCCGTCGGTCAAGACGGAACTGCGGAGGTCCAAGGGCGGCTGGATGGGCGGCGACGATCCTGAACTCCGGAAAGAGATAGTCGAGAGGAAGGCTGCAGGGGTCATCATCGGGATCGGGGGCTGACACGGCTGCGTGTCGGCCGTGAGCCGATTCGCCAGGAGAATCGAACAGGAATCCCGGATACCGACGGTGGGCGCCTCCGGCATCAATGTCGTGAAATTCAAGGACTACGAACTTCAATACAGCAACGGCATGCCCATCCGCTATGTCGCCTTCCCCTTCCCCGTCGCCGGCCAGCCGAAATCCGTGCACCGGGCCTACGTGGAGGGGAAAGACCTCCTGAGCGGCAAGCCGATGATGCAGGCGATCGTCGAAGCGCTGACCAAGCCCCTCACGGAAGAAGAGAAAAGAAGCGGAATGCCTCCCGGAGCGGCTCCGGAACCGAGGCTGCTGAAGCCGGACACCGAAGCCAACCTCCAACGCCTGTTCAAGGAAAAGGAGTGGACCGACTTCAATCCCGTCATCCTGCCCACCGAGGATAGGGTGGCGGCCATGCTCAAGGCCACCAGCCATAAGCCCGATGAGGTGGTGAGCCGCATGGGCTCGCGGCAGCTGACAGTTGAAAAAGCCGCCATTATCGCGGTCATGTCGGGCGCGAAACCGGAATATTTCCCCGCCGTTCTCGCGACCCTCACCCAGGCGTCCTCCTTCGGCAATTCCACCAGCTCCATGGCCAACATGATCGTCGTCAACGGACCGATCCGTCATCAGCTGGGCATGAACGCGGGAACCGCCGTCATGAGTCCCTTCAGCGAGGCCAATTCCGTCATCGGCAGGAGCTTCACCCTCGCGGGCAAGATTCTGGGGGATCTCCGCCTCAACGCCGGCGCCTACTCGTCGCTGGGAAACTCCCTTCAATACAACAACGTCTGCATCGCCGAAAACGAGGAGGCTCTGCCCGAGGGATGGGAACCCCTCAGCGTGGAAATGGGATACAAGCGCACGGACAACGTCGTCAGCATCGGTGTCGGATGGAGCTACATCTCGAGCGTCGGGGAGGCTCAGCTCAACCATCCGCCGCACATGCTGATCCGCGACTACATGAGGTCCCTCTACGGTTCAGCGGCGACGGTCATAATGGACCCGACGGTGGCCGGCCTGCTCAAGGACGTGCACGGTTTCAAAACCAAGGCACAACTGGGCCAATGGCTTGCCCAGAACGTGGAAGTCGCCGCCGGGACCTTCTGGGGCAACGGCGTGAATGCCACGGCCAGCTCCCCCATGGCGTTCCAGGGGCTGGAACCGTTCGCCACATGGCGGAAGCTGCCGCCTGAAACGCTGATCAAACCATTTACGAATGCCAGGGCCATTCAGGTCGTGGTCGCAGGAGGAAAGATTCAGACGACCTGGTTCGTCACCGATTTCAGGTTCGGACGGGGAGTGCAGATCGACAGCTGGAAATAAAACCCGCGACCGGCGCGGTCGGGGCGCGTCGAGACGCGCCCCTTAAAGGCCGCGCCGGATTCGCAGGCTTCCGCGGGAACCAGCAGGAATTGAATCTGTCGAAGGGCTTGTCGGCTGAAGCGGCTCTGCCGACTTTATGAAGCAACCTGGCATCCTGCGGGATGCGGCGGGCCGCAGTCTGAACTCTTTACGCCTGATTGTCTTTGACGCGAATCCTTTTCGAAGTCTCCGGACGTTGAGAGGATCTCCGTCACACCCTTCTAGAAGGACTGGATCTTATTTTCAGTCAACGGAAACAAGCGTTCCGATCTTGGCGCGCCACATCCGGCGCATTCCGGGTCATACCAGCTCATGGGCAGGCCGCACCGGGGACAACGCCATCGCTCTTCTTCCTTTTGAACCCATTCCTGAACGCCCATCTCGCGAATTTTTTTGAGGTTTGGCAGGTATTCCTTGCGGTGCAGATAGCCGCCCTGCATATTCATCAAAGTCGTAATACGGGTGCACGGCAACTCTTCACAGTCCGTGCAACGGGAATCCTTCCGGCGGTTCGCTGCGCATAGCCTGATACTGCAGAATTTGCAATGGCGGGCAAGCATGCCGCCGCTGAGACAGCCGTCGCAAAGAAGGCCCTCCATCCAGTTCGAGGGCGGAATCCCCTTCAGCGCCTCAGCCGGTCCGGGAGAAACCCTCTTTTGCAGTTTCCTTTTTACTTTCTCATCTTCGCCGTGTTTGGCGATGTAGGCCGGACAGGCTCCGCAATATGTTCCGCATGCGGCTGCCAGATGTTCATTGGTTTTGCCTTCCTGCCCTGAATTCTCTTCTGAGGCCGCCAAACGATCCAACGAAAAACATGCACAACATACAGTTGTGCCGGATATTCCTTTAAGAAACACCCTTCGAGTCATGTTCGCATTATCGGAGAAATCCATATTCCTTCTCGCGCCCTTAAGAAGGCTTATCTTAACCTTTTATTATGGGATCCCCTAATATTTTTTCCGATCAGTCTCTTCGCAGATCCGCTTCTCGGCGTTTCTGAACCGGCACACGAAAAAGGCTTTTTTCAGGAAACACGCGGTATATT
>CAYZTZ010000059.1:0-2729 GCA_964481255.1 uncultured Acidobacteriota bacterium | reverse complement strand
GGCCGACGGCAAGAGGCTGCACGTCCCCATCGCCTAATCCTTGGGCGCGGTCTTGGGGACAACAATCGGTTTTCCGGTTAAATTCACGCTCAGGGTGTGAACCCAGCGGTATCTGCCGTTGACGAGACGGAACGTGTGGGAATCGGGCATGCCGTTGTCGCCGCCGAAGCGGCAGAAGACATTGACGGCCCCCAGCTCTTCGTCCACCACAAAGGTACGGTTCCCGATAAAGAGATCTCCCAAGGGAGCGGGAATCTGGCACGTATCCCTGAACTCATTTTGGGGATTTGTGTAAGCCCCCCCTTCCAGCCGCGCACATGGCGTTCCCCAAGGCGGCCGGATGGACTTATCCATGAACACAAAATCGAAATACTGGTGGCCCGCGTCAACCAGGTCCTGCCGACTGACGCGGTCGTCGAGCGGCAGGACCGACCAGTCTTCCGCCTGTGAATATTTCAGGTAATTCTCGGCATTGAAGAGCCAGTCATCCCGGTCGGTCACCAGGCTGTCGATCTCGGTAACCTTTCCGTCCCTGACCTTCAGACGGGTGCCGATGACATAGGGGTGGCCGCCCTCCGTGACGATCACTTCGGAAAACGTCATGCAGCGGCCCGCGTCGTAGATGCTGCGGTGGAAGGCGATGGGCAATGCGGTGTTCCAGAGACCTTTCTCCTTCGCGACGCTCTGCATGTTTTCCGAGTATTTCACCTTCTCGGCAAGGGACATCCGGGACAGATCCCCGGCGCTCTGAGCGGCGATATAGCTCTCCGCCGCCGCCTGAAGCATCGACCGGGTGCATGCCGTCTGCGCGCGGACGACGGCCGTGCCGCTCAACAGGATTGCGATGCTGACGATGGCGCGAATCATAAAACCTCCTTGAGTTCGGGTTGTCGGAAATCAGGGTCACGCAAAAGCCGCGTTTCCGCCGACGATTCTACTAGAGAGCGGAGGAACGGAGCACAATAAATCGCCCTTGCGCGTATCGGTTCCCGACGCCCGGCGGCAAAACTCAATTCTCCACGAATGCGCGTGATCCGGGTTTATAATGCGGCGATATCGGCGGTCCGGCGGCCGTCCGCTCAAACCCCGGGACCGTGGAAAGGGGCGCTGCATGCAGAGAATACGGCCCAAATCGGCGCCGCACGCGCCTTTCTCTTCAAAGACACGGGGGCGCCACTCCCGTTTGCGGGACTGCATCGCGGCCCGGCCGCGTTTCATGCCGCTGGCGGCGGGCCTTTTGACTCTGGCGTTTGCGGGCTATTCGCGCAGCCCGGCCGATAACGCCGCGCGCGGGCAAAGCGGGCGGATCCATCTGACCGCGGGATCGGAAGGCCTGCTGCAGGCCTGGACCGAGATCCGGGCTGTCCCCGGAGCCGGGCCGCAGGACGGCGATTTTTAACGATGATTCCGGCCGGATATGGTTTAAGCTTATACTACGGTTCGGGACTATCAATGCTGGGGAGACTTCACCATGGCTGACAGCGAGATCGGCGAAAAAAAGAAGAATGCCATTTTGAGACGCGATTTCCTTGCCGGGAGCGGGGCCGCAATCGCTGCAGGCGCCCTGACCGCCTGGGCCCCTGAATCCGCGGCGGCTGTCCTGACGGAGCCGACGCCGGCGGCGGGCGTTTCCTACGCGCCTTCGGCGGGCTACATCGTGTACGACAGCAGGCTGTGCCTCGGCTGTCAGAGCTGCATGTTCGCCTGCTCGATGACCCACGAAGGCGAAGGGAACCCTTCCCTGTCGAGGATTCAAATCATCCGCGACGCTCCGTCCTTTACCAAGTACCCTTACGATATTGTGATGTCGGTATGCCGGCAGTGCGTTACCCCGTTGTGCGTTCAGAACTGCCCCACGGGCGCGTGTCATGTGGACGCCGCCCACGGCAACGTGCGGCGCATCGACCAGGCGAAATGCATCGGGTGCAAGCGGTGCATCGATTCCTGCCCCCAGAGGCCCCACAGAACCGTCTGGAACCCTGCGAAGAAAAAATCCACAAAATGCGACCTGTGCGTCGACGCCCCCTATTGGGGGATGCAGGGGGGTCCGGACGGCCGCCCGGCATGCGTCGAAATCTGCCCCGCCAAGGCGCTGAAGCTGGTCAAGGAACCGCCGCCGCAAAAGGATATCGCGGGGTATGACGTCAACCTGGCGCCGCCTGCAACAACGAAGACCATCCCCCCGAAACCGCCCTCAAGCCAGAATTAAGGAGCCGAAGGCATATGTCCAGATTCGCGCAATATTTCAACACGGATGTGCTGAAGGAAAGCCCCAAGTTCCCCGGGCTGTGGGACGCCTCATCGACACGCCACCTGAAAGGCTTCGGCGGCGGCCATATTTCGGTGGACTGTATTTTTATCACCCGGCCGTTTGTGATGGTCAGCCAGCCGCACCAGCACGAGTTCCCCCAATACCTGCATTTCTTTTCCGCCGATCCGAACGACCAGAGGATATTCGACGCGGAGATCGAGATGACTCTGGGCGAGGACGAGGTTCACGGGGAAAAGCACATCATCAAGCGTCCCACGTCGCTGTATATCCCGGCCGGCCTTTTTCACGGCCCTCTGAACTTCAAGGTTATCCATAAGCCTGTGCTCTTCATCGACGTGGCCGTCGCCGGTGAATACAAGAGAGTCGGCGATACCCCCGATTGATCCGGGGGATTGAAGCCGCAGGGCCGCTGAGCCCGTTACCGGGAGAAACCACGAATTGGATAAATCCCGCGAAT
>CAYZTZ010000058.1:0-20253 GCA_964481255.1 uncultured Acidobacteriota bacterium | reverse complement strand
GCCCGCGTCATTGTGCGCGTTTCATTGCCGTCCGCCGGCGCCAGAACGGTCATGTTGGGAATGGCCCGCATTATCGCGATGTCCTCCACGGACTGGTGCGTCGATCCATCGCCGAAGTCGGACAGTCCGCAGCTCGATCCGACGATCCGGACATTGAGTCCCGGAATGCAGATCCCCTGGCGGATCTGGTCGAAGGCGCGCCCCGCGGCAAACACCGCGAAGGAATTCGTGAAGGGTATCTTGCCGGTCAACGCCAGTCCGGCGGCGAAGGACGTCATATTCGCCTCGGCGATTCCCATTTCGAAGAAGCGCTCGGGGAAGGCTTGCTCGAAATAGCAGGACATTGTGGACTTTCCCAGATCCGCTTCCAGTACGACGATGTTCGGGTTCTCGCGGCCGATCTCGACCAGGGTCCGTCCGTAAACTTCCCGCGGATTCTGTTTTTTCATTCGCCGTGCACCCCTTCCGATTCAGGGGATTCATTCCCGCTGAGCAAGGCGCAGGCGGCTTCAAACTGTTCCCTGCTCAGCATGCCGTTGTGGAATTCGACCCTGTTTTCCGCGAAAGGGATTCCCTTCCCCTTGACGGTCCGCGCGATGATCACTTTGGGCCGCCCCTTCACGCGATCGGCGTCATCCAGGGCTTTAAGAATCGCCGTCATATCATGGCCGTCGATTTCGAGGACATGCCAGCCGAAAGCCCGCCATTTCTCGGCCAGCGGGCTGGTGTTGAAACGTTCCTCGACCGAGCCCATGGCCTGGAGACCGTTGCGGTCCAGAATGGCAACGAGGTTGTCCAACCTGAAGGCCGACGCGGCCATAGCCGCCTCCCAGATCTGCCCTTCCGCTATCTCCCCGTCGCCCACGACGCAGTAGACGCGGCTGTCCCGCCCATCCAGCCTCAGCCCCGCAGCCATTCCGCAGGCGATGGACAGTCCCTGCCCCAGAGAACCCGTGTTGGCCTCAACGCCGGTCGTGCTCTTCAGGTCGGGATGGCCCTGCAGCATCGATCCGAGACGCTTGGCGCTTTTCAGTTCCTCCTTCGGGAAATATCCGCATTCGGCAAGGGCGGCGTATTGCACCAGGGCGGCGTGGCCCTTGCTTAACAAAAAGCGGTCCCGATCAGGCCAGGAAGGGTTCTTCGGGTTGTGGCGCATCTTGGAAAAGTAAAGAGCTGTCACGACGTCGGCGATGGAGCACGAGCCCCCCAGATGGCCGCGCTGTCCCACGCCGACCATGTGCACGATATTCAGGCGAATCTTTCGGGCCATCCGCTCCAGTTTCGCGATGGTTTTTGCGTCCGCCGCCACTTTCTCCCTCTCTTCATCCCCGCGAAGCCGCCTATGCCGCGCCCAGGTCCGGATCGTCGCGCGCCGCATCAGGAATCGGGGGGATTGTATCATTCCCCGGCGGCTCACGCCGATGCAAGATCCGCCGTCAAGACGATTCATCTTCCGTGGAGCCTGGTTCAGGTCTTATTGAAAAGTATCAACCCGACGTAGGTCACCGTGCCTTTCCCGTTGTAACAGGGGAGCCCGGCGCTCTTTTCCAGGGCTATGACGTTTATCCCGTAGGCCTCGACGGAAGAGGCGGCCTGATCCGGATGCCGGCAGGGCTCGTCGTCGAGATAGGCGCACCGCTCGCAGAGCCCGCAGCACCCCGCGCCGAGAGGCAGCAGGTCCTCGGAAGGGTATCTCTCGCGGATTCTCCCCAGCAGATCCCGGAAGATCTTTTCATGGACCGCGGCCTTCTCGACCATGCCTTTTATGTCGAAACTGCCGGCGACACGATGCACGGTCTGAAACAGCAGGCCGTGCCGATAGGCCTCGACGCGCCGCTTCAACTCGGAAATGGGGCCGATCGCCGGCGGTCCCATCCAATTCGTGCCGTATTTCCCGCAGACGTTGCGCTCGCACGCCTTGCGGAAATCCTCGTGGAATTCGATCTGGGAAGTATCCAAGACGGCCGCGCGCTCGGCGTCCGAATCCAGAGCGATTTGTACCAGATCCTCCCCGCGAATCATCCTGTAGCCATCCCGATCCCATGATTGCGGATTGTCTGTTCGTCCCCCGTTATCCGGCATTTCAAACATTCGAACGCCGACTTATTTATCAACTCCTGTGTATTTCATACCGCTTTGGCAGCGGCCGCGGGTTGCGGGGCTCTTTTATCCTCGACCACGGCATCCATGGAGATCTCGGGAACGGTGAGGATGAGCAGGAAGGCGATCAACATGGTCACGGCGCCCAGCAGGAACACGCTTCCCAGGCCGGTCATGATGGAAGACCGGATCGCCTCCACGGTCCGCCCGAAAAGCGCGCCTCCCACGTCGCCCGCCCGGCGGAATGTCTCCTCGAGAGCCCTCATCGCCGTCGGAGACAACAGGGCTTTGGGGTCTCCGAGAGATTTCACCGTCGCCTTGTCCGCAAACTGATGCAGTTCGGCGGGGAGCGAGGACTGCAGGGCTTTATTATAGGAAGAGTTCATCACCGACCCGAGAACGGCGGGAGAAATCGCCATCCCTATCATGATGCTGAAGAAGATGGCTCCCATCGCCGCACCGAGCAGTCTCTTGGGCACGGCCCACTGGACGACAAGCGTGTTGACCGTGGGGATGGAGCCCAGTCCCAGGCCGGCCAGGGTGACGGCCAGGACACTCAGGACAACCGGCGTCGTCGCATTGAAGAAGATGATCCCGAACATGACGGCCGTCAGAAGGCCGTAGCCGCAGATGTACATCCATTTATAGCGCTTTGTCCGGGCCAGGATGAATCCTGTGGGGACTCCGACGAAGGCCATGAGGACGCTGTAGGGAGTGATGATCTGGCCGCTGCGCATGACGCTGATCCCCTGCACCCCCTGCAGGAAAATCGGGAAATACATTATCAGCCCGACCAGCCCGAAGTTGGACAGCAGGCCCGCGACGGCGACGGTGAGAAAAGTGCGGTTGCCCACGACCTGGGGATCCATGATGGGCTCCTCGAAACTGGACTCCGCGCGGAAGAACAGGACCCAAAAAAGGAGACCGAGACCGAGCAGACCTATCACCTGCACGGACGCCCAGGGGTAGGGCGAACCCGCGAAAGAGAAGCCCAGAATAGTCGCCGAGGAGGCGATCGCGAGCAGGATGCACCCCTGATAATCGATCTTGCGAACGATCCTTCTGGCAGGCGGCGGCACCCCGATCGGCACCATCACCAGGCAGAGCAAAAGCAAGGGCACCCCCGACCAGTAGAGGTGGCGCCAGCTCAGGTTGTCCACAAACCATCCCCCGAGCGTCGGGCCGAACAGGGCCATGCATCCGCCGGGGATGTTGAGAAGCCCAACCCATTTGCTGCGCTCGGCCGGGGGGAACATGTCCCCGAGCACGGCGAAACAGAGAGGCGCCAGGGCCCCCGACCCGAGCCGGGCCAGCGTGTTGGCGGCGATCAGAAGCACGAACGTCGGGCTGAGCGCGCTCAATATAGTCCCGGCCAGATACGGGATCATGCAGACGATCAGCATGACGCGCCGCCCGTAATTGTCGGACAGCTTGCTGAAGAGAAGGGTCACGAAGGCTGCGGCCAGCGAAGGGATGGAAATCGACCAGGAATACAGGGACATCCCGTTCAGGTCGGCGGCCATCCGGGGCCGGGCGATGCCCAGGGTCTGTACGAAAAAGAACACGGAAAAGTAAACCAGAAAGATGGTGACCAGCCCGAGAAGGATCTGCTTCCTGGAATAGACAGCCGGCGTCTGCAAAACCTGGGCCATGGGCGCTCTCCTGTTCCGAACGGATGGACGTCTTTGCCTCATCGGCCAGGCTTGGGACTCAAGCCTCTTGTCGATGAAGACGAGTGAAAATTTCAAAGGGGCGAAACAGATCGGGAGCCTCCGGTGCCGCGTCCGGGCCCCGGAGGCTTTCATTCCCAAAAGTCTACTTCTTATAGACGCCGTATTCCTTCACGGCGTCGACCATGGCGCGCACATTTTCCAGTTTGGGATTATCCGGGATCGCACCTGCCGACAGGATATACCCGCCGCCCGGACCGCACTCCTCAATGAGTTTGCGGCAGTATTTTTTGACGTCCTCCGGGGTGCCGGTCACTATGAGGGACGAGGGCACATTCCCCTGGATCGCGCACTTGGAGCCCAGGATTTGCTTCGCCTTGAGCATGTCCGTCTTGTCGAAATACCAGCTGACCGTTCCTTTGGGGAACTCGTTGACCGTCTCCAGGCGCGTGTTGTAACCCCCCTCGGCGAACATGTTCTGCAGCAGGCCCTCCTGAATGAAGGCGTTCATGACCTTCTTCAGGGACGGCCAATAGAATGTCTCGAATTGCTTTTGCGACATCCAGCCGTCGGCGCCCTTGTGCAGCGGATAGGTCACCATGAAGATGTTGGCGGCGTTGGGAGCGCTGAGCAGAGACTGGATCGTGAAGTCCGCCACCACGTCCAGGGCTTCCAGCAGCTTGTCGGGCCGGCGGTACATATCCTTCAGGATCGGCTGCGTGCCCCGAAGCGTGTCGCCCAGCGTGTCAAAGGGGGCTTTGCAGAAGGCCCCGAATGCCACCGGGTACCCCCGGGCCGCCCCCGACGGCCCCATCTCCGACATCGCCTTCATCAGCTTCTGGTATTCCTTTCCGACATCCATGAGTTTCTGGAGAAGGTTCTGCCACTCCGGGCCGGCCAGAGGCATAAACTGCCCCAGGTTCACGATCTCGACGATATCCGTGGCCGGCCGCAACATCCGCAAGGGGTCCAGGGCTCCAAAAACCCTGGGGAGATAGGTCCGGATCCAGAAGTCCGAAGGGTCTCGAATCAGCGCGTCGTACTCCTCCGCTTTCATGTACTCGGCTTCGAGGAATTGAACGGACGGCACGTTTTCGGCAAGCTTATGCCCCGGCCAGGAATAAAGCTTGTAATCAAGCATGTCGAGAACTCTGCCCGGCGTGATCCATGGGCTGGCGAAATACTCCAGCTCTTCGGAATACATCTCGTTGAATTTTTTGCAGGCCTTGACCGCCAGATCGTAGTCGTACATGGCGGTATGCAGGTTGATGCCGTAAAGCGTGTAGGGCAGATTCCCCAACGGCAAGGTCACGGGGACCCTGTCCGGTTCCTTCACGTCGTAAACGTCCACCAATCTCTGCGCCCTCACCTTATAGTCGTTTCTGGCCTTTTCGCTGACGAAGGTAAGGCTGGGCGGATTCAGGAAATTCTCAAACCTCCTTCGCCTCTTCTGCTCAGGGGTAAGTTGCGCCCAATCCTCAGGCAGGGCGCCCGTTTGACTCGCGATGCCGCCTAATATCGTCGCCATAGCTGTGTTCTCCTATCCGATGCATGGGGCTGTTGCGCGCCTCCCGGACGGCGCGATCCGCCGGGAGCCTGACCATCCATTCGACCGGCCAATGATTGCCGGATGGCTCTGCTCATCCGTTCCGCCATTCTTTTCCGGCTGCTTGAGCCGGACCCATCATAGCCTGATGCGCCCATGGGAGCAACAACTGCGAAATCGCGGATCCCTTATTCCCGGATCGACCGCCGGGCGCCGCCCTCCCCCGGCCTCCAAACCGCGATATGTTCCGCAAACGGTTCTATCCTGAAAATCCGCAAAATCTGTGGCTGAGTTTTGCCTCGCGAGTTGGTAGAATCACCTGCTTCTAAACATGACGACGCGCCGGCACAATTACGACGAAGACAAAATAAAATCCCTCTCGTCCCTGGAGCATATCCGCAGGCGGACGGGGATGTATATCGGCCGCGTCGGCGACGGCTCCGAATATGACGACGGCATCTACATCCTCCTCAAGGAGATCGTCGACAACTCCGTCGATGAATTCATCATGGGCTACGGCGACAGGATTCGGATCTCGCTTGAAGGCTCCAGGGTCAGCGTGCGGGATTACGGCCGCGGCATTCCACTGGGCAAAGTCGTCGACTGCGTCTCGCGCATCAACACCGGCGCCAAATACAGCGACGAGGTTTTTCAATTCAGCGTCGGCCTGAACGGCATCGGGACGAAAGCCGTCAACGCGCTCTCCCGCAGTTTCCTCGTGCGCAGCCACCGCAACGGCGAATACGCGGAAGCCTCCTTCGCGAGGGGGAAACTGCTTGAACAGCCGAGGGGCAGGACGCCGGACGAACCCGACGGCACCCTCGTGATTTTCGAGCCGGACCCCGAGATCTTCGGCGACGCCGCCTTTCAGCCGGAGCACGTCGAGCGCCGCCTGAAGCTTTACTCCTTCCTCAACGCGGGCCTGCGCATCGAGTACAACGGCCGGGTGTTCCTCTCCCGGGACGGGCTCCTGGACCTCCTGCGGGAGGAAGTGGGAGACGAGGCTCTGTACCCTCCGTTGTATTTCCGCTCGAGGACGCTCGAACTCACCCTCACCCACACCCAGCGCTTCGAAGAGACCTTCCTGTCTTTCGTCAACGGCCAGTTTACGGCCGACGGGGGCACGCACCTGAGCGCGTTCCGCGAAGGCCTGGTCAAAGGCTTCAATGAGTTTTCCAAAGGCCGGTTCGAAGGCGACGACGTTCGGGAGGGGATGGCGGGCGCCGTCGCCGTCCGCCTGCAGGAGCCGGTTTTCGAATCGCAGACCAAAAACAAACTGGGAAACACGGAGCTTCGCGGCGAATGGGTGTCGCGCGTGCGCGAAATCGTCGTCGACCTTCTCCACCGCAATCCCAAATCGGCGCAGGCGGCGCTTGCCAAGATCGAGGAGACGGTCAAGCTGCGCCGGGAGCTGCAGGCGATCAAGAAAATGGCCCGGGAACGCGCGCGCGCCGCGTCCCTGCGGGTGCCCCAGCTCAAGGACTGCAAGATCCACTACAACAGGCGCACCGGCCGGGGCGCCGAGTCCATGATCTTCATCACCGAAGGCCAGTCCGCGGCGGGGTCGATCGTCAGCTGCCGGGACGTCAATTGCCAGGCGGTCTTCACCATGCGCGGGAAGCCCCTGAACGTGTGCGATCTGCAGCGCGACGCGATGTATAAGAACGAGGAACTCTACAATCTGATGCGCAGCCTCGATATCGAGGAAACACCCGACCGTCTCCGGTACGGCAGGATCATCCTCGCGACCGACGCCGACGTGGACGGGCTGCACATCCGCAACCTGCTGTTGACCTTCTTCCTCCGCTTTTTCGAGCCCCTCGTCCACGACGGCCACGTGCATATCCTGGAGACGCCGCTTTTCCGCGTGCGCAATTCCAAACAGGCGGTCTACTGCTATTCGGAAAAGGAGCGCGACGCCGCCGTCGGGGATCTGCGCGGCGCCGAAGTGACGCGCTTCAAAGGGCTGGGGGAAATATCGCCCGCGGAATTCCGGCGCTTCATCGGCCGCGACATGCGCCTGACCCCTGTGCGCCTGGCCGACCGCCGCAGCGTGCCGGCCATCCTCGGCTTCTACATGGGGCGCAACACGCCGGAGCGCCGCCAGTACATCATGAACCATCTCGTCATCGAGGCCGAGCCATGACGGACGGCCAGAAGAAACTGCCGCTTTTCGACGACGCGGAACTGTCCGCGGAAAACGCAACCGAAGCCGCCGGCGACGGCGCGGCCCGCGGTTTGACGGCCATCGGCGAAGGCCCGCTCAAGCGGCTGATGGACCAAAACTTTCTGCAGTACGCCGCCTATGTGATCCGGGACCGCGCCATTCCCGATCTCGACGACGGCCTGAAGCCTGTGCAGCGGCGCATCCTATATTCCCTGCATGAAAACGACGACGGCAAATTCATCAAGGTCGCCAATATCGTCGGCTATTGCATGCAGTTCCACCCCCATGGCGACGCTTCCATCGAAGAAGCCCTGATCGGGCTGGCGAACCGCGAGTATCTCATCGAGCGGCAGGGGAATTTCGGCAACCTGCTGACCGGCGACCCGCCCGCCGCCGCCCGCTATATCGAGTGCCGCCTGACGGAGCTGGCCCGAAACGAGCTTTTCAACGACGACCTGACGGAGTTCGTGCCGACCTATGACGGCCGGAAAAAAGAGCCCGCCGCGCTCCCGGCCAAGCTCCCCCTGCTGCTGATGCTGGGCGCCGAGGGCATCGCCGTGGGAATCTCGACGCGCGTGCTGCCCCACAATTTCGCCGAATTGCTGGAGGCCCAGATCGCCGTCCTCAACAACAAGCCTTTCCGCCTGCAGCCGGATTTCCCGCAGGGCGGGCTGATGGACGCGCGGGCCTACGACGAGGGGCGCGGACACGTGACGGTGCGCGCGCGCATCGACAAGAAGGACGGGCGCACCCTGGTCATCCGGGAACTCCCCGCCGGCGCCACGACCGAGTCCCTGATCGCGTCCATCGAGGAGGCCGCGCGACGGGGCAAGATCAGAATCAAAAGCATCGACGATTTCACGGCCGAGCAGGCCGAGATCGAAATCCACCTGCCTCCCGAACAGGATCTGGACCGGGCGACGGCGGCGTTGTACGCCTTCACCCAATGCCAGGTGCAGATATCCAGCCGCATCGTCGTCATCCGGGACCACAAGCCGGTTGAAATGGACGTCGCTTCGATCCTGCGCCACAACACCCGGAGGCTTGTGGAGATTCTGCGGCGCGAACTGCAGCATCAGCGCCGCAGGCTGTCGGAGGAAATCCACCACCAGACGCTGATGCGCCTCTTCATCGAACACCGCATTTATCAAAGGATCGAAAAGTGCGAGTCGGCCCAGGCCGTCCATGAAAGCGTCGCGCAGGGCCTCCTGCCCTTCCGGGGCGAGCTCGAACGCGACATCACGCGCGACGACGTGGACCGCCTGCTCGGCATACCCATCCGCCGCGTCTCGCGCATGGACCTGGAGAAAACCCGCAGGGAAATCGAGCGCCTGCGCGCCGAACGCGCGGAGGTCGACGCGAACCTAGGCGGGATCGTGCCCTACACGATACGCTATCTGCGGGGGATCCTTCGAAAATACGGACCGCAATACCCGCGGCGCACGCGGCCGGCCGCATTCAGCGAAATATCGGAACGTGAACTGACCGCCACCGATCTTACGATCCGTTACGACCGTGAAAAAGGCTACCTCGGGCACGGCGTCACGGGAGAATCGATTGTCGCCTGCTCCCCTCTGGACAAGCTGCTGCTCGTGTGGAAGGACGGGCGCTGCAAAGTGGCGCCTCCGCCCGAAAAGCTCTTTGTGGACACATCACTCGTCCATTGCGCGATCCTGGACCGGCAGCGTGTTCTGACGGCCGTCTATGAACTGGATTTCTTCATATATTACAAGAAGTTTTTGTTGGGAGGCATCATCACCAATAGAGAATCCCGCCTCGCCCCGAGGGGCGCCAACCTCATCTTTTTTTCCGACGAGAACCCCGGCCAAATCTATGTCCGCTACGTTGCCGACAGCCGTATCAGGATCCGCCAGCAGAAGTTCAACGTGGAGCGCCAGCCGGTCTTGGGACGCGAGGCCAAGGGGCTCGTGCTGACGGCCAACCGGATCGACTACGTGGGCGGCTCAAAGGCTCCCGACTGGGACGACACCCTGACGGGACCGCCCGGCAGGTTTATCAATTCCCCTTAGGGCCGGTGAAATAAAACATCCGCGCCGGAAACATTACGGGTGGACTTTTTCTTTTTGCCGGGGGAGATATGATCCACCCTGCTTCGAATGCGCTCTTGCGCTGTGACGGTCTCCGTACCCTTCCCGCGACGAAACGCCTCGAGATCCTCGACGGGCGTTTCTGGGACGACCCTTTGCCCGGAGCCCGGCATCAGGCCGTTGTCCTGAGGTTGGCGGCGGCTCTTTCCGAGTTCGCCGAATCGGGCAACCTGGGAAAGGTGCTTTTCGCTCCCTACCCCGTCTTTCTCTCGCGCTGCAATGTGATTCAGCCCGATATCCTCTTCGTCCGCAGGGAGCGCAGGGGCATGATCGGCGAAACGAAGCTCTGGGGAACGCCCGATCTCGTCGTCGAAGTCATGTCCCCGCACACACGGGAAAAGGATCTCCGGCTCAAAAGAAGCATCTATTCCCGTTTCGAAATCCCCGAATACTGGATCGCCGACCCGGACAACGGTACCGTGGAAGTGCTGATCTGGAGCGAGATGGGATACGCCTCGGCCGGCGCGCGCAGCGATTCCGACGCTTTACCGTCAAGAATCATTCCCGCGGAAATCCGCCTTTCCGGGATTGAAAAAGGATAAAGACCGGACGGCGACCCGGGGCTTTTTTCATCCCATAACAAAACCTGAGGCAAAGCCGCGCGAGAAACACCGCCTGTTTATCTAATTCCGGTGTTATATTGAGCCTTCGCCGGGCGAGTCCATTTTCGCGCGCGATCGCAGGTCGCCGCCCCGCTGGGGAGCTTGAAGCCGGTTCCGACAAGGCCTGGACGCGGACGCGAGTTTGAAGATTTTCAGAGGCCATCATGATTCACACGAGCTTACGCGCGCTTATTCTCGCCGCCGCGGTCTGCGTTCCGGCATCCGTCGGCATAACCGTCCAGGTTCCGGTCCCGGCAAATGCCCCGCCCGGCCCCGCTTTAATTCAATTCGACCGTTATCACACCCCGCAGGAATCGACTGAAGCCATCGAAGCGATCCATAAGGCGAATCCCGGCCTGACGGCCATCCATCGTATCGGGCACAGCCCCGGGGGGCATGATCTCCTGGTCCTGGAGATCGGTCCCGACGCCGGCATGAAAGCCCATCGCATGCCGGCTGTTTTTGTCGCCGGCAATTTCGAGGGAACGCTGCCAATAGCGTCTGAAGCCGCCCTGTTTCTGGCCTATCAGCTGATCGCGAGGCCGGAGGCACGAAAGGATCTCACCTGGTATATCCTCCCCGCGGGCAACC
Organism: uncultured Acidobacteriota bacterium; assembly: GCA_964481255.1. Classification (GTDB taxonomy): domain Bacteria; phylum Acidobacteriota; class UBA6911; order UBA6911; family UBA6911; genus UBA6911. The sequence continues at coordinate 9,469 of CAYZTZ010000058.1, read as the reverse complement.
CCGACGGCTCCTTGCGGCATTTCACGAAGCCGTCTTACGCCGACGGCCGGAACGGCCGCCCCCACAACGACGACATGGACGACGCCGAAGACGAGGACGGCCCGGACGACCTCGACGGCAACGGCATCATCACCGGAATGCGCGTGATGGATCCCGCCGGTGAATGGATCCCGTCTGAAGACGACCCCCGTCTCATGAGACGCGCCGACGCGGCGAAGGGCGAAAAAGGCATCTACAAGCTCTATACGGAAGGAGTCGACAACGACGGAGACGGCGAATACAACGAGGACGGCCCGGGCGGAACGGATATAAGCATTACCTTCCCCCATCTTTTCAAGCCCTTCACCGCGACGGGCGGCCTCTGGCCCGGGAGCGAGCCCGAGACCTTCGCCGTAATGCAGTTCGTGGCGGGCCGCCCGGAAATCGCCATGACATTCACGCTGGGGGCGAGCAATATGTGCCTTCAGCCGCCCGCGGGCGGCCGCCAGGCCGCATTCGACCCCAACAGAATCAGGATACCCGAACGATACGCGAAGGCCTTCGGCGCCGACCCGAACGCCGTCTATACCATGCAGGAAATCATGGATATCGTCCGGCCGAGGCTTCCGCCGGGAGCCGAGTTGACCGAGGCGATGGTCGCGTCTCTGCTCGGTCTCGGCCCTGTGGTGAATCCCCTGGAGGAAGATCTCAAGTTCTACAGGGAGCTCAGCGGCCGTTACAAGGAATATCTCAAGCAGAACAGGCTCGACGGCAGGCGCATCGAACCGATTCAGCCGAAGGACGGCTCCTTTGAACTGTGGTCCTATTATCACCTCGGGGTACCCGCCTTCAGCATGGATTTCTGGACTCCCCCGGAAGCCGACGCCGAAAAGTCTCCGAAGAGCGGCATCACGGCGGATTCTCTGGAGAAGATGTCGAGCGAGGCGTTTGCGGCTCTGGGCGAGGAGAAGTTGTCCGAGTTCCTGAAAGAGAACAACGCTCCCGACTCCATCAAGCCGGCGGCTCTGATTGAGGGCGTCCGGAGCGGCAGGATGACGCCGAAGGCGATCGCGGAGATTTTGAAAAAGGCGCCGAAGCCCAAAGACGCGGGCGGCGCCGATCCCAAGATGAAGGCGCTCCTGGCATTCAGCGACAGGTTTCTTCAAGGGAAAGGCTTCATCCCGTGGACGCCGTTCAGGCACCCGGCGCTCGGGGACGTGGAGATCGGCGGCCCGGCCCCGTACGCCGAGGGCACGCCTCCTCCGGAAATGATCCGGGGACTGCTCGAAGGTCAGGTGCCTTGGGTTTTCAGGATCGCCGAAAAACTGCCTCGCTTGAAAATCCTCAAAAGCGAGGCTGTTCTCAAAGGGATCTCGGTTTATGAACTGACGGTCTGGGTGCACAACGCGGGCGGGCTGCCGTTTCCGACCGCGATGGGAAAGCGCAACCGGCGCGTCGGCCCAGCCGTGGTCACCGTCGGCGGCGACGGTCTGGTTATTCTTTCCGGCAACAGGCGCACGGTCATCCAGGACATAGACGCGCTCCAAAGCGTCAAACTGACATGGCTCATTCAATCGGAAAAGCCCCGGATGCTGTCCCTGAAGCTGGAATCGACGAACGCATGGCGGGATGAGGCGGAGATTCGCCTGGGAGGTGCGCGATGAGAGGGCTGCTTGCGCTTGCTGCCGTTCTATGCGTTTTTTCTGCGCCGACGCACACGAGCGTCGCCCGCCCGCAAACGCGACCGAACTCCAACGCTTCGGAGGCCGCCCGCGCCCCGAGCGAACCGCTGTCCTACACGGCAACCGGGAGGATCACCGTCCCTCTCCGTTTCGACCACTACTACACTTACGAGCAGGTCGGCGAGGCTCTTCGGGCTCTGCACGAAGCCTATCCCGAATTCACGACGATCGATGTCGTCGGCAGAAGCGAGGAAGGACGGGAGATCTGGGCCATGACCGTCAACAACCCCAAGACGGGCCCTCCGCTGGCCAAGCCGGGCGTTTATGTGGACGGCAACATCCACGGCAACGAAATCCAGGCGGCCGAAGTCGCGCTGGCGCTGCTCAACCGCCTGCTCACTCTTTACGGCGCCAATCCTCAGATCACGGAGCTGGTCGACCGCAACGCCTATTATGTGATCCCCGTGGTCAACGTGGACGGACGCCACCATTTCTTCCGGGACGCGAACGATCCCAGTTCGAATCGGAGCCTGCGGATCCCGAAAGACGACGACCGCGACGGGCTCGTCGACGAGGACGGCCCGGACGACCTTGACGGCGACGGCAACATCTGCACGATGCGCAAGAGGGATCCTTTCGGCAAATACAGGACCGATCCGGAAGAGCCGCGGCTGCTAGTCCCTGTAAAACCCGGCGAGAAGGGGGAATGGACGCTGCTCGGCGACGAGGGGATCGACAACGACGGGGACGGCCGGATCAACGAGGACGCGGAAGGATACGTGGACGGCAACCGCAACTGGGGATCCAACTGGCAGCCGCCCTATGTTCAGAGCGGCTCTGGAGACTATCCGTTCGAGGGTCTTGGGCCGCGCGCGATCGCGAAGTTCATCATGGACCGCCCCAACATCATCGTGGTTTACGCGTTCCACAACAGCGGCGGGATGTTTCTGCGCGGGCCGAGCTCGAAGGCGGAAGAGCCCATGAACCCGTCCGATGTAAGCGTTTACGACATTCTCGGGAAAAACGCGGAGAAGATAGTCCCGGGCTACCGCTACCTGGTCGTGTGGAAGGACCTTTATACCACCCACGGGGACTTCACCAATTTCACCTATAACCTCGCCGGGGCATACAGCTTTGTGGGGGAATTGTACAGCTCCGGAACGGAAATCTACCGGGGCCCGGACGAAAAGCGCCAGGCGCCGGGCGAGATCGACCTCCCGGAGGACAGCCCCGCGCAGGAGCGCGAGCGCCTCAAATTCAGCGACAACGTCGTCCAGGGCGAACTCTACAGGCCGTGGAGGCCGTTTCGCCACCCTCAATACGGAGACATCGAGGTCGGGGGCTGGGTGAAGATGAGCTCGCGCCTGCCGCACCCGTTCCTGCTGAACGAACTGGTGTTCCGCAATGCGTCCGCCGTTCTTTTCGCCGCGGCTCAAACGCCCGAGATACGCATGGACGTCTTCGCGCTTGAAAAGATCGGCGACGATCTCTTTAAGGTTCGCGTGCGTCTCGCAAACGCCCGCGCGATCCCTTCGATGACGTACGCCGCGGTGGAAAGGAAACTGTACCCGCGCGACATTCTGAAAGTCTCCGGAAAGGGCATACGGGTCGTCGCGGGCGGGCCGCTGCTCGATCCTTATCTGGACCGCGTGGACTACAAGGCTTACAGGCCGGAAGTCCAGTTTCTGCAGGTGCCCGGAAGCGGCAAGGTGGAATTTCAATTCCTCGTATCCGGCCGGGGCGCCCTGACACTGGAATACGTGTCGCGGAAAGCCGGCAGGCTGACCGGGACGGTGGAATTGAAAGCGGTTCCTCAGCCGTAGGTTCAATGGTCTGTAAAGCGCGTCGCGGAGAAGCCCGGACTGTTCATTAGTCTTCTCAACCGAGGCTTTCGGGAGAAAAGGCCGGATCCCGGCGCGCCGCACAATAGATGGAATGCAAAGGAGGACTCCGATGAGATTAAAGGACAAGGTCGCTGTCATTACAGGAGCAGCCCGCGGCATTGGGGCTGCCTTCGCCGTCGGCTTCGCGAAGGAGGGAGCGAAGATTGTCATCGGCGACATCCGGGACGGGGCAAAGACTGTCGCCGCCGTGGAAAAGGAAGGGAGCCAGGCGCTGTATGTGAAGATGGACGTCCGGAAACAGGACCAGTGCGACGCGATGGTCAAGGCCGCCGTGGACCGCTTCGGGGCTGTCGACATCCTGGTCAACAACGCGGGGATCCTGGTAACCCTGAAGCCCTTCACGGAAGTGACTTCGGAAGAGTTTATGGACGTTCTGGAAGTCAACATCCTGGGAGCTTTCCACTGTACGAAGGCCGTCTTCCCTTATATGAAGGACAGGGGCGGGAAAATCATCAATATCGCGTCCGCGACCATTTTCGAGGGAATCGCGGGGATGCCCCAGTACATCGCCTCCAAAGGGGCCGTCATGGCTTTTACCCGCGGAATGGCCCGGGAGTTGGGCGACTACAAGATCAACGTGAACGCGATCGCGCCCGGCTTCACGCATTCCGAGGGCGGGGACGAGTTCGACAGAAACAAAAAATTCCCATCCGTCCCGCTCGATGAAATCCAGATCCCGCTGCGATGCCTCAAACGGCCGGCGTATCCGCAGGATCTGGTCGGGGCCGCCGTTTTCCTGGCCGGCGACGACAGCAGAATGATCACGGGCCAGCTGATCGTCCACGACGGCGGCATGTCCATGCACTGAGCCCGGATACCGAAACTGATCAAGGGGGGTCGCCCCCCTGAAATCCCCGCGGACCGGGTCGAGCGATGTAATTCCGCACATCATCTTGCGCGCGGGAATTTGAGAAGCCAGGAGCCGGAATGGATCCAGGTTTCTTTCATCCAAAACGGGAACAAGATTCTCGTTGCGCCTCAAATAGGTGTCTAGACCGTATTCGGACGCCGGATTCCGGAGTCCCGTGCTATAGTAGTCGTCGTTAATTCCCGGCGCAGGTGTCGGACGGAATGAGACCGAACCGCTGTACGCGGAAATACGCTATAACATTTCCTTCCGGAGGATTCTATCGATGAAACGATTTGCGTTGCTGCTTCTGGTTTCCTGCGCGGTGGCTTTCGGCGGCATCGTGTCAGCGGACGCTGAGACGTCCAGGTCCGCCTGCACCCGCGAGGCCCTCAAGGGTTTCGTGGATAAATACTTCACCGCCCTGCAGGCGCACGACCCGTCCATGCTGCCTCTTGCCGCCAACGTGAAATATACGGAAAACGGAGTGGAAACGTCGGTCGGCAAGGGCTTCTGGCAGACCGCCGGCAAGACGCTGCTCAGGCGCGACCTGATTGACACACAGAAATGCGGGACGCACACCATGGCCGTGATCGAGGAGAGATTCGACTCCAGGATCGTAGGGAAGCCGATGACGGCGGCTATGCCGGGCATGAAGCCCAAGCCCCTGCCTGCGGAGGGAACCCCGAGGCCGATCCTGTTCGGAGTGCGTCTCAGAGTTCAGGATGAAAAGGTTTCCGAAATCGAAACGATCATCGCCCGCGAAAACGAATTCGCCTTTAACGCGGAGGGGGTTCTGGCGACGAAGGATCAGGATTGGGAAAGCATTCTTCCGCCCGAGCAGCGCAGCTCACGCCTTGCCATGATGGCGGCGGCGGACGACTATTTCGACATGTTCGCCGCGGAGCCGAAGGTGCACACCCCGTTCGCCGATATCTGCGACCGGTGGGAAAACGGCACGCAGACCACGCTCGGGGGAATGTTCACGCTTTAAGGGGAGAACGGCAAGAAGGTGGAGATGCGCGCCCACGACTGCTCTCCCAAGGGCCTGGTCATCACCAACCACGGGCCGAGGCGCTTTTTGGTCGACGTGGAGAGCGGCACTGTGGTCGCCTACGTGCATTTTGCAGGCGGCCTGCCCGATTTCCACATGTTCAAGATGCGAAACGGCAAGGTGCATCTCGTCCACGCCGTTATCGGCTCCGCTTCCAAATCGATGGGATGGCCTCCCGAGCCGGCATGCAAGGAATAGCGGCGCCGGGGAAGTCGTTTCCTGCGCGAACGCAATCCCAAGGCCTGGCATGCCGCCGTGGAGGGCGGAGCTCCTTCGCTTTCCCATTCCGGTCCGGCTTTCGAAAGCGAAAGTCCGCCGATGGAATTGCGCTCGCGCGGCGCCGTATGACCGGCGTCGCCGTCTTGTCCGTCTGCTTGCCCTTTTTGTTCTGTGATCCTTTCAGTCCCTCAGCCGGCGAAGTAAGTATGCAGGCATCCTGATGATGCCGTAGAAGAATTGTGTCTGACAGGCCGGAGAATTGCTGCAGGCCCGGGATGCAGCCAGCAAAGAGTCCTTCAACCCACCCTCTCTCTCCATTCCTGCAACCCATCCTGTGCCAGCAGCCACGTTATCGCAAAGGATGATCGGCGGCACACTCCGGAGATCATGGCTCACGGCGGCACAAAGGGAAGGCTGTCCGCTGCATGCTGTTATCAGCCAGCGCGTCTTCTCGTTGTGACCGTTCGTCGATCACTTCGCGAACTCATATTCAATCTCTGTGATACGACCCCGCCAGTACGGCTTCGCTCCCTCAGGAAGCAGCCACGCCGCCTCACCTTCGAGCGGCACCTGCATCCCACCACGCTCCTGGTAGTTCCAGAAACGTCCATGCCACGGTGTAGGAACAACCTGTTTGCCCACGGTGCGCCCGCGTGCCTCGGCGCGCACCGTCTCAATGCCGCCGGAGTCGTTGAAGCTGAACGACATCGTGATAGCGACGGCTCCGTCGGTGAGCGTGGCGCGCGCAGACCGCTCGTCAAGTGCTTCCCAGAGAACCCCTTGGCTAGGCAGCAAGGCCGTCGGATACCACGCTGCTTCGGCGAAGAAGCGCATCAGCTCGCCTTCGGCAACATCACCGGCCCCACGCAGGTCGGCCAGAGGAATCAATCCGAGTAATGCCGCATGCAGGATGCCCTCGCCCGCAACATAGGCGTCGTGCACACGGACTGTCAGTCCAGGCATCATTGTGACTCGACCATCCCAATCGAAGCCCGGGCGTCGCGTAATCACCCGTTGATCTGAGCTGAATGGCCGCCACCGCTGGGTCGCTTCTCCCGTGTTGAAGGTGCCCTGGTGCTGCACGCGCGCGCCGGTCACCATCGGCCGGCCATCCTTGAGCACCGTCCGAAAGTACCGCTGTACGGGTGCAGGCAGTCCGTCAAGCTCACGAAAGTCGACAACCTGAGGCGTGACTGGCATGCGGGCGCTCTCGATACGGGCTCGAAGTTGCCGTGTGCCTTCAGACCAACTCCATGCACCGTATACGACGGCGGCCGCTATTGCCACGGCGGCCAGCAGTCCGACGATGATAATGATCTTCAGCATGCGGATGTCAATTCGATCAAGTCTTCGTTTGCGCGCCGATGGGCCGGCGGGATCCCATCGACGGGGTACCCCAGGCGCATTGTCGGCAGGCTCTTAAAGAGGAGCCGTTTTCAGGCTGTGACATCCTTCCTCCCTCCCTCCAGATTCACCTGCGGCCGGGATATGCCTGCACATCACGACTGGTCGCACTGTTCGAAGCGGGCTAACGGCCCGGTTCAGCGGCGGCGCGGAGCACCGTCCGCCGCATGCTGTTGTCGGCCGGTTGTCGTTGCATGAATCGTCACCCCGCCAGCCCCGGCGCTAAACCAAAGTAGATCAGCGCCAGCCCAATAGTGTCCGAGAACCCATGGGCAAGGATGGGCAACCAGAGATTTCGTCCCGACTTGAGATAGAGCAATCCGAACCACAACCCCGAAACCGTCGAACCGATCATGCCTGCCGGACCCTGATAGAAGTGGCCCAGACCGAACAGGACGCTGACGACCACCATGGCCATGGCGTAGGCCGCCGATGAATGGCGGCCGAGCGCCGCAGCACGATCGAGCACGTAGCCGCGATATGCCATTTCCTCCCCAAATGCGGCGATCGTCCAAACGAGAGCCAACATGCCGAGTGAGGCTGGGAAATTGCCGACCAGAGAAGCGAAATCTGATAGGTTCGGGCGCCCGGTGATCGGCTCGATCACAATCTCGCTGAGCAACTGAAGGGCAGCGGCGGCGGTCAGCGCCACCGCAACAGTTGAGATCCAACGGCCCGGCCGCCGGAATCCGAGACTCCGCCAGTTGCGCCCGCGAAGGCGGAGCGACAGCCAGCCGATAGCCACGAGCCACGGCGTCTCGCTGATCGGAACCACATCAAAGACGTTGGCCCCGACTACGAGCGCCCCGGCAACCAGCAGTTCCGCTACAGCCCACCGGCGATCGCGTGGCGAGATGCCGCCGATCAATGAGCCTGAATGCATTATCACTCCTCCGGCTAACAGAGGCTAAGGCGCTCCGCTTTTGGCCGTCGGCTTGAGGGTGTAGTCAGGGCACAGCTTCTGGTAGAGAAACTCCGGCGCGAAATCGGCCCCGTTTGGCCAGACGATGGTTTGAGGTTCCTTGTTTAGAGCAAACTCGGCGAACCGGGCTTTGTCTTTCAAGGGTTCGAAGATCGCCCCCCACAACTCGCTTTCGAGATCCATTGCGCCCTCGACGCCATCGGCAACCTTCAGCCAGATGCGGCAGCCACGTCGGCATTTGGCCTCTCGCAATTTTGGCAACATGGCGTCACTCCAGGGATCCGATTCGTATCCACGCCTTTCATTCGCAGGCGAGGTTCCAGTCTTCGTTTAGCTCAGCACGATGATATTCGCGCCATTCTTGTACCAAGCCCATGACTCGCGGAGGCAGCAGGCCTTACCCGACATCGCCCGTATCAATGGCGATGACTGCTTCCCAATCTCCTTACCATGCGTGGAAATGCGCTGGCGCGTGATCCTTGTAATACATCGTGATGATAATTACTGGGAATCGACTGATCTCGGGTAATGAATTCCTCCTTGCGATTCTTGAATCCTAACGCTCAGCTGAACCCGCGGGATGGACGGGCGCGGCCCGCCGCCCTTCCGCACGGGCCGTGACCGGCCGTCCCGTCGGGCTCATGTTTTGGCTAGCCGGCCCGATCATGGTGAAAACATCTCTTGAAGGATTTCCAGCGTCTGACTCAACGCCGTCGCCGACAGGCGACCCAGACGTCGGACCAGCCGCTCACGGTCGACCGTACGAATCTGATCCACGACCACGTGGCCCGCACGACCCCGAAAACGACAGGATACACGAAATGGATACGCGTGTCCCCCCGTCGTCATAGGCGCCACAATGAAAGTCCGTATATTCGCGTTGAGCTCGTCCGGTGAAACTACCACACACGGACGAGCATTCTGAATTTCGCCGCCTACCGTCGGGCTCAGATTGACCCAAAACACCTCCCCACGCCGAACACCGGCCTTCTTCACCACTCCCAGTCCTCCTCATCAAAACGCGTCGGCGTCGAAGGATCCAGTAGAACATCCCCGCCGACCTCCCGCAGTGCCCGCGCCGCTTGCTCCCACCCCGATCTCGGCGCTTTCAGCGGCTTGATAATGACCGCACCTTCGCGGACTTGAAGTTCCACCTCTTCATCGAGGCCGGCCTCTTCGATCACCGGCTTGGGCAGCCGAACCCCACGCGAATTGCCAATTCGGATCAACCGACTCTTCATCAAAAATTACCCCTCCAGGATGTAATTACATTATAATCACCAGCCTGGATTCTGTCAATCCCCCGGCGGGATGGCGCTCGGCATCAGCGACGGCGCGACGCGCCGTCTGCTGCATGCCGTTGTTGGGCAGCCCGAGCATCAGCGCCCGGGAACCGGTAGGCCCGACGATGCCAAGCGAACCCTCTATGCCAATGATAATGAGACACCTGCCCATATT
>CAYZTZ010000057.1:5115-20407 GCA_964481255.1 uncultured Acidobacteriota bacterium | reverse complement strand
TTTCTGCGTCGCTCTTGTTGGATTTTTCAGGAAACGGGCGAGTAATAGCACCGCGGCGTCGCGCGAGTCAAGCGAAATCGTTGCGGTAAACGTATCCGGATCGTTATGGCTGGGAGAAAGGGCAAGTAACCGCGGGCATACAAGGACAAAACGCCGACCGATGCTGAAATGCGGCCGGTGCACAAACGCAGAGCATGTCAGCCTATGTCGGCGGTCATGCGTGGTCCATTTTTTCGCCCGGCGTAACGAACCGGGTACGCCGTAAACTCAGGCTGCGGGCCGACGGGCGCCTCGATCCGGCGCCGCTTGGAAACTCAGGTGCGCGCTCTTTTTGCCTTTCTCGCGGAACTACTCTCCGATGCGGTATCCTGTTATCCTGAACCAGGGGCGAGTCGATGCCTGCCCGTCCGGATTGCAGGGACGGACGGCCGGCGATCATTCTTTAACGGGGTAAGTTCGTGTTCAGGAAACCTTTATGTGTGGCCTTCCTTTGGCACATGCACCAGCCGGATTACGGGAACGCGGAGACGGGGGAAATAACGCTCCCCTGGACAAGGTTCCACGCTGTCAAGGACTATTACGATATGGGCTCCCGGGTGGAACGGGCGCGCGATATCCGCGTCACGATCAACGTCGCACCGTCCCTGATGGAACAGCTCGGGGCCTACGCGGCCGGAACGGCGCGGGACAAATACGCGGAGCTCTCGCTTCGGGACGCGTCGGAGCTGAGTGAATCCGAAAAATCCTTTCTGCTGGGGAAATTTTTTCAACTTTCGACCGAGCGCATGCTTCGGCCCCATGCGCGCTATCGGGAGCTTTTCGAGCGCCGCGGTGTTCCGGATCGACAGGGCGTCTACGCCGACGGACTGCGTTCCTTCACCGCGCAGGACTACCGGGATTTGCAGATGTGGTACAACCTGGCCTGGTGCGGACAGGAGCTGCGGCGCGATCCCGAAATAGCCCGCTTTCTGGAGCGCGGAAGGGGATTCGCCGAGGCGGACAAAAGGCGGCTTCTGGAAATCCAGTATGCCTTCACGGGGCGCATCCTTCCTCTCTACCGACGGCTTTCCGAATCGCAGAAAGCGGAGATCTCCGTCTCGCCCTGCCATCACCCGATTCTTCCACTGCTGTGCGACCTGCGTTCCGCGCGCGAGACGCTCCCTTCCCTGAGCCTTCCTCCGGATCCGTTCGCGTTCCCGGAAGACGCCGCGCGGCACATCGAGAGGGCTCTGCGGGCTTATCTTGAATTCTTCGGGACCCCGGCCCGCGGCATGTGGCCGTCCGAAGGAGCCCTGAGCGACGCTGCCCTGGAGCCGGCAAGAGACCAGGGTCTGCGGTGGCTGGCCTCCGACGAAATCGTGCTCTGGAATTCCCTGCGGAAACAGGAATACGGGATCGCCTCCATTCCCCCCGAGAGGAAATATTGCGCCTACCGATGGGGGGAAGGGGAAGAGGGCCCCTGTCTGTTTTTTCGGGATCACGTTCTGTCGGACCTGTTTGGATTCGCCTACCATCAGTGGCGAGCGCAGGATGCCGTCGCGGACTTCATCCGGCGCCTGCGCGCCATCCGCCAAAGCCTTCCGGATGACGGCCGCTTCTATATCGTGCCCGTCATCCTGGACGGGGAGAACGCTTGGGAACACTACCCCGGCAACGCGGCCGATTTCTTTGCCCTTCTCTACGACAGTCTGTCCGGATCGGCGGAGTTCCGTACAGTCACCTTTTCAGAGTTCCTGGATCTGGAAACGCACAGAGAGCCCCTGATTTCGGTCGCGGCGGGCAGCTGGATCTACGGGAACCTCGCCACCTGGGTCGGCCACCCGGAGAAGAACCGCGCCTGGGAAGTTTTGACCGCCGCCCGGCGTTATCTGCGTTCCTTTGTCGTGGGCGGCGGGGATCCCGCCAAAGCGGATTCCGCCTTCCGTGAATTGATGGTCGCGGAAGGCAGCGACTGGTTCTGGTGGTACGGGGAGGATCACCAGACGGATAACGCCGCGGAGTTCGACGAGCTTTTCCGGGGTCGTCTCAAGAATGTGTACAGGCTTCTGGGCGAAGAGCCTCCCCTGCGGCTCGACGAGCCGATCAAGAAGGCGGTTGTGGGGGTTCAGTACCGTCTGCCGGCCCACACGATGACGCCGCGTCTGGACGGCCGGGTGACGGATTATTTCGAGTGGCTTTCCGCCGGATTCGCCGTCCCGGCCGGGGGCGCCATGCACCGCGCGGAGTGCTGGATCGACAGGGTGTTTTTCGGTTTTGATCTCGGTCACCTCTATTTGCGGATCGATGCAGCCTCGCGGGGATGGGCGGAATTCCCCCGGACCTGCTCCCTTCACGTCCAATTTGTATCGCCGGAGGAATGCCGGCTTGCTCTGGAACATGAGGAGGACGGCGCGTGGCGCCTCCGGACGGTTCGCTGGCCCCCGACGGAGCGGCCTCCGCGCCTGGCCGGCGGGAAGATCCTTGAGATGGGGATTCCGTTGGAGGCTCTCGGCGTGCGGGAGCCGGCGGACATCCTTTTCTTCGTCGAGGTTCTGGACAACGGAAAGGGGATCGAGCGTTTCCCCTCCTCGGGCTTCCTCACGGTGCACCTGGATCCGTGGAGCCTGGACCAGCAGGAATGGCTCGTGTGATGCGCCGGAGGCGCAAAAGTAGCAGAAAAAGCCGATCGCCGGCGTCCATTTTGCCGATTTTATATCGTGCGTTGATTTGCGGGTCCCTCGATGGTAGCATCACACGCTTGCGCCGGGCTCCCGCCCGTGCCCGGAGGCGGCTTGAACGCCGGACGCTGAGGGAACCGCGCGGTTTTGCACCAGGAATCCTATGCCGGAATTGCGCCACGATCCAATACAGAGACGCTGGGTGATCATCGCCACGGAGCGCGGCCGCAGGCCCGATGATTTCGTCAGGGAAGAGCCCCAGCCGAACGGGAACTTCTGTCCCTTCTGCGAAGGCAACGAGAGCAAGACTCCTCCCGAAATCCTGGCCATCCGGAACGGGTCCATGCCGAACCAGCCGGGATGGGACGTGCGCGTCGTCCCAAACAAGTTTCCCGCCCTCCGCATCGAGGGCGGCCTCGACCGCAAGGGACTCGGCGCCTATGACCGGATGAACGGGGTGGGCGCCCATGAGGTCATCATCGAGACGCCGCGGCACGATCTCCAGCTGGCGGACGCGCCGGTGGAACATCTGCAAAAGATTCTATGGGTCTATCGGGAGCGCCTGACGGACCTCCTGCGCGATCAGCGCTTCAAGTACGTCCTGATTTTCAAGAACCACGGTTCCGCCGCGGGGGCCTCGATAGCCCATCCGCACACGCAGCTGATCGCGACGCCGGTCACCCCGCTGACACTCGTGGAGGAACTGGACTCCGCAAGGAGTCACTACATAAAAAAAGAGCGCTGCCTTTTCTGCGACCTGATCCAGCAGGAGCTGGAATCCGGGGAGCGCATCGTGGCCGCGGGCGAGCAGTTCGTCGCACTGGCTCCTTTCGCCTCCCGCTTTCCTTTTGAGATCTTCATAGCCCCCCGCCAGCATCACTGCAGCTTCGCCGAGGCAGGCGACGAGATGCTCCGCCACCTGGCTCTGGTGCTGAAGGAGATTCTGCTTCGAGTCAAAAAGTGCCTGAACGACCCGCCGTATAATTTCCTGATCCACACGATTCCCAATATCCGCGTCAAACCCAGGCCCGCTTCCTATTGGGACACCATCGAGCTGGACTATCACTGGCATATCGAATTCATGCCCCGCCTGACTCAGGTCGCCGGCTTTGAATGGGGGACGGGCTTTTACATCAATCCGACGGCGCCCGAAGACGCGGCGAAATACCTGCGCGAGGCGGAACTGTAGACGCCGCGCGGGACGGGCGCAGACCTGCAGCATCGGGGATCGGGCCGCGAGGATATATGCCATTGAGCACCGCATTGAAAGTCGTCATGTTCGCGGCGGAAGCTTCCCCGTTCGCGAAGGTGGGGGGGCTCGGAGACGTGATGGGAGCCCTGCCCAAGGCTCTGGCGAAGCTGGGGGTGCGGACGGCCGTCGTGATCCCGTACTATCGGGCGGCCCGCGCGGGAGGGTTCGACATCCGCCGATGCGATTCCGTCCCGGGATTCGATGTCCCCATGGGTTCCTCGATCGAGCACGCCGAGGTCTTCCAGACCCGCTTCGAGGAGACGTCCGTGGACGTCTTCCTGATCGGGTCCCGCAGGTACTTTGACCGGGAAGGGATCTACGATGATCCCGGCACCGGGGAAGGCTACCCGGACAACATGGCGCGATTCGTGTTTTTCATGAAGTCCGGGCTCGAACTGCTTCTCCGTCTGGAGATGGATGCCGACATCATCCATTGCCACGATTCCCACTCCGCCCTCATCCCGCCTCTCATCCGCGTCAATTATAACGACGACCCGTTTTTCGCCCGCACGGGGACTCTCTTGACCATCCATAATATCGCGTACCAGGGGCTCTACCCCAAAGAGGCTCTCTATTACGCCGGGATCGACATGCGGCACTTTTACCCCATGTCGCCCTTCGAATTCTACGGCAAGGTCAATTTCATGAAGGCCGGCATCCAGTTCGCGGATAAGATCAACACGGTCAGTCCGACGTATGCGGCCGAAATCCAGACCGGTCCGGAGTTCGGGTTCGGGCTGGAGGGCGTTTTGCGGAGCCGCAGCGAGGACGTCAGCGGCATCGTCAACGGCATCGATGTCGAGGAGTGGAACCCCGAAACCGACCCCTATCTGCCGGCCCGTTTCTCCGTCCGGGATCTCTCCGGGAAAGCGGAATGCAAGCGGCAGGTCCTGCGCTCTTTCGGTCTCCCGATGCAAGGAGACCGCGTCCCCCTGATCGGGATCGTGTCGCGTCTGGCGGACCAGAAGGGCTTCGACCTCTTTGAGGAGGCCCTGGAGGAGATCGCGTCGCTGGATCTGCAGCTCGTCGTCCTCGGGACCGGGCAGCGGAAATATCACGAGATGTTCGAGGCGATCGCCGCGCGCTATCCCGCGAAGGCCGCCGTGCGCCTCTCCTTTGACAACGCCCTGGCGCACCGGATCGAGGCGGGATGCGACATGTTTCTTATGCCCTCCCGCTATGAGCCTTGCGGTCTGAACCAGCTCTACAGCTTCCGTTATGGAACCATCCCGATCGTGAGGGCCACGGGCGGGCTCGCCGACACGGTTCAGCCCTACGGCGAAAACGAGGGAACCGGATTCCTCTTTACCGGCTATTCCGCCCGGGAGATGATGAACGCCATCCGGCGGGCCCTGGCGGTGTACTCGGACCCCGGCCGCTGGCGTCCGCTGATGATCCGCGCCATGTCCCAGGACTGGTCCTGGAACCGCTCCGCCGGCGAGTATGTGAGATTGTACAGGGACATTCATTCCGGGCGCAATTCTGCGGTTTGAGACGCGGCCCCACGCGCCTATAATCTGAAACCCGAAGCCCTTGCGGGCGCGCCGGAGACGGGGGCCGCGCCGGCGATCCAGAAGGTCCGCTGATGCGAAGCGTCTTGCTTTTCAGCCTGCTTGCCGCGGGCGTTGTCTGCCGGGCGCCGGCTTTCGCCGGCGATGAAAGCCGGGGGCTGCCCATGAGCGATCCCGAATCCGCCGGGCTCCTCTCCTCCCGTCTGCGGCACATCGACGCCGCGGTGCAGGCCTCCATCGGGGCGGGCGAAATCCCCGGGGCCGTGGTGCTGGTGGCCAGGCGCGGGAGGATTGCGTATCTGCAGGCCTTCGGAAACCGGTCCGTGCGTCCCTCGAAGGAACCCATGACCGCCGATACGATATTTGATATGTCGTCTCTGACGAAGGTGATGGCGACCGCGCCGCTGATCCTGATGCTGGCCGAAGACGGAAAGGTGAGGCTCGAGGACAAGGTCCAGCGCTACCTGCCCGCCTTCACCGGCGGCGGCAAGAACGGGATCACCCTGCGGCACCTCCTGACCCACTATTCCGGCCTGCCGGCCGACTTCGACCTCTCCAAGCCGTGGTCCGGGTATCCGGCGGCCCTGTCGGAGCTCTGGAGGATCAAGGCGGGTCCGGAGCCCGGAAAGGAGTTCGTTTACAGCGACCTCAATTTCATCGCCCTGGGCGAAATCGTGCAGTCCGTCACGGGGAAAAGCCTGGACGAGTGCGCCCGCGAGCGTGTTTTTGAGCCGCTCGGAATGCGCGACACCTTCTTCCGGCCGCCGGTCGATCTGGCCGGACGCATCGCGCCGACCGAATCGCGCAGGAACACGCTCCGCTACCTGAAAGCTGAGGAAAACCTCGAGGACCCGGACCGCATTCTGCGGGGCGAGGTGCATGATCCCACCGCCTGGCGCATGGGCGGCGTCGCCGGCCACGCGGGCCTCTTCTCCACCGCCCGGGACCTGGCGGTGTTTGCCCAAATGCTTCTGGACAAAGGTTCCTATCCCGGAGGCCGTCTGCTGTCGCCGCTTGCAATCGAGGCCATGACCAGCCCGCAATCACCTCCCGGCGCGCCCCAGGTCCGCGGGTTGGGCTGGGATATCGCGTCGGCCTATTCTTCCCCGCGAGGGGATATCTTCAAGGAAGGCTACGGACACACGGGATTCACGGGCACGTCCCTCTGGGTCCACCCGCCGACCGATTCCTTCATCATCCTCTTGAGCAATCGCGTCCACCCCGACGGCGGCAAGGACATCAATCACCTTCGGGCGGCGGTCGCCAATATCGTCGCCTCGGCGGTTTCTGAACCCAAATAGGACGAGTCCCGCCGATCCCGGTCGCCGCGGGCAAGTGATATTTTGAGAAACAGCCGTGGCGGGGTTTTCAAGCGGGAAGCCGGCAGCGCTTCGCGCGAAAAGGCCGGGCGCGCAGGCCTATCTCTTTTCAAAGGAATGGCAGGCGCGGCGAAACCGGATAAAAGCATGGGAGTGGTGCAGGCATGTGCCCCAGTTGCTCGGGGCATTGAGAAACTGCTCCTCGGATATGAAATGCCTGCAGTCGCCGCATTCGAAAGGCTTGTCGTCAACCTTGTAATTGCATGCCTCTTGAAAACTGGCGAACGTTCGTTCCATCCTATCTCCCAGCGATGCGATAAATAAAATATTGCAATGGAGAGCGGGCGCTGTCAACACCTGATGCCGCGCGGAGCCGCCGCAGCTGCGGGCGCTCGCGAGGCTTGACGATGCCTTTTCAAAACATGGAAGCGTTTCCGGGAGGCCGATGGTGAAATCCCTGAGCTCGCTGCACGCCGACGCGGCCCGAATCTGGGCTGCAGCCCTGGAAGCGGTGGATCCGGAGGCCGCCGTGCGCAAATTCCTGAAACGGGACGGCTCGATGCTCCGCATAGACGGCCGCCGCTACGATCTGGCCAGGATCGGGAAACTGTGGGTCCTCGGCGCGGGGAAGGCGTCGGCGCCGATGGGCCGGGCCGTTGAAAAGATCCTGGGCCGGTATCTCGCCGGAGGATTTCTCGTCACCAAGTACGGGCACAGCCTCGGTCTCAACAAGCTGGAAATCGCCGAGGCGGGACATCCCTTGCCGGACCGCAACAGCGTCGCAGCGGCGGCAAAGATCGCCGATCTGGCGAAAAACCAGGTCGGGCCGGACGACCTCGTGCTGTGCCTTTTTTCCGGCGGAGCGTCCTCGCTCATGGTTCGGCCGGCGCCCGGCTTCACGCTTGAGGACAAGCTTGCCTGCACGCGGCTTATGCTGAACGCCGGGGCGGACATCCGCGAGATGAACGCCGTCCGGAAACACCTGTCCGGAATAAAAGGCGGCCGCATGGCGGAGATGGTTGCTCCTGCGGCCGCCGTCTCTCTGATCCTTTCGGACGTGGTCGGCGACGATCCGGGCACCATCGCGTCCGGTCCCATGACACCCGATGCCACAACCTTCGCCGACGGATTGGAGATTTTCGAAAAGCTGGGAATCTCGGACCGGGTCCCGCGCGCCGTCATGCGCCGATTCAGGGAAGGAGCCGCCGGCCGGATTCCTGAGACGCCCAAAGCGGACGATCCCGTCTTCCGCCGCTGCGAGAGCTTCATCGTCGCGAACAACGCGCAGGCCTGCGCCGCCGCATGCCGGGCGGCGCGGCGCCTGGGCTACCATGCGATGGTCCTGACCAGCCGTCTGGAAGGGGACACGAAGGAAGCCGCGCGGCTGCATATGAGCGTCGCGAGCGAGATCGTCTTTCACCGGCGCCCCCTGCGCCGCCCGGCCTGCATCATCAGCGGAGGAGAAACCACCGTTCGGGTCACCGGGAAAGGGAGCGGCGGCCGCAACCAGGAGTTCGCTCTGCACTGCGTGAGGCATCTTGCCGGCCTGCCGGCCCCTGTGCTGGCCGCAAGCCTCGGCACCGACGGGACGGACGGTCCCACCGATGCCGCCGGCGCCGTCGCGGACAGCACAACGCTGTTGCGGTCGATGAAATTCGGGGCCCGCTTCCTGGAGGCGTCAGCCGAGAACAACGATTCCCATTCCTTTTTCAAGCGTCTCGGCGACCTCATCGTCACCGGTCCCACACGCACCAACGTGATGGATCTGCACGTTATTCTGATAGGCTGACCGGCGCCGGATCCCGGCGCGTGACGGATCCGTGGAATCCCGGGCCTATTCGGTCCCCGGCGACTGTGAAAGCTTGTCTTCCGAACGGCACTCCCTTTGCACCGGGCACGTGAGGCAGAGCGGCTTCCGGGCTTTGCAGGCCAGCCTTCCATGAAGGATCATCTGGTGGGAGAAGGAGATCCATCGGTCCCGGGGCACGATTTGCATCAGATCTCGCTCGACGTTTTCCGGGGTCTCCGACCGGCTGAGCTCCAGGCGCCGGGAGACTCGAAAAACGTGGGTGTCCACGACGATGCCCTCCGCCTTGCCGAAGGCCACCCCCAGGACCACGTTGGCCGTTTTCCGGGCCACGCCCGGAAGCTGGACCAGCTGTTCCATCGTGTCGGGCACCGCTCCCCCGAATTTTTCCAGGATCATCCGGCAGGCTCCCTGGATGCTCTTGGCTTTGTTGCGGAAAAAGCCCGTGGGGCGGATGTCCGCTTCCAGGGTTTTCAGCGGCGCCCGGGCGTAGTCTTCAGGGGTGCGGTACTTCCGGAAAAGCTCGCGCGTCACAATGTTGACTCTCTCGTCCGTGCATTGAGCCGATAGGATGGTCGCGACCAGGAGCTCCAGAGGATTGCTGTGCGCAAGCGCGCACTGCGCGTCCGGATAGGCGCGGTCGAGGCCGTTCAGGATCTTTTGTATCCGGCCCCCCGCTTTGGAACGCGCGGAACCTTTTTGCCCAGGGGTCATGGATGTGCATTATACATCGGAATGCAGGGATCCGGGGACGCCGTCTTTCTACGGATTTGGAATTTGACTTTGCCGGCGGCGCATGCTAATAAGATTTCATATTTTGGAGGATTTCCTCATGAGTCAAGAATCCAGCGCGGGAGAAAAGGCGTTATATCTGTTTCTCGGGGCCATGATCGGGGCCCTGACGGCCCTTCTGCTGGCGCCCCGAACGGGAGCGGAGACTCGGAAGCTGATAGCTTCCAAAGCCCGCGAAGGCGCCGATTATGTGGCCAGCCGCGCCAAGGCCGCCGCGGAAAAGACCGCGGAGTACGTCGAACGGGGCAAGGAGATCTTGCAGAAGCAGAAGGATTCGGTGGCCGCGGCCGTGGACGCCGGAAAGCAGGCTTACAAAGAAGAAAAAAACAAGGCCTAATCTCCGATGCAAGACACTCTACTCACGGTATTCACCGGGATTCTCGCGCTCGCGGTGCTGATGCAGAGCCTGATGTTTTTCGGGATGTATAAGTCCCTCCGCCGGATAAAGACTTGGATGGATGGCGCGGGCAAGGATCTCATCCAGGAAACCTCGGCGATTTCCTCCAAGTTGAACGAGGCTCTGGCCGCGATCAAGGACGTGGCGGACGGGTTGCAGTCCGTAAAGGGGAAGCTTGTCGATACGACCGACATCGTGCACAGGAGGGTCACGGACCTGGACGCTTTTCTGTCCGAGGTTACCCAGGCAGGCCGTCTCCAGGTTCTGAGGATTCAAGACACCATTCAATGCGCCACCGAGCGGATGCAGGAAACGCTCGAACTGCTTCACAACAGCGTGGCAGCCCCCCTCAATGAAATCCAGGCCATCTCGCGGGCCATCCGCGTCGGACTCCATCTGCTTTTCCGCGGACGCAAAAGCGTTTCCAACGGGTCGGTCCAGGACGAGGAGATGTTCATCTAGGTCGCCGCGTTCGCTGCCCCCTTCAATAAACTTCCCCGGCATGGATCCCTGATGGACGGCCTTTTCTGCGAGGCGGCCGGCCGCAGGTTTCATGGATGAAGCGGCGCCGTCCGTTGCAATCGCGGGTGCGGGAAAATGCTTGACAAGCCCCTGCCGGTTCCTAAGAATCGGGGAGGATTGCAGAAAGGGCGCTCCGCCTGCACGGATACAGGAACCGATACGCCGCCGGTTCGGCGGCCGGCACGCCATGGACCGCCGATCCGGCGCCGAAAATCAAGAGGGATTATGGCAGAGGAAAAAAAGGAGTCTGGGGAACAGGATAAGAGGCAGGGATCCGGGCAGATATCGCGCAGGGATTTTCTGAAGGACGCGGGACTGGTGGTCGGCACTCCGGCGATAGGGTCCATGGCCGCGGTGGAACAGGCGCAGGGCCGGACTTCGGGGAGAGGCGAAACGGCAGAAGGCGCCGCGCCGGCGTCCGGGACAAAATGCCCGGATTCGCCTCATGTCGTCGAACTGACCGTCAACGGCGGGAAATACCGCTGCTCCGTCGAGCCGCACTGGAGTCTGCGCCAGCTTCTCCGCGACCAAATCGGCCTCACCTCGCCCAAGGACTGGTGCGGGGGATTGGGGGCCTGCGGCTCCTGTACGGTCATCGTCAACGGCAGGCCCGTTCTCTCCTGTCTGACGCTGGCCTGCGAATGCGACGGCGCCAGGGTGGAGACGGCGGAAGGAATCGCGAAGGCGAAACACCCGATCATTCAGGCCTATATCAATAACAACGCCTTCCAATGCGGCTACTGCACGCCCGGATTCGTATGCACCGCCAAGGCCCTGCTCGACCGGAACAGCGACCCGTCCGAAGCGGACGTGAGAGACGCCCTCGGCGGCAACCTCTGCCGTTGCGCCACCTATCAGCGGCATCCGCCGGCGGTGCTCGAGGCCGCCCGAAACCTCAAACAAGAGACTTAGAAACGGCGGGGGATTCGGGCCCGACGGGATGGACGCAACGCGGCGGCACAGGGGCCTCGAAACGCAGGAGAAAGGATCCGGGACATGAAAACGTGGAAAAGATTCGAGCACGTGGACGCGAAGACGGTCGAAGAGGCGTCCTCTCTTCTGAGAACGGGGAAGGCGGCCGTGATCTCCGGCGGCACGGACCTTCTGGGCGCCATGAGGTTCGAAATCCTGCCGAACTACCCTGAGGTGGTCGTCAATCTCAAGAGCATTCCCGGCTTGGACTATATCAGGGAAGAGGGAGGCGCTTTGAAAATCGGCGCCTTGACGCGCCTGGAAGATATCGCCAAGAACGATCTGGTCCGGGCCAGGTACACCGCCCTGGCGGAAGGCGCCCATAAAACCGCCACACCCCATATTCGGGAAATGGGGAGCATCGGCGGGAATATCTGCCAGATGACGCGGTGCTGGTATTTCCGGATCCCCGACAACCGGTTCTATTGCATCCGGAAGGGCGGCAAGACCTGCTACGCGATGGCGGGAGACAACCGCTATCACTCCATTTTCGGCGCGGTCAAAATGTGCCTGGCGGTCAATCCGAGCGATACCGCGCCGGCGCTCGTGGCCCTGAACGCCTCCATCAGGACCAATAAGAGGCTGATCGAGGCCGAGAAATTCTGGGACATGGCCGTTCCCGGTTCCACGCTTCTGGCCGCCGACGAAATCGTCACCGAGATACAGATCCCCGTGCCTCCGCCGGGCGCCAAGAGCGCCTTCATGAAATTCGCCATCCGCAAATCCATCGATTTCCCCATCGTCAACTGCGCGGCCATGATCGGCGGAGGAAACGCGCGCGTCTGCCTCAACGCGGTGCACAATCGGCCCTATAGAGCCCTCAAGGCGGAGGAAGCCGTCCGGGGGCGGGCGATCGACGAGAAAAGCGCGGACGAGGCCGGCGCCGCCGCGGTCGAATCGGCCAGAGCGCTCCCCGGCGACAGGAATAAATGGAAAATCCCCATCGCCAAGGCGATGGTCAAGAGAGCCCTTCTCGCCTGCGCCTAGGACGCCTCGGGCGGCCGCAGCTTTTCCCGATCCGACTTTTCGTTGCGGCGCGCTTTAAACGCCCATGGAGGAAGGTGTGGGCCATCTTGAATTCTCGGTCCCCTACAACAATGATCCTGAAACTCTCCGTGAGATCTTCCGGTTCAAGGATCTGAACGGCAACCGCATCAGGGAGATCTATCTCTCCGGCCCCCAGGAGTACTCCGGCGCGGGCCGGATCGTTCCGGAAATCGATTTCCCCGCTTTCGCCGGCGTGGTGGACAGCATCCACCGCGAGGGCATCCGCGTGAATCTTCTCCTGAACTCGACCTGCGAGGGGAGCGAATGGTACTCGCCGGAGGTTCTGCGGGCCACCATGGACTACCTGAGAAGGGCGCACGAGGAGCTCGGGGTCGAGGCGGTCACGATCGCCAACCCTCTCTACATCCGCGAAGTTCGAAGGCGCTTCCCGGCGCTTGAAATCACCGCGTCGGTCCTGGGAGACATCGATTGTGTGGAGAAGGCCGTCATTTACCGCAAGGCCGGCGCCGATGTCCTGACGCCCCACGTCGATATCAACCGGGACCTCAAGACGCTGGCGCGCATCCAAAAGGCCGCGCAGGCGCCCATGAAGCTGATGGTCAATGAAGGCTGCCTCTTCCGGTGTCCGTTCCGCAAATTCCACTTCAATTACATTTCCCACAAATCGAGAAAACCGGAAATGAAAGGCGGCGTGCGCGCCGAGGACAACGTTTTCAGCCTCAACTGCATTCAGCGGACCCAAAGCGACCTGTCCCAGATTCTCAAGTCCGGCTGGATCCGTCCGGAAGACGCTTCCAGGTACAGCGGGATAACCAGCTATTTCAAGATCGTGGGGAGGACGAGCTCGAGAAGCATGCTGCTCAGGACGGTGGAAGCCTATTTGCGGGAGAGCTGGGACGGGGACCTGCTGGAACTGATGGCGGGAAACCTGTACTCGGTCGGCATGTCCCATCTCCTGCATCTCGACAACAAGAGCCTGGACGGCGTCCGCTTTTTCGAGACGGTCAGCTCCTGCAGCAGAGAATGCAGCGAATGCGATTATTGCGGCGCGCTCATAGGAAAATTGATCCAGAGGGGCGTGTTCACGCCGGGCAAGATACAGGACCTGGGATTGAAACAGTAGCGCCATGCCCTCCTCCGAATTCAACGCCGGGGTCTCCTATGGCCGGTGACCAATGGGTCCGATCGCTGGGCCTGGACACGGACGGGCGCCTCTTTGTCGAGATCGAAAACGGGATCCGGTTGTACGATATCTGTCTCGATACGCCCTTGCCCCAGGCCGTCACCCTCTATCCCGGGGATCTGATGGAACCCGGCAACCGCCGGTTGTATTACCGCTACCTGTCGACGCTCAACGAGATCGAAGGGATCATGTTCCGGCCTTCCTATGACGCGGGCTGGCGAATCCGGGAAGGCGATATCGTCGTGGACGCAGGGGCGCGGATCGGAACTTTCACGGCCAAAATCACCGCCGCCGTGGGGGAAAAGGGCAGGATCATCGCGGTTGAACCCGAGCCGCGGAACTACGCCTGCCTTCTCAAAAACATCGAAACCAACCGGTGGAACAACGTGATCCCGGTTCGGAAAATGCTCTGGAGCCGGCGGCGGAGCCTGCCCCTGTACCTTTCGGGCAACGCGTCGGCGCACAGCGCCTTCCGGGACGGATTCTACAGCCCCACCGGCGAGTCCGTCCTTGTCAAGGCCGACACCCTCGACGATATTCTCGAAGGTCTGGGAGTCGAGTCGGCGCGTTTCATCAAAATGGACATCGAGGGCTCGGAAATCGAGGCCCTCCGGGGAATGACCAGGACCCTGCGATCCGTGGCGCAATTGTCGGTCGCCGCCTACCATCCCGTCGAGGGAAAGCTTGCGCATACCGTCGTCGTCCCGTACTTGGAAAACCTGGGCTTCAAATCCACCTATGCCGACGGCCTCGTGACCGCGAGCGCGATACTATAATTCCTTGCCGTGTTTTCAGGTTTGGCCGATTCGCCCCCTGTCGAGCTGTCCTCACGGAACATATTTTCCGAAAAGCTGAGGAATGGGACTAAAATACCCTCCGGGGATCCTGCGAGGGAGATCCATGGATATCGACTCGATTCTTGCCTTTTTTCGGGAATTGAAACACCAGGGCGTGGATTATGTGCTGGTGGGCGCTTTAGGGATGACGGTGCACGGGATCGTTCGGGCGACACAGGATGTGGATATTTTTGTGAAACCCGATAAAGACAATGTTTCAAGAATGCAAATCGCGTTGAAACGGCTATTCCCCGAAGATGCGTCTATCGATGAAATAAATGCGGCAGATTTGGCCGGGGAATATCCGGTGATTCGATATAATTCACCGGATGGATCCCTGCAAATCGACATACTTGCGCGACTCGGACAGGCGTTCTCATTTGATGACATTCAATTCGAAGAGAAGCTCTATGAAGGAGTCCCGGTTCGGGTGGCAACACCCGACATGCTGTACAGAATGAAAAAAGGCACCCTACGGTTGCGGGATCGCGCCGATGCAGAGGCTCTAAAAGAGATATTCAGCTTGAGGGATTGACCATGCCCATCCGCAAATTTCGCACACTGGATGATGCCGGTCGTGCGGATAGGCTCCAGCCGGGAACCGAAGAGTTCAGCCGTGCTCTCCGCGGCGTTTTCCGACTTATGGCGCGATTTGCACCCGCCAAAAGATTTCCCCCAGGAGTATTCAAATTTCGAAGCATCGAACAAGCCGAGGCGCAAAGGAAAGCCTGGACCCGCATGCCTCGCCAGGAATAAATGCGCCCTATGCGCCCGCATGCCGAGCGGCGACCCTCTTGAACCTTTCCTCATCAATAAGATGCAGAAAAGACCGAATAAAGAGAGTATCGCCTGCCGTAGATCCCGGCCGGTCGATCCGAAGATGGCCTAGAGTTTGTCCGCGGCAGGGCGCACCACACCCTTTCATCGACGTTTCGACCGGCAAAAGGGAGCTACCCCGACGAGCCGCCGTTGGCTGGATAAGAAACGTCCCAAGAAGACCGGTATATCTCGTACCGCTGATCATCATTCTTGCGGG
>CAYZTZ010000057.1:0-5015 GCA_964481255.1 uncultured Acidobacteriota bacterium | reverse complement strand
CGCCGTAAGGAATTGTAAAGCGGAAGGCAAACTGATATAAGCATAGCCATTCAACGCGACGCATACCGGAAGGGAGGATCGACCATGCCTGCACGCCATGAATCGCAAACCAACAATATAGACTTGAAATCCGCTGACGGCGGCAGACTCAGCAGGCGGGATTTCGTGGTCGGCGCCGGAACCGTCGTCGCCGGAGGCGCATTGGCGTTTTCAACCGGAGCGCCCCTGGCGGAAGGCGCCGCCGCGGCGGAGAAAGGCGCCTATCCGGTTTCGACCGGCTACCTTGTTTACGACAGCCGTCAATGTTCGGGATGTCAAAGCTGCATGCTCGCCTGCTCGCTCGTTCATGACGGCGCTGCCAGCGCGTCCATGGCAAGAATCCAGGTCAGCCGCGCTGTGCTGAGCCGCTATCCATACGACGTTCAAATCTCCGTGTGCCGCCAGTGCCCGGAGCCTATGTGCGTCAAGAACTGCCCCGTCGGCGCCTGCCACGTCAGCGCCGCGAACGGCAACGTGCGCATGATCGACGCCAGGAAGTGCATCGGCTGCCAGACCTGCCTGCAGTCCTGTCCTTACAGCCCGCGGCGGACTGTCTGGGACGCCGAAGCGAAAAAAGCGACCAAATGCGACCTGTGCGCGGATGCCCCTTATTTCAGCAAAAAGGGCGGACCTTCCGGAAGCCAGGCCTGCGTCACGGCTTGCCCGATGGGCGCTCTGAAGCTGGTCTCCTTACTCCCGTCCCAAACGGACATCGGCGGGTACGACGTCAATCTGGCGCCGCCGCCGAAACCCAAGGGAGCTCCTGGCGCTCCTCCTCCGGGAGGAGGCCCCGCGCCGAAGCCTCAGGACACGCCTCAGGCCAAACCGATCTGACGAAGGGAGAAAAGCGATGGCTACACCAGGATATGCAGGCAAAATACTCCGGGTCAACCTGACGACCCGGCAGATCAGCTCCATCGACACCGCCAAGTACGAAGATTACTGGGGCGGCTACGGCATGGGGACGGCTATTTTCTGGGACCTGTGCGTCGCGCCGGGAAACTGGGATCTGCAGGATCCGTTCGACCCCAGAAACATCGTGTGTCTCATGACGGGGCCTCTGGCGGCCACCGGTCTGCCCTTCGCCGCCAGAACCAGCGTTTCCGGCCTAGCGCCCCAGCCCTGGCCGGTCTGCTGGTTCTCCCGAAGCAACTTCGGAGGCAGTTTCTCAACCATGCTCAAGCTCGCGGGCTGGGACGGAATCGTGATCGAGGGGAAGTCGGACGTCCCCGTATACATCAACATCATCGACGACAAGGTCGAACTGGAAGACGCCAAGTCCTTGTGGGGGCTTTCAACCTGGGAGACGCAGGAGGAAATCTGGCGCCTTCACAGTGAGCGGGCCCGGGTCCGTTACGGCTCCGAATGGCAGAAGCTGGACAAAGGCTATTCGACGCTGCGCCCGTCCATCGTCACGATAGGGCCGGCCGGCGAAAATAAGACCCGAATCGGTTCGCTGGTTCATGCGGGCGGCTCCGGGGCGGGCCAGGGGGGATTCGGGAGCGTTTTCGGGTCCAAAAACCTCAAGGCCGTCGCCGTTCTCGGAACCGGGCGGATCAGGCTCGCCGACCCGGCCGGGGTAAGAGACGCGCGCGAATGGTACACAAACACCTTCGGGGGGCGCCCCAACCCGACGGGATCCTCCGCCTGCGTGGGGTGTAACCGAAGCTGCCATACGCGGAACACGCTCTTCGGCATGGATTCCGACGGCTGCATGGAATCCGTCTGGTACAACCTCCCCTCGCCCCCATTCAAGCGGACTGCGCGCAGCGACGCCTTGAAGGCCGCCGACATCGCCCAGCGGTACGGCATCAACGCCTTTGACATCTGCTTCGGCGGCCCCATGGCGTTCCCCAGCCCCAAGGGCCACCCGATCCAGCCCGCGGTTCCCGCCTCGACCGGCGCCGGCTGGTATATGAAACAGCTGTACGACAGGGGCGTCATCGGTCCGGGGAAGCCCATCGACACCGCGCCTCTGCCGATGGAGATGTACGACCAGGTCGAATTCGCCGAAGCCTATGTGATCGCCATCTGCAAGCGCATCGGGATCGGCGATCTTCTGGCCGAAGGCGTGGCGCGTTTCTGCGAGAAAGTCGGCCGTCTGGAGGATCTCGACACGATCCTGCGCCTCCCGGCCTGGGGATTCGTGGATCACTGGACCATGCCGCCCGTCGAGTGGGCGTACGGCAACCTGATGGACTCCCGCGACATCAATAACCACGACATGTCGCTCGGGCCGAGCAAGAAGATGACCTGTGAGGAATTCGTGAAAGTGACCGCCAGCGGGGCGTTGCCTTATACGGACGACCCGTTCATGTTCGACTACAGCTGGAACACGGACCAGGCCTACCGGACCGGGATCTATTCGGACCACAAGGCCAAGTTCGTGGCCTGGCGCCAGCACTACGCCATGTTCTTTAAGGAATCCGTCCTGTTGTGCGACTGGGCGTTCGCCAACCTCAACAGCCAGGCGACTCCCGACGGGAAAGGGGCGACGCCGCTGGCCGAACCGCGCTTCCTGAGAGCCGTCACCGGCAGGGATTTCCGATTCACCGACGGCATCGAGATCGGGCGAAGGATCTGGAACATCAAGCGGGCGATATTTGCGCTTCAAGGCCGGCACCGGGACATGGAGAAATTCGCCGGGTTCATGTGCCGTCCGGGCGCTTCCTCGGCCGCCCTGGGAGGCTCTCTCCCGATCTATGACGGCTCAAAATGGGAGTGGAAAAACTGCACCGACCTCTACCTCGACGAACAGGGCGTGGAGCAATGGAAGACCGCCTTTTACAAATTTGAAGGGTGGGACCCGAAAACCGGTTATCCGACGCGCAGGACTCTCGAGGGGCTCGGCCTGAAACACGTGGCCGACGTGCTGGAAGCGAAGGGCAAATTGGGATCCGCCTGATCCCGGATCCAGGCGTCCATCGGGGAACCGGCATTGCCCGATTCAGAATTTCGGGTGTCGAATATCAAGCCGCGGAAGTTGCCGCAGACCTCGATATTCATCATTCGTAATTCGACGTTCTGCAGTTGTAGAAGCCGGCGGGACATTCCGGCGTATGGACACCTTCGGATTTTTTTGCCGGAGGTAATCACGCCCATTTTCTAATCCGGCAACCGTAACGCATCAGGCCCTGCGGAGGATATTTTACTCCTTGCAAGTCTCGGCTGCGGCCCGGCCAGCCGCGCCGCGTGAATTCGAGAATCGAGCAGCCTGTTCCTGTTTTCGCCTCGCCGGCAAAAACTGCGGGTCCATTCCGGTTCCGGGATGGATTTAAGGTCAGAAGCGCTTCTATTCGCCCGAGTGCCTGGCGGCGGCCCTTTTGCCGCGTTCTTCGTCGACAAAAAGGACGATGACGAAGGAAAGGCAGAAAAAGAGGGAACAGACAAGAATCCCCTGCCGCAACCCCGTCAACGTCTGCAACAAACCCAGGCTCATCAATCCGAAGATAGCCGAGAGACGTCCGGCAAAACTCCACAGGCCGAAGAATTCTCCCGCCTTGGTATCCGGCGAGAAAAGCCCGACCATGGCGCGGCAGGAGGACTGGGTGGACCCTATGCCGAGTCCGGCGATGCACCCGATGGCCAGGAAAATGTGCTCCTCCTTGAAGGAAGTCCCTGTCAGCCTGTTTGCGAAGGACGTGATTTCAGCCAGCGCATAAATCAGGCCCACGGCGGCCACCCAGAGAACGAGAGTCAACATGAACGTCTGCTTCGCCTTCCATTTGTCCTGAAGGAAGCCGAAAAGCAGAGCGCCCGCGGCCGCCGTAAGTTGAGTCAGGACGAACATATAGATCTGCGTCCCCCCGGACCATCGCACAACCTGGTCCCCGTAGATGAAGGCGAAGGAGATGACGATGGAAAGACCCGAGTACGCGAAGAAAAAGGACGCCAGCAGAATCATCAGATCGCGGTAATCCCGGATGTCCCGAAAGGTCTTCCGAAGCCTTTTCCAGCCGACGGAAAAGTATGTTTCATTTTCGGGAAGCGGCCGCGGCGCGGCGCGTTCCCGCAGCCAAAGGAACGTGGGTATCGCGGCGATCAGGAAAAACAGTCCCGTCATCGGGCCGACCAGTTTCAGATTCCGGAAGTTCTCCAAAGCGATCCTGTCGGCCCGAAGGCCAAAGATAACGGCCGCCGTGGAGAGCAGACCCCCGAAATAGCCCAGGCCCCAGGCATAACCGGAAATCCTGCCCAGATCCTCCGGCGGGCCGAGACCCGGAAGAAAACTGGCGACGAAGGACTCCCCGTAAGAGAAGCCGATGTTGGAAAGAACGATGAGAAGCATTCCCAGGAGAATGTCTCCGGGGCCGACAAAATAGAGGGACGCGGTCCCGAGAACGGTGAGGACGTAGCTGGCGAAGAGGAATTTCTTTTTCGCCGCCGTGTAATCCATGAGGGCGCCGAAAAATGGGACGGACAAAAGCACAATCAGGTAGCTGATGGAAAGCGAGACGCTCCAAAGAAGATTGCCCAATCGGTATTGCGGGCCGTCCCCGACGATGATCCTGGGGAAAATGACGCAGAAAACGACCGTGATGATGACGGTCGTGTAGGACGAGTTGGCGAAATCAAACATCGCCCAGCCGAGCAGTTCCTTTCGCGATGCCCTTTGGCGCGTCGTCATGCATCCACCCATAGACGATCCCGGCGGCGGGATTCAAGATTATGACACGAACGGCGGACTTTCAGCGTTCGGTTTCTTCGCGGTAAGCAGGCGCACGCGCGGCCCGGGAGAACCGCGCTCCCATAGGAATTCGTGTGCGGACGGGTCTCCAGACCCGTCCGTCTGTCTGAACAATAGGCAGACGCACGGCTCTGGAGAGCCGTGCTCACATCCAGAAAAATATTTTTTGCGGACGGGTCTCCAGAGGCTGTCTCAAAACTCGCATGCCCGATCCTTCGGCGGCCGCAAATGAAGGATTCTATTAAAGCGGTCTTTTGAATTTCCTGGTTATGAGACAGCCTCTCCAGAC
>CAYZTZ010000056.1:0-20420 GCA_964481255.1 uncultured Acidobacteriota bacterium | reverse complement strand
ATAAGGATCTGAAAGCGCTGGTCGATGAAGGCAAATTCCGGGACGACCTGTATTACCGGCTGAATGTCGTGGTCCTGAACATCCCATCCCTCAAGGAAAGGCCGGACGACATCCCCATTCTGGCCGAACACTTCGTCCGCAAGTCCGCGATGGAAACCGGGAAAGACGTCGAGGAGATCGATCCCGAGGTCCTGAAGATTTTCATGGAATACGAGTGGCCGGGGAATGTGCGGGAGCTCGAGAGCGTCTGCGAGAGAGCCGTGATCCTCGCCAAGGGGAGGCGCATCACTCCCGCGGAGATCCCCTCGTCGATCTCGGGAGCCGGTCCAAAGGGGCGCGGCGGGTCCCCGGACCTTCCAAGCCTCGAAGAAATCGAGAAGAAACACATCCTGGACGTGCTCTCCCGCAACAACTGGAACATCATGAAGTCCTGCAAAGTGCTGCGGATCAACCGCGTCACTCTCTACAACAAGATCAAGAAATACGGTCTGGAGAAACCGGGTTAACGGTCGGGGAAAGAAGGCCGGCCCTGAGACAGGATCCTCCGGACGAGACGCTTCCACTCGTCATCGCCAAGGTTGGACAAGGACTGCCTGTGTATCTCGCCTCCGTCATTGGACAGATTCCCAAGCTCCCGGTGATACAGGTTGTGAAGCTCGAGGAACTCGCTGATGAACCATTCGCGCGACTTGATGCCGGACAGGAGATCCTGATCCTTCAGGCCCAGGCTTTGGAGATCGAATTCGGCAAGCCAGCCCCATCCGTAAGGATCGATATTGATAAGTTCGGGTTTTATGTAGAGGGAAATGTTGGTTTTGCGGATCCGGCCGACAAGCGGCGCCGTCAACTGGACCCTGCGCCGCCCGCATACCAGTTCAAAATTCAACATCTTATCCGCATCGGGGAAAGGGGGTGCGGGGAGGATCACTTCGGTGATCCTCCCGATCAGGGCCTGGGCGATATCGTCCAACCCGAGGCGGACGCCGTTTCGCTTGACCGACAGCCAGAAATGAGATGGATGGTAGAAGAGGTTGGAAGCCCAGAAGAAGCCTCCGATACGGTCGGCCGCCAGCTCCTCGGAACCCGGCGTTACGGCCGCATCCTGGTGAAACTCCTCCAGGATGGCGGATATCAGTTCCTGCGTCGGGCATCCTTCGCAGGCCCATTCCCTCAGGCAGGGATGAGCAGGGATTTCACCGCCGAGGCTGTATTTGCATTGTTTCGGCCGCACCGTCATGGCTCGCCCATCAATTGTTTTCGGATTCAAGAAATTCCTTGACGATCAAAATCCATCGCTCGCTTCCGATGGTCTCGAGGATGTTTCCAACCGCACGGCCGCCGTCGGCCGCCAGTTTGCCGAGATTCTGATCCTGGAGCCTCTCGTCAAGCTTCTGGGCTTCGCGCGCCATCCAGCTTTGCGCCTTGTCTTTCGACAGAAGCACCCTGTTCGCCTTCCTTAGATCGGCAACATCCACGGTGAAGAGCCATCCTTCCGAATAGGGGCTCCGAAGCAAAATCTCCGGATCGCTCTGCACCCTCACATTCACGGAAGTCACCACACCGTCGACGGGAGACTGGAGGCGGACGGTCCGACCGTCGCTCGTCACCGCACAGGCTTGCTGACCCTCTCTCAATACGTCCCCTACCCTGGGCAGTGTCGATTTCTTAACGCCGCCGAGGAGTCTGGCCGCCATGTCGTCGATCCCCACCTTCATATGGCCGCCGTTCTCAAGATGCAGCCATGTATGCCCCCTATGGAAGAGGAAGGAGGGATCCATGGGAAAGAGAAAGCCCTGGACGATTTCGAGGTCCTGCCTGCCGATCGGAATCGCCCTTGCAATCCGGTCGGAGACCATCTGGTCGTATTCGCAGGTCCAGCAACGGAAAGCGTTGGGACAGAGTTTAAAGGGCACCTCCTTGAGCAGCATGTGCCTGCACTTTCTGTCTCCGGAGCTTCTGAGTTTAAGGAGCTCAGGCCAAAGCACCTCGGATGTTTTCTCGAATTCCCGCGCCGACGCGGGCACAAGTTCCCTTTCCGCCATCAGCCTTTTCATCTTCATGGACATGGCCTGGTCGTATTCACAGGAACCGCAGTTGTAATGATAGGGACACAGCTTCATCTTCACGACGCCGGCCTGCATCCATATGCAGGCCCTATTGGAAGCCATGATGTCTGTCCGTTTATCGATCGCCTGCTCCATTTTTTCTGCCATATAAAAGCCTCCATAAAATCCGAGATTTTCTTAAGCAAGAAGCATTCCAAAATTGCAAGCCATTGATTCCAAAGACGATGAATAAAAAACTTGCGGCAGAGATGGGACATTGTGTATAATTTTTCAACATTTATAAATGCAATCCCCGGCATTTAGACCCAAAATCAATAATTACAACAAGTTATTTGTGATTACATTTTAAACATCATCGGCGTGGGCAGTTCACAGTGACTGGGCTGGTTTAAGGATTTACACAATCCTTTTCCGGAATGAGCGTATGGGCTCGATGCCGCGCAGGAAGCATTCTGCGGAAAGCGGACAACGCTTCCTTTCAGGCGGCGATCCTTTCGGGGACAACAAGGGGTAAATCCACATTTTTCCGAAAGTTACCTTACATTTGCACTTGACACTCCGCGTTCGCTGATTTATAAGGGTTGCGGTAAAAAGATTCAGCTGAAGTACCAAATTGGAAAAAGAAAAAACCTTTCGTATTCATGTCACAAGAACGGAGGTCCTATGGCGGTAACCGTATCTTCGGAATGGCTGAACGCCTGCTCCGGTTGCGAGATCTCCATACTCAATATCGGTGATACGCTGCTGGACTTGATCCCCTCAAAGCTCAATCTCGTCCACATTCCTGCGCTTGTGGACAGCAAATATTTCGGGCCTTTGGGTGATGGACAGCACGTGACGCTGCCGGAAGCGACGGTGGGCATTCTATCGGGTGCGATCCGGAATCAGGAACACAAGGAAGTCGCCGAGGAAATGAGGAAAAAAGTCAAATTTCTCATTGCTTTGGGGACTTGCGCCACCAACGGCGGAATCCCTGCCCAGGTAAACATGTGGCCCAATCAGGAGGTCTACGAAAAGATCTTCAAGAAATGTGCGACGACAGATCCGTCGGAGACTCCCAACGAAGTCGTGCCTGCTTACACCGACAGGGTTTACGCGGTCGATGAGGTCGTGAAAGTGGATATTTATTTACCCGGATGCCCCCCGCATCCCGACCTGATTGCCGATGCCTTCCTCGCCCTTCTGGATGGGAAAACGGAATGGAAGCTCGATGAGAGGAGCGTGTGCGATACCTGCCCCGTGATCCGGGAGAAAAAAGCGGCCGGAGGAGCGGATATTCGGAGAACCCTGGAAAATGTGTCCTACACGCCCGGCGAACCGATTTCCAAGATGCGATGCATCATGGAACAGGGGATCCTCTGCATGGGAGCCGTGACGCGCGCGGGTTGCGCCGGGAAAACGGGTGTTCCAAGATGCATCCAGGCCTACATGCCCTGCGAGGGCTGTTTCGGTCCCATCCGAAAGGGAGCAAACCCCCTGATCGACATGGTATCGGCGCTCTCTTCCATCGGGCAGAACGTGAATAGTTTGCAGGACAGACGCGCCGTGCTGAATCGATTCTGCGGCGCGCATGGGAAACTGAAACCGCTGCCGGCACCGAAGAGATAAAGACGGCACCCCAAGGAAATAGGAGCGACTGTTATGAGCACTGTTATAAATATCCAGCCTGTAACAAGAATTGAAGGGCATTCCAGAGTTGCAATCCATCTGGATCCGAACGGGAACGTGGCCGATGCAAAATTCCACGTGACGGCCCTGAGAGGCTTCGAGAAATTCACGGAAGGGAGACTCGTGGAGGATATGCCGCGCATTGTGGCGCGAATCTGCGGGATCTGCCCATGGAACCATCACCTGGCGTCCGCAAAGGCGACCGACAAAGTTTTGGGCGCCACGATTCCTCCCACCGCGCAAAAGCTGCGTCGGCTCGCACAGCATCTCTCCTGGATTCCGGACAAACTTCTGCATTTCTACTTCCTGGCGGCCCCCGATTTCGTTCTGGGTCCGGACGCCGACCCCGGCATCCGGAACGTGGTCGGCATCGCGCTCCAGAATCCGGAATTGGCCAAGAAGGTCGTCCATATGCGGCACCAGGGAGCGCTTGTTCTCGAAAGGTGGCTCGGCAAAGTCATTCATCCGATGGCCGCCGTCCCCGGCGGATTCAGCAAACCGCTGGCCGAAGACCAGAGGATTGAATTTCTGGAGCGGACACGGGAGCAGCTGGAATTCGCCAAATTCACGATCCAGTTCGCCAAGGAGAACATTTTCCCTAAATACATGGATGCCATCAAGACGCTCGGCGTCATCACCACGGGATTTATCGGGACGGTGCGGGAGGACGGCACTCACGAAATTTATGACGGCAAGCTCCGCCTGATGAAACCCGACGGCGCCTACGACGATTTCACCTACGAGGAATACACGGATTATCTGGGAGAGCACGTCGAACCTTGGTCTTACGCGAAAATGCCTTACGCCAAAAAGTGGGGCGGCTTCTCCATGGACCTCGATAATCCGGTCGGAATCTACAGAAGCAACGCCCTGTCAAGGATCAACGTCTGCGACAGAATGCCCGGCGAGGAAGCCCAGAGGGAGCTCGAGGAGTTCCGGAAGAACTTCGGGAGACCGGCCCAGTACACGCTGCTCTATCACTGGGCGCGATTGATCGAGCTTGTCAGCAACTGCGAGGAGGCGATCAAGCTCCTGGAAGACCCGGAGATTACCGGGAAGGACATTCGAGCAACCGTGAAGGTCCGGGGGGGACGGGGCGTCGGCTGCGTGGAAGCGCCGAGAGGCACGTTGATCCACGATTATACGGCCGACGACAACGGATTTATCACCAACGTCAATCTCATCGTGGGAACGACGCACAACCAGGCCCCCATCAACATGTCGATCAAGCAGGCGGCCCGGATGGTGATCCAGAACGGGAAGTACGACCAGGGAGCCTTGAACCACATCGAAACCGCCATACGCGCTTACGATCCTTGACTGTCCTGCGCGACGCACCGCCTGGATGGCGGTCTTGAACTGGAAGCCGAGATTCTCAACCACGCCGGTGAAAAGATCGATTCGATACGGAATTTCTGATCGGAGGACGCCGCGCTCTTCCGGCGGGCTTGCTTCCACTTGGAAGCGTGCCGGAGGAGCGCGCCTGTGTGCCGCGCCTTCCTCCTTCTCCTCATCCCTTGGAAGATACGCAGAAGATACGGCCACGTTTTCTCTATGAGCATCATTCGGGAGATTCAATCGTCAAGGGTTCTGATCCTCGGATGCGGAAACAAGCTCTTGGGGGACGATGGATTCGGGCCGGCCGTGATCGAGGAACTCCAGAAAAACTACAGGTTGCCTCCCGATGTGAAGGCTGAGGACGTGGGGACAAGCATTCGGGAAGTCCTTTTTGACATCGCGCTCTCCGAAAAGCGCCCCGACCATCTCATCCTTGTCGACACGATCCACAAGGAAGGGAAAAAGCACGGCGATGTCTTTGAATTGAACGTCGCCGATCTGACGGAAAAGAAAGTCGCCGACTACTCCATGCATCAGTTCCCGACCTCCAACCTGCTCCGGGAGATCGCAGAGCTATGCGGCGTTCGGGTCACAATCCTGGCGGCGCAGCAGACCGAGCCGTCCGGGGCGCTGACGATGGAGCTTTCGGAAACAATGCAACAAGCCGTTTTCCTGGCTGCCCGAAAGGCCTACGAACTCAGCTTAGCCCCGGCCGACTGAATATTCAGCTTTTCCTTCCGCTCAGCATCTGCTCGAGTTTCTGAAGAAGGACTTCGGGCTGGACGGGCTTTTCGAGGTAAACGTCCACGGGAAGAAAGACCGGATCCCTGGGATCATCCCTGATGGGCTGGAACCCCGTCGCCTCACGCATGCCCGTGAGCATCAGGATGGGGATATCCTTGCAGGCGGCATTTTTCCGGACCTTGCGCGCGAAGATAAAGCCCTCTCCCTTTCCGCTCATCATCACATCCAGGATCATCCCGTCCGGACGGATTCCCTTGTCGAGCAGGAACTCGGCCTCGGCGGCGTTTCCGGCCGTATAAACCCTGTATCCCGCGTTCTCAAGAATGAGCTTCACGGCGGAAACGAAATCGCTGTCGTCGTCAATTATCAGGATCTGATCTGCCATTGTCATGCCTCCGCAAAAAGCCGCTATTGCATCATAACCGACAAAAGAACTGATCAACGAGTCTGTCACGAGCTTCGCCATCGAGCTGATCGAGTGTGCCTGCGGACAACTCCTCTACGCTCTTAATATCCGTTATTCCGGACGCCGCCACGAAGTTATACAGACGCTGTACTTCTGAATGCAGCCATACAAGCGCGCTCTTGCCTGTCGGAAAATTCATGATCTCCCCGGCCAGGTTCGAGGGATCTATGGTTGCGATCCATCCTCTGCCGTAAGAGTCGTATTCCACGAGCCGAGGAAAATCCAATATATCTCTGTTTACAGCTGCAAGAGCCCCGCTTAGAGGATAAAAGAACCGGGCTGACATCCGTTCGCCCTTCACCGTAAACGCACTCACATCCTTCTCCAGCGCAGCTCCCACCGTTCCGCAGTCTACATCGCGGATTTCCCCCAGGAGCCGGCAGGCGAAATCATCCAGTCCAATCCTCACCACCTCATCCAGGGGCATCATCCATACGTGAAACGGATGGTACCAGGCAGTGGGGAGAAGTTTGAACGGACCTTCCGTCCTCACCTTTTTCTGTTCGGCGGGGCGGGCCATAAAAATGGGATGGGTCGGGCACATGTCCTCCATGGCCAAGTTATACTCGCAGCGATAGCATTGATAGGAATTGGGGCAAACGCGCCATTCGATAAGCCCCATGCGCTGATATCGGCATCGGCGCAAAGACCCCGAGAGCTTTCGGAACGTCTCCAGAGCCCTTTCCTGCAGGTGCATGGCTCCGGTTGAGCATATATAGGTACAGCCGCCGCATCCGATGCACTCCTTCGGTGTGAGATCGAAAGGAGTACCAACGATCTTGTTGGGGGCCCTGCCAAACAGGCCCAGGGCTCCTGCGCCGGCCACCTCCTCGCAGACCCTCACGCAGAGACCGCAAAGGATGCAATTGCTGCCTTTAAGCGAAAAACGGGTCCCTTTTACGCCCAGCTTTGCAGCCATTTCCTGCGCCGGCTTCTGGTCGGGGCAGCGGGCGAGAAGAAGCTCGGCCAACAGTTTCCGTCCTTTTCGGATCATCTCCGTATTTGTTCGGACCACCATGCCCTCCTCCACGGGAGTGTCACAGGAGGACATATGGCGAGTGCGCCCGTTTTGAGTGATCTCGACGACACAGAACCTGCATCCTGCATACGGCCTCAGATCCTCGTGATAGCACAAGGTCGGTATAAAAACGCCCAGCTGCCGGGCGGCTTCGAGAATCGTGGTTTCCTCAGAAACTCTTGCGGCCAGACCATTGATAACCAGTGAAATCATAGCAACCTCCCGCTCGTGAGACGTTGCAAGCTTCAAGACAGATTCAAGGAGCCGCCGAGCAACGGGCTTCCTTGATATGTCCATCGAATTCCTTTGCAAAATGCTGCATCGAGCTTAGAAGGGGACGGGGGGCCATCCGGCCGAGCGCGCAAAAAGAGAAATGCTGGATCATCTCGGACAGTTCTTCCAGCAGCATCAGATCCTGCGCCGCTCCGCTGCCTTTCAGAATCCTTTCCAGAACTTCAACGATTCTTCCCAAGCCCTCCCGGCACGGAGTGCATTTCCCGCAGGATTCCTCGTAGAGGAAGCTCATGAGGTGCTTCATTTTTTCCACAATACATGTGGCGGAGTTCATAACGATAACCGCCCCTGAACCGAGTGCGCTTCCTACGGATTCGAGACTCTCGTCATTCAGAGTGACGTCGATTCTATCCGCAGGAACGAGACCTCCGAACGGGCTTCCGACATGCACGGCCTGCAGTTCATGCCCCTCTTTTACACCTCCGGAGATGTCGTCGACCAGACAACGAAGAGAAGTGCCGAAGGGGACTTCCACCAGAGCCGGCCTGCGCACGTGACCGCTAATGCAAAAGGCCTTCGTACCCCGGTTCCCTTGGGTGCCCATATCGGCATACCATTCGCCCCCGTTCCTCACTATTTCAGGGACGTTGGCAAGGCTCTCCACATTGTTGATGTTTGTGGGTTTCCCGAAAATGCCGCTCCTCGTGGGGAACGGAGGGCGCGTGCGGGGTTCTCCGATGCGCCCTTCCAACGATTCCATGAGAGCACTTTCTTCACCCGCAATATAGGAGCGGCCTCCCCTATATATGTGAACCAGGAAATCGAAATCCGTACCGCAAATCCTGCGGCCAAGCAGCCCATGGCTTCTTAATGTTTCCTCCGCCTTGCAGAGCTGGGTGTATGCTTGCGGATACTCTTCCCTGAGGTAAATGAATCCCTCTGCGCATCCGATCGCATATCCCGCTATCAGCATTCCTTCATAGATGCTGAAGGGATCTCCTTCCAGAATCACTCGATCCTTGAAAACTCCCGGATCTCCTTCGTCCGCATTGCATATCAGGAATTTCTCGTCCGCCTTTGCCTTCCGTGCCATCTTCCACTTGATGCCCGTGGGAAATCCTGCCCCTCCGCGGCCCCTCAGTTGTGACTTGATGACTTCCTCCAGCACTTCGTCGGGCGTCATTTTTTTCAGCGCTTTCATGAGGGGGTAAAACCCTCCCTTGGCAATGTACTCTTCGATGCTGTCCGGATCGATGAAGCCGCAGTTTCGAAGAACAATTCTCTTCTGTATCCCGAAAAAACGTCTATCCCAAATCGATGGAATCCCTCTCACATAGTCCGGATCGGACCCGTTGGGAATATAACAGAGCGCCCATTGCTGGAGCCCCCCTCCCCGGCTGACCGTTTCCACCAAGTCGGAGACGTCGACCGTTGTCATGTTCTTACACAGCACGGTTGATTTCCCCGGGACAGACACCATAACAAGCGGTTCTGCGTAGCAGAAGCCCATGCAACCAGCCTTCGATACCCCGGCATCCAGTCCCATCGCCTCTATCTTTGCCTGTATAGCATTGCGCACATCCTCGGCACCCACGACGACACCGCAGGTTCCCATTCCAACTCGAAACATCAGTTTCCCGGGATTCAGCTTTTTCAGGCCTGCCTCCGCCATCCTGTCCAATTCCTCGAAAGATTGGATCTTCATGTTTTTCTTCCCTCCACCATCTCCATCAGAGATTTGACCAGCTGCTTCTTATCAGGATTAGCGATCACGACATTGTCGAACCGGATGACCGGGGAATGCGCGCAACATCCAAAACAGCGTGCCGTCTCGAGTTTGAACATCCTGTTGCTCGTTGTTTGACCTGGTTCAATGTTCAGCTCACGTTTAATCAATGTCAAGAGGTCTCCGCACAAGCTGCAGGCGGTTCCGGTGCATACGGTAATGGAGTGCACTCCGCCTTGATCGATCCGAAACTTTCCGTAAAACGTACAGAGAGCGAAGATTCGCGACAGAGGGAGCTCAAGAATGTCGGCGACCGCACGCAGAGCATAGGGAGGCAAATATCCCATTTTCTCCTGGATCTCCTCGAGGACCGCCATCAAAGAAAGCTCCTCATAATTGTGCTTTCTCAGGATCCTCTCCACTTCTTTACTTGAGAGCATGGCTTTTCCTCCTTCATGGAGTTTCAAAGCACTCGGATGCCCTTATAAGGGCAGGCGTTTGTTGTTTCTCAACGGATTCGTTCCCTTCACTGCAGTCTGTTTACAGGCATACCCGGTCTCCTTGTCACCGGATTTCATCATCCAGCTCCCTCAGTTTTTGCATGGCGCTCAGGGCGCTGTCCTCGGCTTCGATCTTCTTTATTTCAGCTATCTTCGTTTCATCCATGCGGAACTTCTTCTTTATTCTTTTTTCATAGGCATCCTTGAGGATTTTGATCAGCTGTTCGAGTTCGTAAGGCTTGGGAACGTAGCCGTAGGCGCCAAGTTGGGTGCATTCCACGGCCGAGTCCAAGGAACCGTGGCCCGTCAGGATGATCACTTCAAGATATTGATGTTCCTTCTTTAGCAGCCGCAGCACCTCCATGCCGTCCAGGCCCGGCATTTTCAGATCGAGCAGCGCCAGGTCGAACTTGTCGCCCTGGACGGCTCGGATCGCCTCCTCGCCGTTGGCGGCCTTGGTCACCGCAAAACCCCGCAGTTCCAAACGCCGCGCCAGAGCGTTGAGGAATGAGATTTCATCATCCACAATAAGGAGCTTTATCTTGTGCGGCATCGCTTTGCCCCCGGCGGAAAGGCACGGCATTGGGCTGCCTCAGCTTTGCTCCCATTATCGGCCCTGCCGCCGCCGTCTCATGCCTTCGTTCCCGTCACTTCCCGTCCCCGCGCCGCCTTCAGGAGGGATCCGGAATTCATCCCGTTCCGGATCCTGAAAACAAAGGGCGTCCTCCATAGCCCCAATCAGCTGCTCCAGATCGCAGGGCTTCTCCAAAACCGCGAAAAACTCATTGCGGCATGAGTCCAGAGCGGGATCAAGTCGGCTCAAACCCGTAAGCAGGATGGCGGGGATTCCCGGTCGCCGCTTTTTCATTTCCGCCAAAACCCGTCGGGCATCGCCTCCCTGCATCCTGTGATCCAAAACGGCGATACGAATTTCGGGCCGTGTCTCGAGGGCCCGGACCGCTTCCTCTTTGTTCCCAGCCTCCAGCGTCATGTACCCGCGCATCCGGAGCCGCATGGCGATGGACGCGCGAAATTTCTCCTCGTCGTCCACGAGGAGCACCGTCGTCCCCGCGCCAGGCCTCTTGCAGGAATGTGGGCGCATCTTCCATCTCCGATTATAGCTTTTCCGAGGCTTCCGTCGTAAGGGGCTGCGTCTTCTCCCTCGGCCTGGGATGATCGTCCAAGAGCGGCAGATCGACGGTAAAGGTGCTCCCTTCCCCCGGAGCGCTTGTCACCGAAATGCCGCCGTCAAGGCTCCTGAGGATCCGATAGCTGATCGAAAGGCCCAGGCCGGTTCCCTTGCCGGGCGCTTTGGTCGTAAAAAAGGGCTGGAATATCTTCTCCAGATGCTCCGCCGCGATCCCGACGCCGGTATCGGCGACGGCAATATAGACCCGCCCGTCTTTCGGCCATGTGCGGATGGTGATCCTGCCCCGGCCGCGGATCGCATCGGCGGCGTTGGTGATCAGGTTCAGAAACACCTGCTGCAGCTGAATCCTGTCGGCCGAGACCCTCAGCGGTCTGGGATGATAGTTCCTCAGGATCTCAATGTTGGATACCGCCAGCTCGTGCGCATAAAACCCGGTCAGAACATCGTCGATGATTTCGTGGACGTCGCAGGGCTGAAGGTTCATCTCCGTCCGCCGCACAAAGGCCAAAAGCCTCTTGGTAATCTCCCTGCACCGCGAGACGGCATCCTGAATGTTGTCGATGCTGGGCCGAATGTCCTGGAGAGACTGAGCCATTTTAAATTCCGGATCCATCATGTCTCTGATCAGGCCCACTTCCTCGTTGATGATCGCCAGCGGATTGTTGATTTCATGGGCGATCCCGGACGCCAGCTCGCCGATCGCAGCGAGCTTGGAGGCCTGAAGAAGGGTGTCGGACAGTTCCGCATGGGCTTCATCGTTCTGCCGCATCTGCTGCACGATCCGTCCCGACCGAACCACGATGACCGAAAAGATCAGGAGAATGATGGCGGTGGCGAAGGCGAACAGGCGGATAAAAGGGCCTCCGGCGCCGAAGGATCCCAGGTCCCTCGTGGAGCAAACGATGAGCGCCCAGTCGCACAATCGCAGCCAGGAGTATCCGTAATAGACTTTATCGCCTCCCAACTCGATCTGCTCCGCACCCGGCTGGGGCGTGCGGGGCGGAATAATGGGAGACAGGGTCAGGGGCTCTCCCCTGGGCGAAGCGATAATCTGGTAATGCCCTGTCTTGTTAACAACGCATGTGTAAGCTTCCCCGGGGGATTCCAGATCCGCGAGGTAGCGGAAAACACTGTCCAAGTCGATCGCCGATCGAAGGACCGCATAGTGATTGTTGATCGTCCGCTTGACGGCGATCGTAAAGTGGGGTTTCTGTCGGAATCCCAAGTAACTGTCGGTAATCACAAAGGCGTCCTTCTGCTCCCTCAGCGCTATCCACCAGGACTCATGGCTATAATCGCGCCCCTCGAGATGCGGGAGCGGACCCGCATAAGCCTTCTGGACACCGTCGCTTGCCAGAAAACCGACGTCCACAAAGACATCGCTGTTGCCCCGGAGAGTGTCTAACATCGCCTGCGCATCCGCCGGCGTGGAAGGCATCTGAAATCTGGGACTGTCCATGAGGTTGGAAAGATTCGTGACCCGCTCCCTCAGAAATAAATCCAGCGCATCTGCCTGGTTGGCGGCCACGGTTTTGAGCTGGGTCTTCCCTATTTCGATGAGCAGCCGCCGATATTGAAAAGCGAAATAGACTGTGAGGACAATCAGCGGGAGCAGATACGTCAGCATCAGACGCAAGATCTGCCTCTTGCGCAATTGCTGGTAGTATCTGTCGCTGCGGGGAATCGGAGCTTTATGGGAGCGCGGGTTGGAATGCAATAATGCCGTCATAGAGATCCGCGGGCTGGAGTCCTCAATCAGGCCAATAATTTCAATGTAGTATAGCAGAGAATCGGGCCGAGCGCGGAAGTTTCTCTCCCCTTTGGCGGCGCGCGCCCGAAAATGGGGCAAAATACCCCATGGATGGGGCCCCTTGCCATCCGCCATTCCTGGAATGCAGCCCGGAATATTCCCGTAAAACAAGCCAAGGCAAGTATTTGGGCTAAATGGACTGCCCTGGAACTCGATTTGCATTTGAGGGAAATGAAACGTGATTGCGGGGCGGATGTCATGGCCATGGGGCATAAGATTCTCATCATCGACGAGGACCCTGAATTCATTCGCGCCACACAGAGCGTCCTGGAAAAACATTACCAGGTCCTGTGCGCCTCTAACGGATCTGAAGCTTTTCAGATGCTGAAGCGGGAGAGACCGGACCTGGTCATTCTTGACGTGATGATGGCGCGAAAGCCGGAAAACCTTGTCTTAAGCAGGGAGCTGAGGAAACAGCGTGATACCCGCAATGGACCGCTCCTCATGCCTGTCGGGATTGGAGGCCGGAGCGGGTATCTCCATGACCCGCTCGGACCGAAGCCCCCGGAGGGAGCATCGGTCGACGCATGGTTCGAGAAAACTCTGAATCCCTCTCAATTGTTAAGCAGGACGGAAAGCCTGCTGCGCTGCGGCACTCTGTCGAAAAAGCCGTGGAACACCCAGCATGGGGTCGGCAAGGAACGGCCGCATCGCATTCTTATCGTGGAGCCCGATTCGGAAACGGCGCTGCAATACGAAAGCCTCTTCCGGAATGAGGGATGCGACGTCGAGCGGGCTTCGTCCGCGCGGGAGGCTGTCCAAAAATCCAAGGACTCCCCGTTTGAGTGCATTATCATCGATGTAAACCTTCCGGATATGGCAGGATACAACGCCGTCTCCGTCATGAAGAGCATTCTTCCGCACGCCAATGTTATAATCACGGCCGCGCAGAATAGCCGCGAGCAGGAAGCGAGGATTCGAAACGAGGACATTTTCTATTATTATATCAAGTCCTTTGACCGCGAGGAATTGAGACTCGCCGTGCAAAATGCTTTAATACCCAAGGGCAAAGCCGTCTGAGGTCGGTATTCCATGAGCGATGGGCCTACAGTACTCATTATCGACGACGAAGAGGTGGTGCGGGATTCCTGCGCCCATATCCTGAAGAAGGGGAATTACAGGGTTGAGACCGCGGAGAACGGGGAAAAAGGCCTCCAGATGGTTGAGGACATGAGGCCGGATATGGTTTTTGTGGACCTCAAGATGCCCGGCATATCGGGCATGGAGGTTCTCGATCGGCTGCAGGAGCTGGACCCGACTATTATCCCCATCGTCATCACCGGATACGCCACGATCGACACGGCCGTCGAGGCCATGAAAAGGGGCGCCTATGACTTTCTGCCCAAGCCCTTTGGCGCCGACGAACTCCGCCTGATCACCCGCAGAGGCCTCGAAAAGCGAAGGCTGCTTCTGGAAGCGAATGCCCTCCGGCGCGAGAAGGAGATCATGCGGGAGAATTTTATTTCGATCGTCTCCCACGAGCTGAAGAGCCCGCTCTTTGCGGTTCAGCAGACGCTATACGCTTTTTTGGCCGGCGTCGCCGGCGAGCTGCCTCCGACCCAGAGGGAGATGCTCGAGAGGATTCGAAGCCGCATCGATGAAATGCTGAAGCTGATCAACACCTGGGTGGAAATGACATCGGCGGACTTCAGCCGTCTCAAGGAGAGATTCAAACCCGTGGACATCCCCGCCCTGTTGTCCAGGGCGCGCGAGACGCTGAAGGCGAAGGCGGACAGCAAGAATGTGCAGATCGTGACGCATTGTCCCTTTTCGGTCAAGCCGGTCGACGGAGACGAGGAAACGCTCCTGGAGGTTTTTGTCAACATCATCGGGAACGCCATCAAGTATTCGAATCCCGACAGCTGCGTGTCGATCGCGATCGAGGAGCGGGATCATGAGATTCAGGTATCGGTTTCCGACACGGGCCTTGGGATCGATAAAGAGGATCTCCCATTCATTTTCGACGATTTTTATCGGGGGAAGGCCCAGGGCAAGGGGGGCGAGCTCGGAAGCGGGCTCGGATTGGCCATAAGCCGACGCATTGTCCAGGCGCACAACGGATCGATCCGCGTGGAAAGCGAGCGCGGCAAGGGGAGCACCTTCACAGTGGCGCTCCCGATACAGGCGGCCTCCGCGGCCGCCGGCGGCATCCAGGCGCCATAGCGCTCAACGACTTGAAGGAGCAGCGAACCATGGATCAAAAAAAGATACTGATGATCGATGACGACCCGGATTTCGCGGACGCCATGAAAATGATTCTCGAAAAAGCCGATTATGCCGTCGAGGCGGTCTACAGCCCCCAGGAAGGCTACCGCGCGCTGGAGACCGGCGCCTACGACATGGTCATCCTCGATTGCATGATGGGACGCGGCGCGGAGGGGATCATCGTGGCGCGGAAGCTGAGAAAGAAAAAGGAATTGGGCGATCTGCCGGTCCTCATGATCACGGGGATCCGGGATCAGACGGGCTTTTTCTTTATCGGCGACCCCAAG
This sequence comes from uncultured Acidobacteriota bacterium, assembly GCA_964481255.1. GTDB lineage: Bacteria > Acidobacteriota > UBA6911 > UBA6911 > UBA6911 > UBA6911. The sequence goes on along the minus strand of CAYZTZ010000056.1, from coordinate 5,208 downwards.
GACGAAACGTTCCTCCCGGTGGACGGGTTTCTGGAAAAGCCGGTGGAACCGGACGTTCTTCTCGCGGAGGTTAAGAAGCTCCTGGATAAGAGGAGGTCCGACGAGTCCAAGAAGGGAGATTAGACGTGGCTGAAAAACCTAGTTTCCAGAAGGAAGTGGCGACTTTGATGAGCCTGAAGGACGGGAATCCCATCGACGTATGCATTCAGTGCGGAACCTGCGCCGGATCGTGCCCCGCGGTGGAATACATGGATTACTCGCCGAGGGAAATCATCGGCTTGATTCGCGCGGACATGAAGGAGAAAGTCCTGAACAGCGACACCATCTGGTGCTGCTCCTCCTGCTACAACTGCACGGTCCGATGCCCCAAGGACATCAAGATCACCGAAATGATGTATGCGCTCAAGAGGTACTGCATCTGGAAACACAAGCATAAGAAAGGCGTCATCGGCCCTGATTTTTCCAGGAGATTCGTTCAAATAGTGGTGAAGACCGGGAAATCTTACGAGCCCGGCCTCGCGCCGTCGTTCATTTTCAAATACGGGATACAGGGAATGATCGACAACATGGCCATGGGCCTCCACCTGTTTCAGAAAGGGCGCATGGCCGTGATCCCGAAGAAGGTGAAGAGAATCCGGAACTTTCGAAGAGTCCTCAACAGGATCATTCCACTAGGGGTTGAACAATGAAATACAGCTATTTCCCGGGGTGTTCGCTGGAAACAACGGCGCAGAGCTACGACGTCTCCGCCCGGCGGACGGCGGAAAAGCTCGGTTTGGAGCTGGTCGAGCTCGAGGATTGGAACTGCTGCGGCGCAACCGCCTACTTCCACATCGACGAAATCCTCGCTCTCACGCTTTGCGCGCGAAACCTTGCCATTGCGGAAAAGACGGGACTGGACATCGTGGCTCCGTGCAGCGCGTGCTACAAGAATATGCTGGAGGCCAACACCCGCCTGAAAACGGACGCGGACTTATACGAGCATATCAACCTCGCCCTGAAGGAGGACGGACTGCAATTCAGCGGCAGGGGAAAGGTCCTCCATCTTGTGGACGTGTTTGTAAAGGACGTGGGGTTTGAGGCCATTCGAAAGCGCGTGGTCCGCTCCCTGAACGGATTGCGCGTCGCTCCCTACTACGGGTGCCAGATACTGCGCCCCAGGATGGGCCGGGAAGACAATATTGAAAACCCTGATTTTCTGGAGAATCTCATTTCCACAACCGGGGCGGAGCCGATTGAATACCCCTTGAAGACGCAGTGCTGCGGGGCCTCGCTCATCATATCGAACAACCCGGTGGCGCTGAAAATGGTAAGGAATCTCCTGAAGTGTGCGGTGGATAAGGGCGCGGACCTGGTCGTCACGACCTGCCCGCTGTGCCAGATCAACCTCGAATGCTACCAGAAACAGGTCAACAGGGAATACGGAACCCGGTTCGCTCTCCCCGTTTTCTATTTCACCCAGCTTCTCGGCGTTGCACTCGGCGTTCCGGAGAAGGATCTCCTCATAGGAAGCGAACTGCTCTCGCCCGCGCCGCTCTTAACGGGACTTGTCAAGGAGGCATGATGGCAACACGAATAGGCGTCTATGTGTGCCACTGCGGCACGAACATCTCCGGCAAGGTCGACGTGACCAAGGTTACGGAGTTCGCCAAGACCCTGCCCGACGTGGTGGTGGCCCGGGACTACAAATTCATGTGTTCGGATCCCGGCCAGATATTGATCGAGGAGGATATCAAGAATTACAATCTGGACCGCATTGTCGTCGCCTCCTGTTCTCCGCTGATGCACGAACCGACCTTCCGCGGGGCTTGCGAGAGGGCCCACGTCAACCGCTATCTTTTCCAGATGGCAAACATCCGGGAGCATTGTTCCTGGGTCACCGTGGATCCGGACGCCGCGACCGAAAAGGCCAAGGCTCTCCTCGCGGGCGCGGTCTCCAAGGCATCGAGTCTCCAGGAATTGCCTCATAAGACCGTACCCGTCAATCCCGCGGCCCTGGTGGTCGGCGGCGGGATCGCGGGAATTCAGGCGGCGCTCGATATCGCGGACTCGGGGCGGACGGTCTACCTGGTCGAAAAGGAGCCTTCCATCGGCGGGCACATGGCTCTCTTCGACAAGACTTTCCCGACTCTGGACTGCGCCGCCTGTATTCTGACTCCCAAGATGACGCAGGTGGGCAAGCACCCGAACATCAAGCTGATGCCCTCCAGCGTCGTGGAAAAGGTGGAAGGGTTTGTGGGGAATTTCCGCGTGCACGTGCGGCACAAGGCCACTTACGTGGACCGAACCAAGTGCACGGGTTGCGGCCTTTGCTGGGAATCCTGCCCCGCCAGAAAGATTCCCGAGGTCCGGGTCATCCGCAAGGGCAAGCTCGTTATCGGGCGAACTCAGAACGGCAACGGCTCGCTGAGACGAGCCGCGCCATAATCAAAACAACGCTTCAGGTGACCGACGATGGGCCCACAGCCGCTCACGCTCGCAAAAGTCCGCGATCTTCTCGAGGCGGAAGTGTTCCATGGAGAGGACTTCTCGATCAAGGTGGAAGCGATCGGGGCGGCGGACCTGCTCAGTGATGTATTGGCCCTGAGCAAGCCGGGAACGCTCCTTCTCACCGGCCTGCTCAGCCCTCAAGTCATTCGGACCGCGATTGTGGCGGACCTTTGCGGAGTCGTTTTTGTGCGCGGGAAGAGACCCGGGGATGAGATTCTCTCCCTGGCAAGGGAATCCGGAATTCCGGTTTTAGGAACGGCGCTCAGAATGTTTGATGCCGCCGGGCGTCTCTATATGGCACTCAGAGAGAGTCGATAATGCCCGAGGCATTCGAGAGTGTTTACTATGTGCTTGGAAGAGATTTCCCCAATGCCGGCAAGGTCTCAACGTCCATTAAGGACACGCTTAAGCGTCTCGGCGTCCACCCTGCCGTGGTTCGGCGGGTCGCAATCGTGTCCTACGAGGCGGAAATGAATCTGGTGATGTACGCCTCGCGCGGAACCATCTCGCTCAGCGTCAGCCCAGATGCGGTGACTCTGCATGTCGAGGACGAGGGACCGGGAATTCCCGACATCGGGCTGGCAATGCAGGAAGGCTACTCCACGGCGACGTCGGAGATGCGGGAGATGGGATTCGGCGCGGGGATGGGGTTGCCGAACATCAAGAGAAACGCCGACGAATTTGAAATTCAATCGGAGGTGGGCCGGGGCACGCGGCTGCATATTCGCGTGCGGCAGGCCGCATGAGGTCACGACATGGCTGCCCATTATCAGCATTCCCTGCGCTTTGACACCGAGATGTGTGACGGATGCATGTCCTGCATGCGGGCCTGCCCGACCGACGCCGTGCGCATCCGCAAGGGGCGGGCGGTCAAACTCGCCGACCGCTGCATCGATTGCGGAGAATGTATCCGCGTCTGTCCGAGGTCGGCGATCGTTCCTCTGACGGACCAGATGGCGGACCTGTCCAAATTCCGATACAAGGTAGCCATCCCGTCCCCGGCCCTTTACTCCCAGTTCGACCCGGATGTTTCCCCCTTCATGATCCATGCGGCGCTCAAACAGTGCGGATTCGATGACGTCGAAAGCGTGTCCCCCGCATGCGATGCGGTGACGATCGCCATGGAGATTTTTTTAAACGAGTACCGCGGGCAATATCCGCTGATCTCTCCATTCTGCCCTTCCGTGGTCCGGCTGGTGCAGGTGAAGTATCCCGAACTGGTGGATCAGCTCCTGCCGGTCCTTGCGCCCAGAGAAATCTCCGCCCGGGAGGCTAAATACCGAAAGTCCCGGGAAACCGGTCTTCCCCTGGAAAAAATCGGCGCCGTATACATCACGCCGTGTCCGGCCAAAATCGTCGCCATCCTTGAACACCCCGGGATGCAGAAATCCTACCTGGACGCGGCAGTATCGATCAGCGACCTGTTCCAGACACTCGCGGCGGCCCTCTCGAAAGTTCAGAATGGCGCGCAGGAGCCGGATCCGGTGGAATCGGCCTTCGGCCTGAGCTGGTCCTACATGGGCACCTTTCCCCTCTCGCTCCCAGCGGAAAATACTCTGTCGGTGGCCGGGCTTGCCAATGTGATGCGGATATTGGACGACGTCGAAAAGGGACGGCTGCGTAAGTACCAGTATATAGAATGTCACGCGTGCCCGGAGGGCTGCGTCGGAGGATGCCTTACAGTGGAAAATCCCTATCTGGCGAGGGCCAAGGCTATCAAGCTTCAGCAAAAGCTGCCTTCCGAGCGCACGGTGGACCGCACCCGCGTGGAAGCCGCCTATCGAAGGAAGGAGTTCCTGATGGACGACGACCTTGCGGGCCGGCCTCTGAGGCCTTTGGACGAGGATATCGCAAAGGCCATCCAGAAGATGAAGGAACGGGACCGGATTTTCGCGGATCTTCCGAAGATCGATTGCGGCGCCTGCGGCGCTCCTTCGTGCCGCGCTTTCGCCGAGGATGTGGTGCTTGGAGAAGCCGAGAAGACTTCCTGTGTCTTCTTCTGGCAAAAAGATCTCGAAACCCGTATCGAAGAATTGTCCAATCTCGTCAAGACTCAAAGGTTGGGCATGGGAGGTCAACGGTGAACGTCGCTGAGGCCGCAAAGGAAATCGAGGGGACCCTGATGGCCGGACAGGCCGCCGCGGATCGGGAGATTCAGGGCGGCTATGCTTCGGATCTGCTTTCGGATGTCATGGCCAACAGCCGGGAAGGGGACGTCTGGGTCACTCTGCAAAAGCATGTGAACATCGTGGCGGTGGCCCAGCTGAACGGGCTGGCGGCGATCGTCCTGGTGAACGGGCGGCAGCCGGAGGCGGATACCGTCGCCAAAGCGGAGGAAAACGGGATTCCGATCATCTCGACTCCGCTTCCCGCATTTGAGGCGGCCGGCATCCTTTACGGGCTGGGCATTCGCGGAAGGAGGTCCGTCTGAAGGTGTTCATGGTGGATACGCACATCCACACGTGCCTCTCGCCCTGCGCCGAACTGGACATGCATCCGGCGGCATTGGTCGGCGCGGCCGTCGACGCAGGGCTGGATTCAATCGCCGTCTGCGATCACAACTCCGCCGAGAACGCCGCGGCGGTCCAGCGCGCCGGAAAAACCGCGGGGCTGGAAGTAATTCCCGGGATGGAAATCACAAGCTCGGAAGAGGTGCATATCCTGGGGTTGCTCCCGGACGTGGAAGCCGCCATGGCGCTCCAGTCCAAGGTATATAGG